>DATCOJ010000118.1:0-36386 GCA_036564785.1 Rhizomicrobium sp. | reverse complement strand
GCCAGCACCAGGGCTTCGTCGCCCACGTCGTTCGCGAGGTCTTGTTCGGCATCGACCGCGACGGGTCCGCGCGTGCGGCCGCCATAGCCGCGGGTCAAGACGACGGTGTTCAATCGTCGCTCTGTGAGCGTGCGCGCAATGGCGATGGCGATCGGTGTTTTTCCGGTGCCGCCGGCGGTGAGATTGCCGACGCAGACCACCTTGGCGCTTGAATGGTAAGGCCGGGAGCGCGCAGCCTTGAACGCAACACTGGCGCCGTAAAGCGAGCCGATCGGCGAGAGCACGGCGATCGCCAGCCGCGCCATAACGTCATGGCCGTTCCAGAATTCAGGTGCGCGCATTGCCAGCCAACAATGCTTCAACGGCCGCGCGCGTCTTTTCCATCGCGCCGCCGAGGCTCGCCGCCGCCCGCGAAGCGGCCTCGCCCATCCTGCGCGCCTCCGCCGGATCGGCGATAAGGCGCCCCGCAAGCGCGGCGATCTCGAGCGAGGAATGGACGCGGCCGGCGCCTTGCGCCGCGAGAATGGCGTCGTAGCTGGCGATGAAGTTTTCCGTGTGCGGACCGGCCAGCACGGCGCAGCGAAGCCGCGCCGGCTCCAGCGGATTCTGTCCGCCATGCGGGATCAGGCTCCCGCCAATGAAGGCGAACGGCGCGACGCGAAAAAACAGCCCCAGTTCCCCCATGGTATCGCCAACATAGACCGCCGTCTTGTCGGATGGCAGCGCACCGGTGGCGCGGCGCGCCACGGGCCTGGCGCCGCACAGCATGGCGATATCCTGGCCGCGCTCCGGATGGCGCGGCACCACGATGGTCAGGAGATCGGGAAACTGTTTTCGCAGCGCATCGTGCGCCGGCAGGATGGTTTCGTCCTCGCCGGGATGGGTGCTGGCGGCCAGCAGCACCGGCCGGGCCCCGATGGCCTGCTTCAGCGCCGCAAGCCTTGCCGCATCCGCCGGCAGCGGCGGCGCATCGGCCTTCAGGCTGCCGGTGATCTCAACCTTGCGCGCGCCGAGCGCGGTCAGCCGATCCGCCGTTTCGCCGTCCTGCGCCAGGCAAAGATCGTAGGAGGAGAGCAGGGCGGCGGCGGTGCGCGGCAGGCGCCGCCAGCCCGTGAAGGAGCGCGCCGACAGGCGTCCGTTCACCAAGGCCAGGCGAATGCCCCTCGCTCGCGACTCCATGAGGATATTGGGCCAGATTTCCGAATCCACGAACAGACCGATGGCAGGCCGCCAATGGTCGAGGAAGCGCCGGACGGCCGCCGGCGCGTCGACCGGCGCGAACTGATGGAAGGCCCGCGGCGGCAGCCGCTCGGCCATCAGGTTGGCGGACGTCACGGTGCCGCTGGTGATCAGCACCGAGCGATCCGGCGCTTTCAGCAGCTCGTCGATCAGCGGCAGCGCGGCCAGGCATTCGCCGACGCTGGCGCCGTGTATCCAGATGAGCGCACCGTCCGGCCGCGACCGGCTGGCATTGCCCAGCCGCTCTTCCATGCGCGCGCGGTTTTCCTTGCCGCGCAGCGCTCGCCGCTTCAGCAGCAGCGGCACCGCCGGGGCCAGTGCCGTCGTCGCCCAGCGATAGGCAAGCAGCGCAAGCGGCCGGCGCGCCATGGTCAATCCGCGGCGGCGACCGGCGCCGGCTCCTCGTGCAGATTGTGCTGATAGAGCCGGGTGTAGAGTCCGTTCTTGGCCATCAGCTCGGCATGCGTGCCCGCTTCCACCACGCGGCCGCGGTCGAGCACATAGATGCGGTCGGCATCGAGCACGGTGGAAAGGCGATGGGCGATGACGATGGTGGTGCGGCCCTTCATCAGGGTGGCGAGCGCCTGCTGCACCTGCCGCTCGCTTTCGGTGTCGAGCGAGGAGGTGGCTTCGTCGAGCAGCAGGATCGGAGCATTGCGCAGCATGGCGCGGGCGATGGCGATGCGCTGGCGCTGCCCGCCGGAGAGTTTCAGCCCGCCTTCGCCGACCGCCGCGTCATAGCCGCCGGCAATTTCGTTGATGAAACCGTCGGCTGCGGCGGCTTTGGCGGCGGCGACGATCTCCGCGCGACTGGCGCCGCGCCGGCCGAGCGCAATGTTGTCCGCCACGGTTTCGTCAAACACGATCGGCTCCTGGGTGACCAGCGCCATGGCGTCGCGCAGCGATTGGAGCGTGACGGTGCGGATGTCCTGTCCGTCGACCGCGATGGTTCCGGAATCGAACTCGAAGAAACGCAAGAGCAGGTTGAAGACAGTGGTCTTGCCTGCGCCGGAGGGCCCCACCAGCGCCACCTTCTTGCCCGGCGGAATGTCGAGCGTGACTCCATCGAGCGCCGTCGAACCGTCCTGATAGGCGAAGCGCACATTGTCGAAGCGCACCGCGCCGCTTCTGGGCGGCGGCGAGACTCTGAGCGGCTGGACACCGGGGGCATCGACGATGGCAGGCCTCGAATCGATCAGCGCGAAGATACGGTTGGCGGCGGAAAGGCCTTCGGTGGAAATCGTCCACAACTGCGTCAAGTTCCGCACCGGCTGCTGCGCCAGCAGCATCGCCGCGACAAAGGAGGCGAATTGGTTGATCGCGAGTTCGCCGTGCAGGCCCTGATAGCCGGCATAGAAGAAGGTGGCCGCCGCCGCAATGCCGCCGATCAGATCCGTCGCCGGCACCGCAGCCGAACGCGCCCGCACCGCCCGCAACAGATATTTCAGGCGCTGGGCGATGCGGCTGTCCGCGATCTCGACCGCGTGGTCTTCCAGATTGTAGGCCTTGATGACGCGCCGTCCGGCCAGCGCCTCGCTCAGGGCGCGCGACAGGATGCCGGTCTGCTGCATGCCGCGGGTGGAGGCCTTGCGCAGCGATTTGCTGATGATGCGGGTGACCAGCGCGATCAGCGGCAGCACCAGCACCGAGATCAGCGCCAGCTTCCAGTCCTGGTAGATCATCACCGCGGCAAGCGCGATCAGGGTGATGAATTCCTTGCCCAGGCCCGCCACGCCGCGGGTGATGGAGCCGCGCAGGAGCGTGGCGTCGTAGAGGAATTTCGACACCATCTCGCCGGAATGCTCGGCGTTGAGCGCGGCCAGGTCGAGCCGGATCTGGCTGCGGAACATGTCGCGCTGCACCGCCGCCACGATGCGCTCGGCGATGGAATTGATGATCGACTGCTCGCCGAACTGGGATACCGCCCGCAGCGCCACCACCCCCACCAGCGCGATGGGAATGAGCACCAGCATGCGGGCGTCTTTCTCGAGAAAGATCTTCTTGATCGCCGGATCGAGCAGCCAGGCGAGCGCGCCGCTGGTGCTCGCGGTCACGATCATGCAAAGCACGGCGATGCCGAGCAGGCTCCATTGATGGCGCACATAGTCGCGCCCGAGCCGGCCGATGAGGCGGAAATCGCCCCTGGTCTGGGGTGCAGGCGGGGGCAGGCCGACGGGCCGCGCGCGGCGGCCGGAGAGTTTTTCGGGATGGACGGTCATGGACGGCCGCGGGTC
Organism: Rhizomicrobium sp.; assembly: GCA_036564785.1. GTDB lineage: Bacteria > Pseudomonadota > Alphaproteobacteria > Micropepsales > Micropepsaceae > Rhizomicrobium. The sequence continues at coordinate 32,913 of DATCOJ010000118.1, read as the reverse complement.
TAGCACGGTTCGGCGCCTGCGGGCGAGGGCGCTTGGCGGGTGGGGTTTATGGCTCGCCCGCCTCCGGCTCCAGCAGGCGATGGATGTGGACCACAAAATAGCGCATCTGCGCGTTGTCGACGCTCGCCTGCGCCGCCGCCCGCCAGGCGGCGTGCGCCGCCTTGTAGCTGGGAAAGATGCCGATGATGTGGAGCTTCGAGAGGTCCTTGAACTCGATCTTGTCCGGCGACACCAGCTCGCCGCCGAAAACCAGGTGGAGAAGCTGCTTGGGTTTGTACTCGGCCATGAGGTTTATCCTGCCGGAAGTTTCAGATCGCGCACCCGCTCCAGCAGTTTCGCGTGCAGCGTGGGGCCCGCGGCCACGATCGAGGGCTGCAGCGGCTCACGGCCGTTGTAGCGCAGCGTCTCGCCCGTGTGCGCGGTGGCGCGACCGCCCGCTTCCTGCACGATGAGATCGGCTGCCGCAAGGTCCCAATCGTGCTTGGCGGAGAGCGCGATGGCCGCATCGAAAGCGCCGCACGCCACCAGCGCCAGGCGGTAGGCGACGGAGTTGCGATTCTCGATCTCCATCGGAGGCCAGGGGATGCGCGGCGCGATGGCCCAGGCCGGATGCTCGAAGGTCGCCTTCGGCCCCAGCATCTTGCAGCCCTCGATGCTGTCGCGGGCGCTGACATGGATCGGTTGGCCATTGAGCCGGGCGCCTTGGCCGGCGATGGCGGTAAAGCATTCGCCGGTGATGGGATTGTAGACGGCGCCGACCGTCGGACGCTGCTGCTCCACCACCGCAACCGAGATGGTGAAATGCGGGCGGCCCTTGAGGAACGCCACCGTCCCGTCGATGGGATCGACCACGAAAACGCGTTGCGCCAGACGGCTCTGCGGATCGTCTTCGGTCTCTTCCGACAGCCAGCCGTAGTCGGGGCGCGCACCGCGCAAGCGTGCGCTGAGGAATTCGTCCACCGCCAGATCGCATTCGGTGACGGGCTGGCCCTTGTCCTTGCTCCACTTGCGGTAGGAGCCGCGATAGAATTTCCGCGCGATGGCGCCGGCGTCGCGCACGGCTTCTTCGATCAGGTCGAGATCGGCCTCAGGAGCCGGCAACGGTCATGCCCTCCACGCGCAAGGTCGGTGCGTTGGTGCCGTGGCGGAATTCGAGGTCGTTGGCCGGCGTGAGATTGCGGAACATGTCCTTCAGGTTCCCGGCGATGGTGATTCCGGAGACCGGATAGGCCAGGGCTCCGTTCTCGATCCAGAAGCCGGCGGCGCCGCGGCTGTAATCGCCGGTGACGCCGTTGACGCCCATGCCGATCAATTCGGTGACATAGAAGCCCTCGGCGATATCGGCCATCAGCGCCTCCGGCGACAGCGGGCCCGGCTCCATATAGAGATTGGTGGTGGTGGGCGAAGGCGGCCCGCCGGTGCCGCGGCCGGCATTTCCCGTTGTCGCCAGGCCCAGCTGCCGCGCCGTGGCGCAATCGAGCAGCCAGGTCTGAAGGACGCCGTCATCTATCAATTCCAGTCGGCGGTTGCGCACGCCTTCGCCGTCGAACGGCTTGGAGCGCAGACCGCGCAGCCGATGCGGATCGTCGACGATGCGGATCCCGGATGCGAACACCGCTTCGCCCATGCGATCCTTGAGGAAGCTGACACCGCGGGCGATGGAGGCGCCGGAGATCGCGCCGGCTAGATGGCCGAGCAGGCCGGCGCTCGCGCGCGGTTCGTACACCACGGGCACGGCCTGCGATTTCGCCTTGCGGGGATTGAGCCGCGCCACGGTGCGCTCGCCGGCGCGGCTGCCGACCGCCTCCGCGCTCTCGAGATCGGCGGAATGCCGAGCAGTGGCGCTCTCGTAGTCGCGCTCCATGCCCGCGCCTTCGCCCGCCAGCACCGCGACACCGATATTGTGCGAGGTGCCGGCATAGCGGCCGAAGAAGCCGTTGCTGGTGGCGAGCGCGATGGCGCTGCGGCTGAAGCTGGCGCCGCCCCCTTCCGAATTGGTGATGCCGGCAACCGCCATGGCGGCGCCCTCCACCGCGCGGGCGCGTTCGACCAGAATCTCGGCCGAGGGTTCGCCGCTGTCTTCGATGTCGAGCGAGGGGAAGTCCCGCGCCAGGAGCTCGGGGTCGGCCAGGCAGGCGAATTTGTCCTCCGGCGCGATCCGCGCCATGGCGACGGCGCGCTCCGGCAGTTCGCTGAGAGCGCGTTCGGAAAGATCAGTGGAAGAAACAAAGGCCACGCGCTGCCCGACGAACACCCGCAAACCGAGATCGGCGGATTCCGCCCGTTCCACCTCTTCCAGCTTGCCCAGGCGATAGGAGACGCTGGCGGAAACGCCCCCGACCAGCAGCGCATCGGCCGCGTCGGCGCCTGTCGAGCGGGCGGCGCGGATCAAGCGGTCGAGAATGTCCTGCGGCTTGGGGGCAACCACCTCAGGAGGTAGCCATAGCCCCGCCCACAAAGGCAAGCCAAAGAACGCCGGCGATGCCGACGATGTAGGAAATCCAGGTCAGCACCATGCCGATGAAGCGCGGCGTGGTCGGTCCGACGCTGCGCGATAGCCCCACGGCATGGACGATGCGGCCGATGGTCAGCGGCACGCCGACGCCATGGATCAGCCAGATCGAGCCGCCCAGCGGGACCATGGCCCAGATGAGCAGCAGCGCCATCGGCGTCCATTCCGCGTTGTTGCCGTGAGCCCGCAGCGGCCCGGCCATGGCCGGCTTGCCGCCGTCGCCGATGTCGGTTTGCGTCGTGACCCGGGCGCGCACCACCAGGATGCCCAGGATCAGCAGGATGAAGGCATTGACCGCGAGATAGATCGCGAAGGCGTGAAACGGCTCCATGAAGACGGACATCGTGCTTCCCCTCGATTCCAGCGGCCGCCATGTGAAGGCCGAAAGGCGGCAGGGTCAATGGTCAGTGCGCAGGCGGTGCGGTCGAGGTGGGCGCCGCCGCAGGGGGAGCCGGCGCGGGCGGCGGCGCATCGGCGGCGGTCACGTATAGCTTGCGCTCCTTGTAGGCAATGTAGAGATGCAGATGCCGAAGCACGTCGGCGCCGAGGATGAGAGAAGGCACGTCGACAGGTTCGCCGTAGATCGGATCGCTGTCAGCCTTGCTGGCGTTCCGTCGGTGAAAGCTTTGCTCGACCGCGTCCGCGATGACATCGACCATGAGGTGGTTCACAGCGACGCCGTTGAGATTGAGGCTGTCGAAGCGATGACGGTACAGCAACAGGGACGGCTGCTCGGCCTTCTCCGAATTGGGCGATTCCGCGTCGAGATGAAACATCTGCACGGCAGCTGAGTTGAGCAGCGTCGTTCGCGAGGTTCCGGTGTCAAGGGCGGCCGCCAGCGGATGGCCGTCGAGCGTCGCCTCAAGCCGGATGTCGTCGCGGTGGGGGGATGTAAAGGGTAGTTCAACATAGTCTCGGGCCCAATAGACGACCTTGCCCTCGCAATGGTCGGGCGAGAAGAGATTGAGCTTCCTGGCCGCAAAATCGAAATCCACGTCGAACAGTTTGAGCAGGTCCGGCGCCAGGGTTCCCGCGAGCTGGCGGTTCTGAAAATTGGGATAGAGCAGCAGGTGTATGTGCTTGGCTTCGTTGCGCCCGATCATCAGCGACTCGATGGTGACGCCTTTGTCGAGCAGGGTTCCGTCCGAAGCATAGAATTGCTGATCGCGCACGACTTTGACGTCCAGACCCATATCTTTGGCCACATCGTTGTTGAGCATGCTGTAGACGCCGCCGGTATCGATCTCGAAGGCCCGCTCGCTGCCGTTTATGCTGACGGGCACGGCAATCACGGTGTTCGACGCATCGAGGAGCGGAAGCGACGCCATCTGCTTGAGCGCGCAGTCATCGGCGCGGGCGGGCGCAGCCGGCAGCAATGCCAGTGCGCAGAGCGCAAGGGCAATTCGTCGAATTCGATTCCGCATGGCCCCCTCCAGTTCCCCGATTCAGTGTGGTGCAGGCGTAGCCGCCGGCGGCGCTTGTGCTGCGGCCGGAGGCGATGCGGCGGTGATGTAGAGCTTCTCCTCCTTGTAGGAGACGAAGACGTGCAGATGCCGCAGTTCGTTCATGCCGAGAGTCATGTCCCCGAAGCCCTCGGACGTGCCGGTGGAACTGAGCATGCTTCCGGTATGCGAGCTTTGGGAGGCGGCGTACTTGGCCTCGTTTTCGTGAATATAGATAGTCGGATTGTTGATGGCGATGCCTTCGAGAGCGAGGCTCTTGAAGACGTGCTTGAACAGCGGCGATCCGCTCGAGGAAGCCCCGGCCTTTGGCGTGTCGGACGAGTCCGGCTGAATGCCGAAATAGTTCACCGCCGCCTCGCGCGAGATGATGGTGCCGAAGGCGCCAGTATCGAACAGCGCCTGGAATTCATGCCCGTCGAGGGTTACCGGCACGGTGATGTGGCCGCTGTTCTCGACGTTCATGGGCACCACGGCGACGGCGTCGGCCGGCCAATAGATCACCTTTCCGGCGCAATGGTTCTGCGAGAACAGGTTGAGCTTGTGAGCGCCGAAATCGAGGTCGATGTCGTAGTGGCGCAGGAAATCCGCACCCAGCAATCCGGCGACGCGACTGTCGTCGCTGAGGCGGCCGGGCTCGACCAGGACGCGCACGTCGGATGCGTGCATCTGTCCGATGTCGAGACCGTGGATCACCGCCATCTTGGTGAACTGCCGGCCGCTCGAGGTGTAGATGATGCCTTGGAAAATGTCGTGGGTGATGAGCTTGAGCTCGCTGGCGGCCTGCGGATCCACCACGCTGATGGGCGCGCCGGTGTCGATGATCATCACCTTGGGCGTGCCCTGAATCGAAACCGGCACCAGCAGGCCATCGTCGGATTGCGTCATATCGAGAGACGCGACCTGTTCGAGGCGGCATTCCTCGGCTTGGGCAGCGAGCGAAAGAGGAAAAAGAAAAAGGACGGCAGCGCCCAATCGACGCGCGCTCATGCTCCACATGGAGGCCCCCGCACCAGCACCCGCGTGGACTAAGTCACCGCCGTCGCGAAAAAATCAAGCGAGCTTTTTTGCGGGAGGCACCCATTCTAGCGCCAGACAGGCTTTCCCGAGCCGGGCAGCCCGAGTTTCGGCCATTTCTCTGTCACCGTCTTCACCACGTTTTCGTCCATGGCGATGAGACGTCCCCATTCGCGGCGGGTTTCCGGCGGCCATTTGTTGGTGGCATCGAGCCCGATCTTGGAGCCGAGCCCGCTTTCGGGCGAGGCGAAGTCGAGATAGTCGATCGGCGTATTCTCAACAATTGTTATATCGCGGGCGGGATCCATGCGCGTCGCCACGGCCCACATCACGTCCTTCCAGTTCCGGGCGTCGATGTCGTCGTCCACCACGATCACCCATTTGGTGTACGTGAACTGGCGCAAGTAAGACCACACCGCCATCATCACGCGCTTGGCGTGTCCCGGATAGGCCTTCTTCATCGACAGCACGGCGATGCGGTAGCTGCAACCTTCTGGGGGCAGCCAGAAATCGACGATCTCCGGAAACTGCTGGCGGAACAGCGGAATGAAGACCTCGTTCAGCGCTTCGCCGAGGATGCTCGGCTCGTCGGGCGGACGGCCGGTGTAAGTCGACAGATAGATCGGGGCTCGCCGCATGGTCAGCGCGGTGACGGTGAAGACCGGGAATTGCTCCACGGAATTGTAATAGCCTGTGTGATCGCCATAGGGGCCTTCGTCGCGATAGTCGGTGAGGGACACTTCGCCTTCCAGAACGATCTCGGCTTCCGCGGGCACCTTGAGCGGCTGGCTGACGCAATCGACGAGCTCGACGCGCTGGCCGCGTAACAGTCCCGCGAACTGATATTCGGACAGCGTGTCCGGCACCGGTGTCACCGCGGCAAGGATGGTTCCCGGATCGGCGCCGATCACCGCCGCAGCCGGCAGCGGCGCCGATCTCTCCTTCGCCCAGCGCGCGTGATGCTGGGCGCCGCCGCGATGCTTCAGCCAGCGCATGATGGTCTGGTTCCGTCCGATGACCTGCATGCGATAGATGCCGAGGTTGAAATTGTCCTCGCGCGCGCCGCTCGGACCTTTGGTCACCACCAGCGGCCAGGTGATCAGCGGCGCCGGCTCGCCCGGCCAGCAGGTCTGGATGGGCAGCTTGTTGAGATCGATCTCGGCGCCGCGCAGCACCACTTGCTGGCAGGCGGCCGAGCCCGCCGTCTTGGGGCGCATGCTCATCACGGTCTTGGCCAGCGGCAACAGCTCCATCGCTTCGGAGAGCGAGCGCGGCGGCTCGGGCTGGCGCAAAGTTGCCAGCAGCTCGCCGACCTCGCGCAGCGCGCGCGAGTCGCTGCGTTCGACGCCGCCCATGGTCACGCCCATCGCCACGCGCTTCACCGTGCCGAACAAATTGACGAGAACGGGAACGTCCGATGCGGCGCCGTCCGCGCGGATGGGCTTTTCGAAGATCACGGCCGGCCCGCCTTCGGCGATCAGCCGGGTCTGTATCTCGGTCATTTCCAGCACGGTCGAAACCGGCTCGCGCACGCGCACCAATTCGCCGGCGGCCTCGAGCCTGGCAATGAAATCGCGGAGGGAACGGTAGGGCATCCTTTTACCTCATCCCCGCGTTGGGGAGATAAACGGACAGCGGTTGATCGGAGGTAAGCGCCCCATGGGCCGAGCTTAGCGCGGGATATCGCCGTCCGCGATGCCGACGATCATCCCTCGTTGGCGACCGTCCACTTCGAGGCTTGGGCGTGCCACAGGCCGTAGGCGAAGAAGATGACGACGCCGACCGCGGTCCACACCAAGAGCCTCAGCCAAGTGTCGTTGGGAAGGCTCGCCATCATGCCGCCGCAGAACAGGATGCCGAGCGGCGCGGTGACCCAGACATAGGGCGTGCGGAACGGACGCTTGGCCTTGGGGGCCTGCACGCGCAGGATCATGATCCCGGCGCAGACGACCACGAAGGCGAGCAGCGTTCCGATCGAGGTCAACTGGCCCAGCAGATTGAGCGGGAACACCGCCGCCAGCGCCGCCGCTGCCACTCCGGTGATGATGGTACCGCGATGCGGCGTCTTGAAGCGCGTGTGAACGGCGGCGAACATCTTCGGCAGGAAGCCGTCGCGCGACATGGAATAAAAGATGCGCGACTGGCCGTAGAGTCCGACGAAGATGGTCGAGGCGAGGCCCACCGAAGCGCCCACGTCGATGATGGGAACCAGCCAGTGAAGTTTGGCAATCCTGCCGACGGCGAACGACACCGGGTTGGGCACGTTGGCCATGGTCGGGTAGTAGGTCATGCCGAGCAGCACGATCGAGATGAGAATGTAGAGCGCGGTGCAGATGGCCAGCGAAGCGAGGATGCCGATGGGCAGGTCGCGCTGCGGATTGCGTGTCTCCTGCGCCGCCACCGAGACGGAGTCGAAGCCGATATAGGCGAAGAAGATGATGGCCGAGCCCATCGCCACGCCGGTCCAGCCGAAATGACCGAACTGGCCAGTATTGGCGGGGAGGAACGGCGTGAAATTGTCCCAGTTGATGAAGCTGGCGCCGAAGAAGATCACCAGCAGCACGACGACAAGCTTGATCCCCACCATCAGCGCGTTGGCGTTGGCCGATTCCCGCACGCCCACCACCAGGACGCCCGTCAACAGGAGGATCAGCGCCACCGCCGGCGCGTTCATGATCGCGCCGGTGAAGCCGAACTGGTGAAAGAAGGCGTCGAAGCCGTGTCCCGTGGTCGCCCAGGGCGTGGGGCAGGGCGGCGGATCGCCCACGACGCAGAGCGGCGCGCTGGTCAGCGATTTCGGGAAGTTGATGTGCAGGATCTGCATCAGCTCGGCGAAGTAGCCGGACCAGCCCACCGCCACCGCCGATGACGAAACCAGATATTCCAGCACCAGGTTCCAGCCGATGAACCACGCCATGAAGCGGCCCATGGTGGCATAGGCGTAGGTATAGGCGCTGCCCGACACGGGGATCAGCGAGGCGAATTCGGCGTAGCACAGGCCGGCGAAAAGGCAGCCGAGCCCGGCGATGACGAAGGAGATCAGCACCGCCGGCCCGGCATAGCTCGCCGCCACCTGGCCGGTATAGACGAAGATGCCGGCGCCGATGATGGCGCCGATGCCGAGCAGGGTCAGATGCACCGGTCCCAGTGTGCGGTGCAGCTGATGCTCGTCGGCGACGACCGGATCGGGCTGGATCAGGTCCGTCAGATCGGCGTCCGCCATGGCTCGTCTCCCGCCTCTATTCGGCCGGCATGTCGGCGATGATCCAGCGCGGCGCCTTGGCGTGCCGCATGCCATAGGCGAAATAGATGATGAGCCCGATCACCGTCCAGCCGGCAAGGCGCAGCCAGGTGTCCAGCGGCAGGAAAGCCATCATGAAGGCACACATCGCCATGCCGAGCGGCGCCACGATCCACACTGCCGGCGCTCGGAACGGCCGGACGGCGCGTGGCCGTTTCACACGCAGGATCATCACCCCCAGGCAGACGATGACGAAGGCGAGCAGGGTCCCGATGGAGACCAGTTCGCCCAGGATGTCGAGCGGCAGCACACCGGCGAGCACCGCCGCGAAACCGCCGGTGATCAGGGTGCCGACCCACGGGGTGCGGAAGCGCGGATGCACGTCGGAGAACAGCTTGAAGAACATGCCGTCGCGCGACATGGCGTAGAAGATGCGCGATTGGCCGAGCAGCAGCACCAGCACCACCGAGGCAAGTCCCACGATGGCGCCGACATTGACGAACTTCGCCAGCCACGCCGTCGCCGGCAGGGACTCCACCGCCATGGACACGGGATGGGCGACATTCAGCGTCGTGTAGGAGGCCAGGCCCGTCAGCACGTAGGACATCAGCATGTAGAGCACGGTGCAGAGCAGCAGCGAGCCCAGGATGCCGATGGGCATGTCGCGCTGCGGATTCTTGGCCTCCTGTGCGGCAACGCTGACCGCATCGAAGCCGATATAGGCGAAGAAGATGACGCCGGTGGCGCGGAAGATTCCGGTCCAGCCGAACTGCCCGAAGGTGCCGGTGTTGGCGGGAATGAACGGCGTGTGGTTGGCGGCCACCACATGCGGCAGCCCGACGGCGATCACGATCACCACGATGGTCAGCTTGATGGCCACCATCAGATTGTTGAAGTTGGCCGACAGGTGCACGCCGACCACCAGCAGGATCGACACCAGCGCGATCAGCGTCATGGCGGGCAGGTTGAAGTAGGTTCCTGTCAGCGCGAATTCGTGGAAGCCGTGCACCGCGATGGGGGCCGAGGCGAACTGCGCCGGGATGGTGACGCCGAGCTGCTTGTTCATGAAATCGTTGAAATAGCCGGACCAACCGACCGCCACGGTCGAGGCCGCGGCGAGGTATTCCAGAACCAGGTTCCAGCCGATGAACCAGGCCATGAAGCGGCCGAGCGTGGCATAGGTGTAGGTGTAGGCGCTGCCGGCCACCGGGATCATGGCGGCGTATTCGGCGTAGCACAGGCCCGCGAACAGGCAGCCGACGCCGGCGATGGCGAAGGAAATCACCACGCCCGGGCCGGCATAGCTCGCCGCCGCATGGCCGGTGATCACGAAAATGCCGGCGCCGATGATGGCCCCGATGCCCAGCGCAATCAGGTGAAAGGGACCCAAGGCCCGGCGCAGCTCGATCTCGCCCGGTTCCAGGATGATCGGCTGTCCGGGTTTGACTTCGATGGGATCAAGATTTGTCGGCTGACCGGCCATGTGTTGCCCCCTGGTGTCGCGCGTCGCGCGCGGATTCGTTGGCGGCAGCTTTGCATGCCAGACCGGCGGACGCCAACTGGCGAAAATCGGCGTCGCGCGGGAACTTGCGCGATGCTCACGTCGAAATGAGGCCGAATCTGTGCACCAGGCAGGGGCCGGCCATCGTTCTGAAAGACGGCTTCACGGCGTCAGTTCGAACACCGTTCCGCCGTCCCCGTTGGCGCCGGCGAACAGGGTGGTGCCGAAGAGGTTTCCCGACGAGTCCATGATCGGATTGCCTTCCGGCCCTTGGCCATCGGTGCAATCGGTTTCGGCGCAGAAGCGGTGGAGCGCCTGCTCCGTTGCGTCGAGCTTGAAGACCGCGCCGCCGCCGAAGCCATCGCCGTTGCCTCCGCCGTAGAGTGTCGCGCCATGGAGATTGCCGGAGGCATCCAGGGTGAGCCCCGCCAGCGGATAGCCGCCATCGCTGCAATTCTTCGCCGCGCAGAAATCGTAGAGCACCGTCTGCTGCGATTGCGTGCCATTGGGCACGAGCTTGTAGGCGGTGCCGCAGCCGCCCACGCCGATGTCCTGGCAATGCCTGCCCTTCATGCCGCCGCCGAAGGTGGTGCCGAACAGATTGCCGGCGCCGTCGATGAGAAGGTCGGAAGCCGGAAACGCGCCGTCGGCGCAATCGGCGCTGCCGCAAAAGCTGTGCAGTACGGTCAGGGGCCAATCGCCCAGCGCGGGCTTTCCCACCGTGCCGCTGAGCTCGAAGACGACGCCTTCATTGTTCTGTCCGCCGAAATAGGTCGTGCCGAACACATTGCCGCTCGCATCCACCGCAAGTCCCGCCACGGGATCGGCGCCGTCGGCGCAGGCCGCTAGCGCGCAGAAATCATAGATGGTCTGCAGGCTCATGCCCGGCTTGCCCTCTTGCGGGGTGAGCGCGAACACGGTGCCTTGCGCATGGGTGCCGGCCTGCGAGGTCGCACCGAAGAGCGGCGACGTGCCGTCATAGAGCGCGCCGGAGGATTTGCCGGCATAGGCGAGGTCTGCCTGCGGGGCGCGACCGTCGGTGCAGTCGCTGAGCGCGCAGAAGCCGTAGAGCACGTGCAGCGTCCACTTGGCGTGGCGCGCATTCGGCACCAGTTGGTAGACCACGCCGCCGTTGCTGTTCGCATTCGGGCCGCCCGAAACCGTCGTGCCGTAGAGATTCCCCGACACATCGACGATGAGCCCGGCCTGCGGATCGGCGCCGTCGGCGCAATTCTGCAGGGCGCAGAAACTGTAAATCGATTTGAACTTCCACTTGGTCCGGCGTGCGTTGGGGATCAGCTCGAACACCGTGCCCGCGCCATTGGCGCCGCCGAACAGCGTGGTGCCGAAAAGATCGCCCGATGCATCCATCGCCAGTCCGGCGGACGGCTCCCGGCCATCGGCGCAGCCGGATTGCGCGCAGAACGAGTAGAGCGTCTTGAGCTTGTGCGCACTGGTGCCCGAGGACGACGCCAGAACGATCAGCAGTCCCGCGCACAGCGCTTGCCAAGCTTTCGAACTCGAACGCATGCGCGTCTCCCGCCGCGAGGTGGCTATCGCATCATAGACCTGCTCCGCCAACCGCAGCCAAGAGATCAAGACCATGTGCTCCCCCCTCCCCTTGTGGGAGGGGGCAAATTCTGAGCGCGCCGGCGCTCAAGTAGCGAAGCGGTAGCGCACAGAAGGTGCGCGCGAGGAATTTGGGGGAGGGGGCGTCGTCGCATCACCCCTCCCCCAATCCTCACATGCTTCGCATGTTCGGATTGCCCCCTCCCGCAAGGGGAGGGGGGAGCAAGAGTTTCATTCCGCTAAGCAACGAGCCGGTAGACGCTGGTTTCGCGAATTTCGCGGTCCTCGAGCTCGCGCGTGGTTTGCACGCGATAGGTGGCGAGCTTCTCGACTCCAGATTTGGGGAAATAGCTGCGGCCGGGATCGCCCAGCAGCACCGTGGTTCCACCAACGGCGAGAGCGCGCAGCCATTCGAGCAGGCGCTCGGCCAGCGGCCGTTCGTAGCACATGTCGCCGAGCAGGATGACGTCCCAATGTCCGCCGGACCCGATCAGGTCCTCGCTGGTGGTCTGCAGTTCGACGACGTTCGCCTCGGCGTTGAGCACGATGGCCGCGAGCGCAAACGCATCGATATCGGCGGCGATGACCTCGAGGGCGCCGGCCTTCGCCGCTGCGATCGCCACCAGCCCCGAGCCCGAGCCGAAATCGAGCACCGACCGTCCCGCCACCTCGGCCGGATGATCCAAAACATACCGCGCCAGCGCCTGCCCGCCGGCCCAGGCAAACGCCCAATAGGGCGGCGGAATCCCCTCTGCCGCCAGCTCCTCCTCCGTCTTGCGCCACAGCGGCACCACCTCGCTTGCCAGGTGAAGCCGCACCTCCGGAACCAGGGGCGAAGCCATCAGCGCGGTGTTTTCGCGCACGAAACGGGCCGGATCGGCGGTCATTGGTTGGCCTCAATCTCCGGCGTATAGTGAGGCCGCGAGCGGCGGGGGTTGGGCATGCCAAGGCGTTTTACGGGCATCAGGCTGCTTCTCGTCTTCGTTGCCGTCAACACGATCCTGTTCCTGATGCTCGTCACCTCGATGACGAGCGCTCATCCGTGGCTCGCCAACGTGCTGCCGGGACAGTTCGGCGGCGACAATTCCGGCTACTGGGTGTTTTTCGCGCTGGTCCTGCTGGTGAACGCCGTCACCGTTCTGCTCGCCGGCATCGTACTCGTCTTTCCAGCGCTGCTCGACTCGCCGGTGGACGAGCGCAGGCTCGGGCATCTCTTGACCGACCGCGGCGGCATTTCGGAGGAGGCGCGGAATTCCGTTCTCGCCGTCGTGCGGGAGGAAGCCGCCAGCGCCCGCTACCAGATCGCCGCCGGCCGCGCCATCCTGATCGCCGGCGGGATATTCCTCATTCTCGCTTTCGGCTCGGTGACCGCCACGGTGGCGCACGCGCTGCCGTCCGACTCGCTGTTCGTCGATGCGACGGGACCCGTGGGCGATGCCGCAGTGACCACCGATCAGGTGTGGCGCTTCACCGGCGACCAGGTGCTGGGCGCGCTGCTGCTCGACATTCCGGAAATCTATCGCTGGCACCTGACCGATCTGGTGAACAATCCGGCCGCGCCGGTGTTCGCGAGCTTCATCTTCGCCTTCCGGGCGGTGCTGGGCTGGGTGACCTTGGCGACCATCATCACCTTGATGCGGGCCTTGCGCCTGCCCAAGCCGAAGCGCGCTGCACCGCCGGCCGCACCGAAGAAACCTGAGGCATGATAAAAGAAAATTCCCTCGCCCCCACGAATGTGGGGGAGAGGGCTAGGGTGAGGGGGTGCCGGAAGTCAGAACACAAAAGTCAGGAAGCAGTACGCGGATGCCGATACAGCACATCGCATCCCTGCTTTCTGCATTCGTTGCTCTGCAACCCCCTCACCCTTACCCTCTCCCCCTGCTTCGCGGGGGAGAGGGAATCTTTAGGATTCAAGCTGGCTGTAGCGTCGGCTTTGACGTGGCGCGGCGGAGCATGGTCGGATAGTCCGGCTGGATTTCCATCTTCGGCCCATAGCCCTTGGCCAGCAGCAGCGCGTGCAGCTTCGGCAGGTTGAAGCACGGCACGTACATCAGCACGTGATGATCGACGTGATAGTTCACCCAATAGGGCGCGATCAGTGCGCGCTCCCACCACGAGGCATAGGTCGTCCGCGCGTTGCGCAGCACGTCGTCATTGTCGGGCACCACCGCGTGCTCGGCGATGTTGCGGATGCGGGTGATGACTTGTTGCCAAGTGAGGAGCGGCAACAGCCAGAACATCAGGTAGTAGTGCGGCTTGCCGAGCGCGGTGAGAATTCCGAGCAGCACGGCATTGGCGATCAGCGGGCGGCCGAGCTTGCGCCAGAAGGTGCGCGCGCGCTCGGCGAAGGGATCGCCCGGCTTGCCGAGTGCTGCGCGCAGCTGGGCGCGGCGCTGTTTGAATCCCGTCTGTCCGGTGATGTCGCGGATCATCTTGCGCCGGAAGCTCTCCTTGGTGATGGGGAAGGGCGCCGACAGCCCCAGATCCGGATCGTCCGGCTGCTGCGTCAATCGGTGATGCCCCAGGTGATAGTGGCGATAGGGAATGGTGTCGGTGAACACCGGGAAGGCGCATAGCCACTGGCTGACCGGATCGTTCAGCGCCTTGGTGCGCATCAACACGCCGTGCGCTCCGTCATGCATCAGGATGGCGAGGCCCAACTGGCGGCTGCCGATCAGGATCACCGCGGCGACGAAGGTGAGCGGGTTGGGCCAGAGCGCGTACAGGATCATCGCGGCGGCGATCACGATCCAGGCATGGGCGGCGCAGAGCAGCCCCATGACATCGGAGCGCGCGCGCACCGCCGCCATCTCTTCGGCCGTGAACGCCTTGGTCGGATCGAAACGAGCCACGCTCATGCGCTGACTATAACCCTTTGCCGGTTAACGCGGAAAGCCGGTTCCTGGCTCAAGGCGCGAGCCAGCTGGCCGCGATCAGCGCCGCGGCGATCAGTGCGCCCGCCTCGCGGTTGGAGCGGAACAGCTTCAGGCTGGCCTGCGGCTTACCGAGGTCGAGCCAGCTGACTTGCCAGGCCAAATGCGCGCCGGCGGGGAGGAACAGCGCAGCCGCAAGCCAATCTTGCGTGACCCAGAAGATCGCCGCGGCGAGCAGGAGGAACGTCGTGGCGTAGAAAGCCGCGATCCAAATTCGCGCGCCGTCGCCGAACAACCGCGCCGTCGATTTCACCCCGATCAGCGCATCGTCCTCGACGTCCTGCAACGCGTAGATGGTGTCGTAACCCAAGGTCCAGAAGAAGCAGGCGGCGTAGAGCACGAAGGCTTGCGCAGAGAGGTGGCCGGTTATCGCCGCAAAACCAAGCAGCGCGCCCCAGTTGAAGGTCAGTCCCAGCCAGGCTTGCGGCCACCAGGTGATGCGCTTCATGAAGGGATAGAGCGCGATCAGGATCAGCGAGGCGGCGCCCAGCGCCACGGAGAACCAGTTCAGGCAAAGCAGGATGATCAATCCGATGGTGCATTGCGCGGCCAGGAACAGCCACGCCGTTCGGAGACTGACCGCGCCGGAGGGAATCGGCCGGCCACGGGTGCGCGCCACTTGCGCGTCGATGTCGCGGTCGACGATGTCGTTGTAGGTGCAGCCCGCGCCTCGCATCACGATCGTGCCGAGGGCGAACAGCGCCAGCAAGCGCCAATCGCCCGCGGACCCGAGGAAACCGCGATCCTGCGCCAGCGCGCCGAGCGCCAAACCGAACACGCATGGCCAGAACAGCAGCCACGCGCCGATGGGCCGGTCGAGCCGCATCAGCTGCAGGTAGGGCCGCCAGGCTTTCGGCGCGCTCTCGATCCAGCTTCCGCGCACCGAGTCGGCGGGACTGGAAGAGGCTTGAAGATCGCTGCTCATTGTTCTCAATAGTGCCATGGCATGCGGTGCGGGCACACAATTAGTTTCACCTACCCGCAAGGGGGAGGTAGAGAAAAGATGAGCGATCATCTCACCGAACCCGGCGGCAAGGTGCGGCTCTATGTCGAGGCGCCGTTGGGGGAGGGCGCCCGCGTCGAGCCGTCGCCGCCGCAGGCGCACTATCTGTTGCATGTGATGCGCGCCCGGGAAGGCGACCGCGTCTCTCTCTTCAACGGGCGCGACGGCGAGTGGCTGGCGCGCGTGGTCGAGGTCACCAAGCGGAATTGCGCGCTGGCTTGCGAACGCCGGACGCAAGCGCAAAGCGACACGCCCGACCTCTGGCTCTGTTTCGCGCCGATCAAGAAAACGCCGGCTGACTACGTGGTGCAGAAGGCGACCGAACTTGGCGTGCGCGTTCTGCAACCTGTCATCACCCGCCGCACCATCGTCGCCCGCGTCAATCTGGAGCGGATGCGCGCCAATGCGATCGAGGCCGCCGAGCAATCGGGGCGCCTCACCGTCCCGGAAATCCGCGAACCGCTCGCTCTGGAGAAATTGCTCGCCGGATGGCCGTCCGACCGCCGTCTGCTGTTCTGCGACGAAGCCGGCGAGGCTGCGCCGATTGCGGAGGCGCTCATGCTGGATCTCCCCCCTCCCCTCGCGGGAGGGGGCAAATTCGAGCGCGACCAGCGCGAGAATTTGGGTGAGGGGGTTGGTGACGCGCGCCCCCTCCCCCGCGTCGCTTCGCTCCGCGCCCCCTCCCGCAAGGGGAGGGGGGAGCGCGAACCATGCGCCGTTCTCACCGGCCCCGAAGGGGGCTTCGATCCGGCGGAACGGGACGCCATCCGGGCTTGCGCTTTCGTCATGCCCGTATCGCTGGGCCCGCGCATTCTGCGGGCGGACACCGCCGCCCTGGCCGCGCTCGCCATCTGGCAAGCCCTTGGCGGGGACTGGCGATAGACCTTCCCTTGCCAGTTACTTCAAGCGAAACTACATACGCCTGAACGGCCGGTTCAGAATTTACACCCATCGCGGGGTGTACTACCTGCGGGCCGCCGGAGGAGCGCGCGAATGTCCATACCGCAGCACGCGGGTGGCCCGATCGGGTCGCGCGACGACCTCGTCCGCTATCTGGCGCGGGGTTCCAAGCCCAAATCCGATTGGCGCATCGGCACCGAGCATGAGAAATTCGTCTACGACCTGAAGACGCACAAGCCGGTTCCCTACGAAGGCCGGCCGGGAATTCGCGCGCTGCTCGAAGGCATGCGCCGCTTCGGCTGGGAGCCGGTGATGGAGGGCGAGCACATCATCGGCCTCACCGGCAAGGACGGCGCCATCAGCCTGGAGCCCGGCGGACAATTCGAGCTCTCCGGCGCCGCGCTGAAATCGGTCCACGAAACCTGCAGCGAAGTGAACACGCATCAGGAGCAGGTGCGCGCGATCGCCGGCGAGATCGGCGCCGGCGTTATCGGCCAGGGCTATGCGCCGTCGTGGCGGCTGGACGAGGTGCCGATGATGCCCAAGGGCCGCTACGCCATCATGCGCAACTACATGCCGAAGGTGGGCGGCTACGGGCTGGAGATGATGTTCCGTACCTGCACCGTGCAGGTGAATCTCGATTTCTCCAATGAAGCGGACATGGTGAAGAAGTTTCGCGTGGGGCTGGCGCTGCAGCCGGTGGCCACTGCGCTGTTCGCCAACTCACCGTTCCGCGAAGGCAAGCCCAACGGCTTCCTCTCCTACCGCTCGCACATCTGGACCGACGTCGACAACGATCGCGCCGGCATGTTGCCCTGGGTGTTCGAGGACGGCATGGGCTTCGAGCGCTATGTCGACTACGCGCTCGACGTGCCGATGTACTTCGTCTACCGCGACGGCAAGTACATCGACGTCGCCGGCAAGAGCTTCCGCAATTTCCTCGCGGGCAAAATTCCCGAGCTGAAGGGCGTTACGCCGACCATGGCCGATTGGGCCGACCACCTGACCACCATCTTCCCCGAAGTGCGGCTCAAGACGTTCCTGGAGATGCGCGGCGCCGATGGCGGCTCGTGGCGGCGCATCTGCGGCCTGCCGGCGCTGTGGGTCGGCATTTATTACGACCAGAACGCGCTCGATGCCGCGTGGGATCTGGTGAAGGATTGGAGCGCGGAGGAGCGCCAGGCCATGCGCGACAGCGTTCCGCGGCTTGGCTTCCGCACGCCGTTCCGCGGCCGCACCATCGGCGATCTCGCGAAGGACATGCTCGACATCTCCGCCGCCGGCTTGCGCCGCCGCGCCAGCGAGGATTCCGCCGGCATGTCGGAGGAGGGCTTTCTCGTGCCGCTGCGCGAGCTGGTGGCGCGCGGCTATACCCGCGCCGAGGAGTTGCTGCGCAAATTCCATGGCGAATGGCGGGGCGATCTGACCCCGCTGTTCCGCGAGTATAATTTTCTCTGAGGGGCATGGCATGGCTGGTTCCATCGATCCGCTGCGCGAGCAGTTTGAGGCCCTCAAGGCGCTGCCGCGCGACGAGACCATCCAGATGCTCAACCTCATCCGCCTGCGCGAACAGGCCGCGTATCCCGAAGGACATCCCGATCATGGAAAGAGTCTCAGCGGTCTCGACGCCTACCGCGCCTACGGCCGAACCGCCGGCCCGATCTTTCGCAGGCTCGGCGGCAAACAGGTGTGGGCGGGCAGGCCGGATGCCGTCGTCACGGGTCCGGCGGGCGAGACGTGGGACCTGGCCTTCATCGCCGAGTATCCCAGCGCCGCCGCGTTTCTCGCGATGGTCACCGATCCCGAATATCGCCAGCACGTGAAACACCGGCAGGCAGCCGTGCTCGACTCGCGCCTCATCCGGCTGAAGCCGATGGCGCCCGGCGCGAATTTCGGCGAGTAGGGTTCAGGCGCGCCGGCGCGACCAGAACACGATGAACAGGCCCAAGACCGCCAGTGCCGCGCCGTAATAGGTCCACTGCATGTTGCCGATCATGAAGCTCGGCTTCATTCCGGCCGGCGTGTAGGTCAGATAGCCCATTCCCTGTCCGACCCAGACAAGCCCCAGCACGATCGCGACAATCCCCACGATCAACAGCAACGCTCTCATGTCCGTCTCCCCCTTCGAGCGTCCCCATGATACCACAGGGCCAGGCCAAAATCCCCGCAACGGGATAGCTCAGCCTATCGTCGAGCGCGCTGAATCGGAGGACTCAACCCATGTCGCTGGCCAACAAGACGCTCTTCATCACCGGCGCGAGCCGCGGCATCGGGCTTGCCATCGGCCTGCGTGCGGCGCGTGACGGCGCCAACGTCGCCATCGCCGCCAAGACGGCCGAGCCGCATCCTAAGCTGCCGGGCACCGTCTACACCGCCGCCGAGGAGATCGAGAAAGCGGGCGGCAAGGCCCTGCCGCTCGTCTGCGACATCCGTTTCGAAGACCAGGTCGTCGCCGCCGTCGAGCAGACGCTGGCGAAATTCGGCGGCCTCGACATCTGCGTCAACAACGCCAGCGCCATCCAGTTGACCGGCACGCTCGCCACCGACATGAAGCGCTTCGACTTGATGCAGGGCATCAACGCGCGCGGCACCTACATGGTCTCCCGCGCCTGCGTCCCGCATTTGAAACGCGCCGCCAATCCGCATGTGCTGATGCTGTCGCCGCCGCTCGACATGAATGCGAAATGGTTCCGCAACCACACCGCCTACACCATGGCAAAATACGGCATGAGCCTGTGCGTGTTGGGAATGGCGGCGGAATTCGCGGACGACGGCGTCGCCTTCAACGCGCTGTGGCCACGCACCGGCATCGCCACCGCCGCCATCCGCAATGCGCTGGCCGGCGACGAGGGCATGAAGCACTGCCGCACGCCGGACATCCTCGCCGATGCGGCGCACATGATCTTCGAGAAGCCGGCGCGCGAATTCACCGGCAACTTCCTGATCGACGATACCTTCCTCGCCGCGAACGGCGTCACCGATTTCGACCGCTACCGTGTCGATCCCACCAAAAACTTGATGCCGGATTTCTTCGTGCCGGACTGGATCCCGCCGCCTAAGGGCGTGAGGCTCGACGCGGTGAAAGCCTGATAGCTGTCAGCTCAAGGCCTGCATGGCCGTGGCGAACAGACTGGCCAGGCAGTGTCCCACCGCGGACGTCGCATGCCATGTCGCGGCTTCGACCTGGGCCGCGGCGCCGTAGCGCGCATTGACGCCCAGGCTGTGTGCGACCTTGGTCGTGCCCATACCGCTGCCGGCCACGGCCAGCGCCACGGCAACGATCACGACGGCAAGCTTGGCAAGGTAGTAGCGGCGTTCCATGTCGACTCTCCCGCATCGACAACAAGCTTACCATTTGGGGCGATTGCGGCCAATACAAGGCGGCTATTTCGGAGACGGCGGTGTATTTTTTGCGACAGCCGGTTCCAGCCGGACCGCGGGCGCCTGGCGCGGCACCGCGATCAGGATTTCGGCCCGGTCCAGCGCGTCCTTCACGGTCTTTTGTACGGAGGCGAGCGCCCGCCAATAGTCCTCGCTGCGCACGAAGCAGCGCGCCGCCAGGATCACCGCGTAGTCGCCGAGTTCCGACACGCCCACCCACGGCGCCGGCGCCTTGGCGACGTGCGAGTCCGATTTCAGGGCTTCGACGATCACCCTCTCCACCGTAGACAGATCGTTCACCGGATCGACCGGCAGGGTGAACTTGATCCGCCGCAGCGGCTCGCGGGTGTAGTTGGTAATGACTCCGCTGAACACCGCCGAATTCGGCACCGAGACATAGACCAGATCGCGCGTGGACATGATCGTGGTGAAAAGCCCGATCTCGCGCACCGTGCCGCTCTGGCCGCCGATCTGCACGAAATGTCCGACGCGGAACGGCCGCAGCACCAACAGCATCACGCCGGCCGCGATGTTGGACAGCGTTCCCTGCAGCGCCAGGCCGACCGCAAGTCCCGCCGCGCCGATCACCGCGATGAGGCTGGTGGTCTGCACCCCGAATTGCTCCAGCACCAGGATCACCGTGATGATCAGGATGGCGTAGCGCATCAGCGAGGCCAGCAGCGGCTTCAGGGTGAGGTCGAGCGGCAGGTGCTGCAGCCCGGCCGACAGCCAGCGCTTGACCCAGGTGGCGATGATCCAGCCGGCGGTCAGGATGAAGATGGCGGCCAGCAGCCGGATGCCGCTGTCCACCATCAGGAGCCGCATGTCGGTGATGAAATTCGCGCTGACCGGAGAATCGACCAAAGGATAGGGCTCGGGGGCTGCCTCTTGCTAACGCGCAACCATGTCCGGAAGTGGCGCTTTCGCCGGGCCCCGCGCGAGGGCAATATTCCTGGAACGGAGGGAACCGGATGATCCGCAGGCTTTCACGCGCGACAATTCCACTGCTGGCGAGCGGCACGGCCGCTGTCGCGGCGCCGCTGCCGTCCTGCCTGCCGCCGGTCGAGGTGGCGCATGCCCAGGTCGCGCGCTCCGAGCAGAACGGCGTCCTGGTGCTGCTCGACGGCCGTGCGGTGAAGGTCGAGGGCCTGCTGTTTCCGGCCGGCGCCAGGGACCGCGCGCCCGCCTCCTTTCAGGCGCAGGCCTTGGCCGCGCTCAAGACGCTGACTCAAGGCCGCGACGTGACGCTGGCCGCCCAGCCGCCCAAGGAAGACCGCTACGACCGCATCCGCGCGCAGATACTGTTCCCATTGGGCGACAAGGAGCCGTGGCTGCAGGCGGCGCTGCTGCGTCGCGGGTTGGCGCGCGTCTTTATCGCTCCCGATCGCCGCGAATGCGCCGGCGAACTTTATGCGGTCGAAGCGCAGGCCCGCACCGCGCATGCCGGGCTGTGGGCCAGTCCCGCCTATGCCGTCCGTACACCGATGAATTTGGGACCGGCGCAGACCGGCAGCTTCCAGATCGTGGAAGGGCAGGTGCAGAACGCCGACGTCAAAGGCGGCCGCGCCTATCTCAATTTCGGCGCCGATTGGCGCAGGGATTTCACGGTCACCATCGCGCCGCAGGATCTGAAGAGCTTCAGCGCCGCTGGCATCGATCCGCGCAGTTATTCCGGCAAGATGGTTCGCGTGCGCGGCTGGGTGCAATACCTCAACGGTCCCGAGATCGAAATCGCCGCGCCGGAGTCGATCGAAATTCTCTCAGACACGCCTCTCAAACCGGCCATGGCGCAGTAGCGCCGCGCTGCGGCGCGAATTTCAATGGGCCGGCGTGATCTTGAGTTCGTAGGGAATGAACAGCGCCAGGTCGAGCGGGCCGCGCTGATACCAGCTGACGCGATGCTCGAGTCCGTCGATGGCCACCGTATAGCCCGCACCGAACAGCTCGGCCGTGTGCTTGGCGTCCGCGACGATCGCTCCGATCAGCTGGTCGCGGTACTGTTCGGGACCGACGATGGTAAGGTCCCACTCGTCATTCGCCAGAATCTCGGTGCGTCCGACCTTCGGCGTCTCGCGGATGAAGGCCTTGATCCGGCCGGTGGCATCGTTGAGCGTGTCCGAGGCCGAGACGCGGGTCTTGATCACGACATAGGCCTTGCTGGTGTCGGCGCGGTTGTCGGGCACGATGATCTGATCGAAATTGCCCTCAGAGAGGTCGCCGATGATGCCCTGGCCAAGCCCCAGTGAGATCGTCTTTGTCCCGGCCGCGCTCCCGATCATGTTGCGCAACGTGGCCTTGAGCTCTTCACGGCGCTGACTGAGGTCGCGGGTGTCGCACGTCACGGTCACAGTGGTGATGACGTGGTCGGCGCGCTTGGTCATGGCGATGTGGGGAGCGCCATAATCCGCGGCGCGCGATCCCGTGACCACGACGGTCTCCGTCGCCTCCTGCGCCACCGCCAGGCGCGTCATCGCGCCCAGGATTGCCACCATGAGTCCCGCGCGACGGATCATCGAGTGCATCGTCCCCTCCCGATTTCCGTCAGACTAGCAATGCCGCGCGGTTCAAGGCAAAAGGCCCGGATTGGCATCCGGGCCTTCGCAGCGAACGTTTGAAAGCTGCCTGGGAACCACTGACGGTTACGCGATGTCCTTCAGCAACTCCGGATGCTTGTCCAACAGGCGGAACAGATTGACCACGGCGGGCAGCGGGGCGGCTTCGCCGCGCTCGTAGCGCGAGAAGGCGTTGTGACCTCCACCCGTCAGGCGCGCCGCGGCTATCTGACTAAGACCTAGCTTGCGGCGGATACGCTTGATTTCCTTGCTTTGACGTTCGCGGTTGCGCAAGACCAGGGCATCGCCCGCCGCCGCATAGCGCCGCGCGCTGTCCGGATCGAATTCCACTTCATCGCAGGCGGCACAGCGCCAGCCTGACAGACGCTCCACCTTCGAGGTCATTCCGGCATGCTTGATCGTGAAGCTCTCGTTCCTGAAGCGCTCCATCGTGCCGCTGCAGTGGACGCATTGCCTGGGCATCTTATTTCTCCTTGAACTGAATTACCGGCGCGAATTCCCGCATCGTGATCTTGATGTAGGCGTCTTTCTTCACCGGCGTCGGCGCCCAATAGACGTCTTGCCAAACTGTCGAATCGGCGTAGCTCGTCATCGATTTGTAAAAGTTCTTTCGCTCCAGCGCGGCGATGACCGATAGCATCTCTGAAGTGGTCAACCCCAGATCGCGACCGCCATCCAGAGCCGTCTTTGTGAACGCCGCGACGCCCAATTCGACCACGACGGCCTGAACTGCCGCAGATCGTAATGTGGCGTACGTTTTTCCACGAAAAGCTTATTACCCTATAAGGGTATGCCCGTCAAGTTTGTTCTGCAAGCAAAAAGGCCCGGATTGGCATCCGGGCCTTCGTGTCAAACCTTTGAAAGCCGCCTAGGCCGCCTTCTTCAGCAGCATGGTCTCCACCCGCTTGACGGCGGTGGGCTCGTCCGTCTTCTCGACCGCGGCGACTTCGCGCGCCATGCGGGCGAGTGCGGCCTCATAGAGCTGGCGCTCGGAATAGGACTGCTCGGGCTGGCCGCCGGCGCGATGCAGGTCGCGCACCACTTCGGCGATCGACACCAGGTCGCCCGAATTGATCTTGGCCTCGTATTCCTGCGCCCGGCGCGACCACATGGTGCGCTTGATGCGGGCGCGGCCCTTGAGCGTGTTGAGCGCGGTGGCCACCACGTCGGGCGAGGACAGCTTGCGCATGCCCACGGCTTTGGCCTTGGCGGTCGGCACGCGCAGCGTCATCTTGTCCTTGTCGAAGGTGATGACGAACAGCTCCAGCTTGGAGCCGGCCACTTCCTGCTCTTCCACGCGCGAGATCTTGCCCACGCCATGGGTGGGGTACACCACATGATCGTTGGCCTTGAAATCATGCTTCCGGTTGGAATTGGCCGGAACCTTCTTCTTCGCAGTCGCAATCGTCGTCATATCGGTCCCTTGCAGCGGTCGTTTCGGCCGTGCGCAATGCTGCGGCGCAATATCGAACCCCGATCCTGCGTACTGGCGGCACCAAACCAACGACCGAGGCTCAGGCAGCCAGAGGTTCGGGGGCTCTCTCTGGTGACTGGCATTCGGAACGCTCGAGGCCGGCGAACGCTGCTCCCCGGATGGGTCGACGACCGCCTGTGCCGATGGCGAATATATAGCAGATGCTTGGGGCTTTGTGAAGCCCTGATTCGCACAAGCCGTTGAAATTACTGAAGATATTTCAAATAATCTGAGAAACTGTCATAGTTTTCAGAGCCTTAGCAGAAAATTGCGCGTACTGGCCGGCTGAGACGCACCCCTCAAATGATGCATCGCAGCAGCCCAAGCACTTCGAGCCCGCTCGCAGCCCGCAGAAGACACCTTCACCGTCATGAAACCTTGAGCGGCGCTACGAGCCGTCGCCGGGCTTGTCGCTGAAATACTTCTCGAACTTGTCCGGCTTCCCGTCGAAGTCCTTGGCGTCGGGGGGAGGGGTGCCCTTCTGCGTGATGTTGGGCCATTTCTTGGCGTAGTCGGCGTTCAGCACCAGCCAGCGTTCCAGCCCCGGCTCGGTGTCCGGCTTGATCGCCTCGGGCGGGCATTCCGGCTCGCACACCCCGCAATCGATGCAGATGTCCGGGTCGATCACCAGCATGTTCTCGCCCTCGTAGAAGCAGTCCACGGGGCAGACTTCGATGCAGTCCATATACTTGCATTTGATGCAGGCGTCGGTGACGACGAAGGTCATGGGCGTCTTTCGGCTTTCAGCGCTGCCCGTCACTTAAGGCCGTGGCGGGGCGGGATCAAGCACACTCTCCGTGAGGACTTGGTAGAGCGCCTGCGCCTCCGCCGCAGGGCCGCGGCGGGTGCCCAGCGCCACCACCCGGACGGCCATCACTTCGCGCCCGCGGGGCAGGGTCAGGGTGTCGCCCGGCTTGACCTCGGTGCCTGCCTTCTCCACGCGCTGACCGTTGAGGCGGACGCGGCCGGCGCGGGCGGCAGCCTGCGCGATCCCGCGCGTCTTGCAGAAGCGCGCCTGCCACAGCCACTTGTCGATGCGAATGCGCTCCGTCATTCGCCGGCGAGGAGCGAGGCCAGATCGGCGAAGGGCGAGTCGCGATGCGCAGGTTTCTTTTTCCGTTGGTCGCGGCCGCGGCGGCGGGGCAGGGCACCGGTGTGCCGCCATACCGTTGTCGGCGTTTCGGGATGCGCGACGTCGACAAGGGTCCAGCCGAGCGCGGCCAGCACATCTTCGATGGTCTCGCGATCGCAGCCCAGCAGCGAGACCAGTTTCGGCATCGCCGCGTCGGCGGTCATGCCGCTGGCAACCGCGGCGTCGAGCTCCTGCTCCAGCCGCTCGAGCATGTCGAGGCGGATGGCGCGCGGGCCGACGACGCGGAATCCCGCGGCACCGAGGAAGCCGGCGGACACGTTGTCGTCTTCCATGACGAATGACGTGAGGCCGGCCGCCGGCGCGGGCGGAATCTGCGTGAGGCGATGGCGCACCGCCCACAACAGCGCCAGCAGCGCCGCCGCATCCGGCCGGATCAGTTTCGGCAGATGGATCGAGCGCCGCGCGAAGCGCACGCCGAACGGCCTGAGCGCGCGCATCGCTGTGCGCTCGTCCGGCGGCAGGAGCGCGGATTTGCGATCGAGCGAGCCGAGATTCTCGCACAGCTGAAACGCCAGCCCGCGCGCTTCGGCCGGCAGCGCGGTCTGCGATCCGGCCTTGGCCTCGGCGGCGCGATGCAGCGCCACCAGCGGCTCCAGTCTGAGCGCGATGCGGCTCTCCATCCCATCGTCGAGCCGCTTCTGAATCTGCGCGCGCAGGTCGGGCTTGAGTTGCTCGTCGGCCAGCAACGACACGCGCGGCGACAGCGCGTGCGCGCCGGCCTCCAGCTGCGCCACGATGGCGCCATCCCACCACAGCCGCCCATGCTCGCTGAGCGTGACATCGGTGTCCGCGGCATTGGCGAGGCGCTTGGCGCGGGCGAAGAACTCGCCTTCGAGTCCTTTCAGCGCCGCCGCCCGCAAGGTGCGCCCGTGAATGCCTTCGGCGCGCGGATCGGCGGTGAAGCGGAATCCCTCCAGCTTGCCGATGATTTCGCCGCCGATCGTCACCGCGCCGGATTCGTCGAGCTTCAGGTCGAACAGGTCGTCATCGCGCAGCCGCCGCATCAGCACCGCCGTACGACGGTCGATGAAGCGCTGCGTCAGCCGCTCGTGCAGCGCATCGGACAGCCGGTCCTCGACAGCGCGGGTTTGCTCCTGCCAATGGCCCGCATCCTTCACCCAGCCGGGGCGGTGCGCGGCATAGGTCCAGGTGCGGATTTGCGCCAGCCGGCCGGACAGCGTCGCCACGTCGCCGTCCACTTCGTCGAGCCGCGCGATCTGCCGCGCCAGCCAATCCTCCGGCAGCACGCCATCGTCGCTCATCAGATGGCGATAGATCTGTCCCACCAGCTTCACGTGCTCGTCCGGCGACAGCTTGCGGAAGTCGGGTAGCTGGCAGGCATCCCACAGGCGCTTCACCGAAGCCGGCGCGCGCGCCAGGTCGCGGATTTCGTCTTGCGCCGAGAGAATGCGCAGGCTGGCGTAGTCCATCGCCGGCCTCGCCTTGATGAGGCCGCGGGTGGGCGGCGGCTCGTCCAGCGCGGCAAGCAGCGCGTCGAGCGAATGAAACGTCAGCGCCGAGTTGCGGTATTGCAGCACGCGCACCGGCTCGTAGCGGTGGCCTTCGACGCGGGCGATGGTTTCCTCTTCGAGAGACTCGGCTTCCGCGGTGACGCCGAAGGTGCCGTCGTTCATGTGGCGTCCGGCGCGGCCTGCGATCTGGCCGATCTCTTCCGGCTTCAACGGGCGGATGCCGATGCCGTCGAACTTCTCCAGCGCCGAGAAGGCGACGTGGTCGACGTCCATGTTGAGGCCCATGCCGATGGCGTCCGTCGCCACCAGGAAATCGACGTCGCCCGATTGATAGAGCGCGACCTGCGCGTTGCGGGTGCGCGGGGAGAGCGCGCCAAGCACCACGGCCGCGCCGCCGCGCTGCCGGCGCACCAGTTCGGCGATGCCGTAAACGTCCGCCGCCGAGAAAGCGACAATCGCCGCGCGCCTCGGCAGGCGGGTGAGCTTCTTGTGCCCGGTATAGGCCAGATCGGAGAAGCGCGGCCGGGTGATGAAATGGGCCTCCGGCACGAAGCGCTGGATGGCGCCGCGCATGGTTTCGGCGCCGAGAAAGATCGTCTCATCCTGGCCGCGGGCGTTGAGCAGACGGTCGGTGAAGACGTGGCCGCGCTCGGGATCGGCGCAGAGCTGGATCTCATCGACGGCGAGAAACGACACCGCGAGATCGAGCGGCATCGCCTCCACGGTGCAGACGAAGTAGCGCGCCTCCGCCGGCACGATCTTCTCTTCGCCGGTGATCAGGGCCGCTGCTTGCGCGCCCTTGGCCCGCGCGATCTTGTCGTAGACCTCGCGCGCCAGCAGCCTGAGCGGCAGCCCGATCATGCCGGAGCGGTGCGCCAGCATCCGCTCGATGGCGAAATGGGTCTTGCCGGTGTTGGTGGGTCCCAGGACCGCCGCGATGCGGCCCGGCGCCTCGGCCGGGCGATACGCGCGCGTCCCTATACGCTTGACGCTCATCTTGCCTTGAAGATCGTGTTTTTGTCCGGCGGGTTCAAGCAAAAGAAATGCGTCGCGGCAATGACTTAATCGGCCGGCCCCTCGCCGGTTTTCAGCCAATGGGCGCAGTCCGGCGTCAGGTTCATCGCCGCCACCTCGTCGCTGCGCGCGATCTCTTCCGCCGTCAGCACGTCGCGCCAGCGCCCGTTGGTGCCCTTGTGGAGGAACGTGTCGCCGCCTCCCACGAAGACCTCCTCCAGAAGCGGCGATTGTTTGGAGACTTTTCGCATGTGCTCGATGCTGCAGTTCTCCACCATCCTGGGCAGGTTTTTTTCATCGATCGCGATGTCGAGAAATTTCGCGATGCGGCGCATTTCGCCGGGCAGGTCGGCTTTGAGGTTGGCGTAGTGCAGAAGCATCACGTTGGGCAGCTTGCGCGCGTCCCACCAGCCTTGCGCGTTCTTCCAGAAGGAGTTGCTGGAGACCGTGTCCGTCTCGAGCCAGATCTTGTAGAAGGCGCGAGAATCCTCCGGCGCCTGCGGCGGTAGCGTGGCGCCGATCCGCTGGGCGATCTCCGCAAAACGCTGCTGGGCGGCCGGCGTGAAGCTCCGCAGATGATGGTGGAAGCTCCAGGCCACGTCGCGCGCGTCGCGCCCGACATAGAGGTATTTCGCCTTCGGCGAGAACACCAGCGCGTCAAGCGGCAGGTGCGTCTTGAGGAAGCGGCGATGAGTCTGTGCCTCGGCGCGTTCCCGCGCGTCCGGCGTCAGCTGGAAATCGATCCACGGCGAGATGGCCTGCCCGAACACGGTCTCGTCGCCCTGGAAGATCAGTTGGCTGACGATCTGCTGAGTCCAGGTGGTGCCGGATTTCGACCAGGTGGCGATCACGATGTCGCCGTCGCGGAAGGCGAAGCCGTTCCACTTGGTGGAATCCATCACGAAGTTCTGCAGCTCGCGGGTCTTCTCCGGCCAGGCGACGGCGCCTGCATGCAGGTCGGTGTTCGATGTCATTTCGGCGACATATCTCAGGCCGGGACCCGGGGGAAGCCTGTGGACGGCCGGTTAACAAAGGCGAACGGTCAGCGTACGGAGCATGTCCGAATCACTAACCGACTCAATATCTGCCTTCGTTCACATACAATAGGTCGATTGTCAAGGCCACCTCAGCCATAAATCTGGGTAAGGAACCTACCTTTGGCGAATCAGCGGCCAGCCTGTGAGATCAAATTGTGCCTTCACCCCTTAGGGGAGAGTCCGACTGGATTCCGCCCCAAAGTTCCTTATTTGTTCTTGACAGCGATCCTAGGAGGTATCTATAAGAGGACACAACCAAGGAGTGTAGGAAATGGGGCAGGGGAATCGCCGGGAAAGGCTGGCGGGCGCGTTGGAAGAGCAATTCGGGGAATGTCATAGCGCCTTCAGCTTGTGCATGGAAAAGGCACACCAGGCCGGGATCATGCCTGTCCGCGATTTGCACGAGGCGCTTCTGCTGGTGAAGACGAGCGTCCAGGTCGCCTCGGTCATCGCGCGGCTCGAGCCGCCTCCGCGCAATGCGCAAAATCGCGGTTCAAATCCGCAATAATCTGGCGATATTATACTTGACATCCCCACCCACTATGATTAGATAGGAGGCACAGGGAGTTAAGCCATGTCCAAGTCCATTTTCAGCGCCCAACAGTTCAACGATGAGGCCGCCGCCTATGCCTTCGTCGAGGCTCATCTTTGGCCCGATGGGCCAGTTTGCCCCCACTGTGGCGTTATAGGTGGCGCTGGGCGCCTTCAGGGTAAGAGCAACCGTCCCGGCCTTTGGAAGTGCTACGCCTGCCGCAAGCCTTTTACCGTGAAGGTGGGGACCATCTTTGAGGCCAGCCATATCGCCATGCGGGACTGGCTCGCGGCAATCCATCTGATTTGCAGTTCGAAGAAGGGCATTTCCTCGAACCAGCTTTCGCGGACCTTGGGTATCACCCTCAAATCGGCGTGGTTCATGTCGCATCGTATCCGGGAAGCCATGGGCCCGGCTGGCGAAGCTCCGCTTATGGGTTCGGATGGCGGTGCGGTTGAAGTGGACGAAACTTTTATCGGCCGCAAGAAGGACATGCCGAAGCGCGGTGCGCATCACCACAAGATGAAGGTCATGGCGCTGGTAGATCGTGAGACTGGCGAAGTTCGGAGCCGCGTTCTGCCGACCCTCAATGTGAAGGACATGGCCGACATCATCCGCAAAAATGTCTCGAAAAAGGCACGTCTTATGACGGACGAGGCCAACTTCTATACGGTCGTTGGCCGCGAGTACGCCTCGCACGATGTACTCACCCATGGCAAAGAAGAATGGGCGCGCGGTGACGCTCATACCAACACCATTGAAGGCGTGTTCTCTGTCTTCAAGCGCGGGATGATCGGCACCTATCAGCATTGCGGCGAGCGGCATTTGCACCGCTACACCAACGAGTTCGACTTCCGCTATTCGAACCGCAAGGCAGTTGGCGTTGACGATGAAGGGAGAGCGGTGAAGGCGCTTAAAGGTGCATCCGGCAAGCGTCTCACCTATCGAACGACTAGTGGGCAAGAAACGGGAGCGTGACTTTCGCGAGGGCCGGGATAAACTCCGGCTGATATTGCTCTTGATCGAAGGGACGGGACGGAAATGAAAAATATTGACATACAAACGAAGATCGAATGTGCCGCTGCTGGAGTCGCGGTTCTCAAGGCGCTTCGATGTGCCGATAAGACGATGACGTATGGCCAATTCGCGGAAGCCATTGGTTTGCTTGCCGGCGATGTAGGATGGAAGGCGTGGCACCGTCGTCAAGTCAGTGACATCCTGTATTTGCTGTCCGCTGCGGAGGGCAGGACCAAGGTGCTAGACTTTGCTCGCGTTCATGATCAGAAGGGGCAGCATGGCAAGGGGTTGGGCAGGGAAAGCAAGCTGGTAAGAGTCTGATCGTGCCTGCGAAGAAAAAAGTTCTATCCGACGAAGAACGTCGCAAACGGTTGCGCGAAGTAGCGCGCGCGCTCGAAACGAGCAATGATCCGAAGGATTTTGATAAGGCTTTCAAGCGCATAGTCCTCCCAAAAGGGAAGAAATAAACACCGACTGTTGATTCTCTAACTTGAGTGCTAGGCTTCTATAACCCTTGGCCTCAACTGTGGAGAAAAGAAGATGGCAAAGCTTTATCACACCGATTCCAAGGAATACCCTGAAGCTGTTCGCGAGTGTCATCACGATCACGATGATTGCTACGAAGGAAAGAAAATCAAACCGGAGCATTGGCGGTCTGGCACCGGCAACAAGCGACTCTGCAAAGTATGTGAGAAGATGACTTAACATGCGTCACGGCCCGTTCTATGGCGCCTGAAGTAAGCCGCCGTCCGATCAGCCTCCCGCTTAAGCCAAATGTCGGCGCGCAGGTTGAACGTGATGGTCCAAATCGGGCCGTGAATCTCACCGCTGCGGACGCTCCATTCGCGGCGTAGTTCCGCAACAGGCAGTCCATAGGTGAGGGCCGCGGCAACCGCGCGCGGCCCCGCTTCCTGTGCACCACGAAACTCGATTGTCGGCTCAAGATAGGCATGACCTGGGCCGCCTTGGCATGACTGACAGGTCTCGATTCCCTGTGAGCGTAGTACGAGCACGTAGTGGCGGATGCCGGGATCGAGCGCATATTTCGGATCAAGGCGCCCATCCTCGAATCGATCCGGCGCAAACTTCTCAAGCCCATTCGACTGGGATTTTGGGTTGCGTCGGGCTAGGGCGGCGCTCATTCGGAGAGCCCACCTTTTTGCAACGCCTGCATGAAGCCACGCACATGATTGAGAATACTCAGCGCCTTTTCCATATCGTATGGATCATCGCGGGCATGTTCGGAGTGATTACGATATGCATCCTTCAAGAAGCCAAATTGGGCATTTACTTCGAGAAGAAAATCTCGTTCCGGTCCCTTTGGTGCCGTTTTTAGTTTGCTCGCGATCTCGTTGATAATCGGCTGCCAGTTGGTTCGTTGATAGGGAACTCCAACCTTCTCAGCCATCGCGTTCAGTCCGCGCTCAAGCACCAGCATGAGATGGTGGACACACGCATCCTCTTGTTCAAGCGCGTAGCAGCTTCCAGCCTTTCGAATGTCCCGCTCGCAAGATGGAAAAGCAACTGCGACTTTCGGCCCAAAAAGGGCTTGCTGCTCAAAATAACCACTTGAGGTAGGTGAAAGGCGCAACAAATTTTGCTTCTTTAACTCACTCGTTATCGAATCATTCAAATGAGTTAGTACTTGGCATAACTGAGAAAGCTTTGGTGGAGTGTCTCTACCACCAATCAATGCAACCATATCGGCAGTATGGCCTAAACTATATTTTGGCGATGCTTCTTGCAGCCGACCAAGAATATATCCGAACGCCTTGGCGTATACTGCGTCTAATTTTCCGTCATCTATTTTACTGTATATTTCAGCCCTGGTACGCAGGGCTTCAATGTTCTGCGCGATCTCATAGATTGATATGTAGTTTTGCAGCATGTCCCAAAGGCTCCAAAGCCGACCGGACCGGAAGCCATCATGACTTAAAAGGCCGGGGGCGCTCATAGGCTACCCCTTGTGGCTGGGAACGGGAAGTATAATATCGGCAATAATCTTGCCGTACCGTCGCGGAGCACCCAAAGGCAATACCAATCGCTTGGTCCACGGCCGCTATTCGGCCGAAGCGGTCGCTCGCCGCTGGCAGATTCGGGCCACCATCCGAGCCGCGCGCGCCCTGGTCCTGGAAGCCAAGCTGTTTCTGGCCGAGGAGCGAATGGCTTGTCTCCCCGCCCGAAATAAAGTAGTGAAAATCACTACTGTAAGAGGCTCGCCGCGTTCCGATGACCGGTGGGTGAGGAGCAGGCATGAGCAAGCGCGTCACCGCATCCGAAGCCAACCGCCACTTTTCGCGCGTCCTCAAGGGCGTCAGGAATGGGAAAGCCGTTACCTTGACGAGTCATGGCGAAGTCGTAGCGCGCATCGAGCCCGCGACCGACCAGGACGACGTTCGCGAGCAGGCCTGGAAAGAATTGCTGACCGAGCTCAGCAAGAAACCCGCCATCGACATTGGGCGCTGGACGCGTGACGAGCTCTACGACGACGAGCATGAAGATCGCGCTTGATAGTAATGTTCTCGCTTATGCCGAGGGCGTAAACGGGCCCGTCAAACAGACTGCAATTCTGCAATTGCTGGCTCGTTTGCCGCCGCGATCTCAATCGATCGGCGCGCAGGTGCTCGCGGAATTGTACCGGGTCCTGGTCGGCAAGGCGAAACTGCCGGCCGTTGAGGCCCGAAAGGCGGTCTTGAAGTGGCGAAACTCGGCGCCTGTCCTCGACACCACGGATGCGGTGATGCTTATGGCCATCGAAATCGCGACCATGCATCGCTTCAGCATCTGGGACTCTATTATCATATCGGCCGCCGCGGGGGCCGACTGCGATATGCTGCTGTCCGAGGATATGCAGGATGGATTCAGCTGGGCGGGCCTGGTCGTCGTGAACCCGCTCGGCAATCCGCATCATCCGCTGCTTGCGAGTGTGCTTTGCTGATGAGTCCAAGATGAAGGATGCCAAAGACTGGATGGCGCTGGCGGCGAAGGAGCTGAAGGGTCGCTCGCTGGACGAGTTGACCTGGCCGTCGCCGGAAGGTCTCGCGGTCAAGCCGCTTTACACCGCGGCCGATCTCGAAGGGATCGAGGCCGATACGCTGCCGGGCTTCGCGCCGTTCACCCGCGG
>DATCOJ010000117.1:0-14657 GCA_036564785.1 Rhizomicrobium sp. | reverse complement strand
CGGCCGGCGCCGCCGTTGTGCTGAAGGACAAGGCCGCCGTCTTCGTCGACGGCCGCTACACCCTGCAGGTGCGCCAGCAGACCGACACCAAGGTGTTCGATCCGCGCGACCTCGTGGCCGAGGGCCCGGCGGCGTGGATCGAGGCCAACACCGCCAAGGGCTCGCGCATCGGCTACGACCCGTGGCTGCACACGCCAACCTCGCTCGACCAGTTGAAGGCGGCCACAGAGCGCGCCGGCGCCACCTTGGTGGCCTGCGACGGCAATCCCATCGACGCGGTGTGGAAGGACCAGCCCCCGCCGCCCACCGCAAAGGCGGTGCCGCATGCGCTCAATCTCGCCGGCGAGAGCGCGGAGTCTAAACGCACCCGCATTGCCGAGGACGTGAAGGCGATGGGTGCCGATGCCGCGGTGATCACCTGGCCGGATTCCATCTGCTGGCTCTTGAACATCCGCGGCGGTGACGTGCCCCACACGCCCTTCGCTTTGTCCTTCGCCATCCTCAATTCCGACGGCTCGACCGACCTGTTCATGGACGAGCGCAAGAGCTCGCCGGAGCTCATCAAGCATCTGGGCAATGCGGTGCGCCTGCGGGATCCGAAAGAGTTTCCCCCGGCGCTCGATTCGCTCAAGGGAAAGACGGTGGTGGCCGATGCCTCCGGCGCGGCGGTCGCCATCTTCGACCGATTGGAAAAGGCCGGCGCCAAGGTCAAGCGCGCGCCCGATCCGATCCAGCTGCCCAAGGCCTGCAAGAATGCGGTGGAGATCGAGGGCCAGCGTAAGGCGCATATCCGCGACGGCGCGGCGCTGACGCGCTTCCTCGCCTGGATGGCGCGCGAGGCGCCCAATGGGCATCTGACGGAGATCGAGGCAGCCGAAGCTTTGGAAGGCTATCGCCGCGCCACGGAATCCCTCACCGATCTCAGCTTCGACTCCATTTCCGGCGCGGCGCCCCATGCCGCGCTGCCGCACTACCGCGTCACCAAATCGAGCAACCGCAAGATCAACAGGAACGAGATCTATCTGATCGATTCCGGCGGACAATATCCGGACGGCACCACCGACGTGACGCGCACCATGATCGTGGGCGAGGCCACGGCGGAGATGAAGGACCGCTTCACCCGCGTACTGCAAGGGCACATCGCGCTGGCGACGGTGAAGTTCCCCGAAGGCACCACCGGCGCGGCGCTCGACGCTTTCGCGCGCAAGCCTTTGTGGGATGCCGGCCTCGACTACGATCACGGCACCGGCCACGGCGTGGGGACCTATCTGTCGGTGCACGAAGGGCCACAGAACATCTCCAAGAAGCCGATCTATCAGGCGCTGAAGCCGGGCATGATCTGCTCCAACGAGCCAGGCTTCTACAAAGCCGGCGAGTACGGCATCCGCATCGAGAACCTGATCGTGGTGACGGAAGGCAAGGACGTGCCCGGCGGCGAGCGCAAGATGATGGAATTCGAGACCATCACCCTGGCGCCGATCGATCTCGAGCTGGTCGAGCCGTCGTTGCTGACGAAGGACGAGCGCGATTGGCTCAACGCCTACCATGCCCGCGT
This sequence comes from Rhizomicrobium sp., assembly GCA_036564785.1. Taxonomy (GTDB): domain Bacteria; phylum Pseudomonadota; class Alphaproteobacteria; order Micropepsales; family Micropepsaceae; genus Rhizomicrobium. The sequence goes on along the minus strand of DATCOJ010000117.1, from coordinate 13,102 downwards.
GCGCGAGAAACTTTCGCCACTGGTGGACCCCGAGACCCGGACATGGCTCGAACACGCGACACGGGCGATCTGACATGAGACGCGACCGCACCGCGCCGCCGGGGCAAATCCACCGCCTGATGCTGGAAAGCAGCGCGCTCAAGGGCAACCTGCTGGGCGACCCGATCGAACGCATCGTCGATGTCTACGTGCCGGCCGGTCAGGACGGTCGCGGGCTGCCGCTGCTGGTCGATCTCGTCGGCTTCACCGCGGGCGGGCCGGCGCACACCAACTGGAAGAATTTCGGCGAGAACCTGCCGGAGCGGCTCGACCGCTTGATCGGCAGCGGCGCGATGCCGCCTTGCGTGGTCGCCCTGCCCGACTGCTTCACCCGGCTCGGCGGCAACCAGTACATCAACAGCGCCGCGATGGGACGCTGGGACGATTTCCTGCTGACCGAATGCGTGCCTTTCGTGGAGGCGAAGTTCGGCTGCGGCGGCGCGGGGCGGCGCGGCTGCTTCGGCAAGAGCTCCGGCGGCTACGGCTCCATCGCGCACGCGCTGCTGCATCCGGATTTCTGGGCGGCGGCGGCCAGCCATTCCGGCGACATGGCGTTCGAGTGGTGCTACCTGCCGGAATTCCCGCGCCTGCTGCGCAAGCTCGCCAAGGAAGGCAATTCGATCCAGAAATGGATCGAGGCGTTCTACGCCGCGCCCAAGGCCAAGGACGGCGACATCCACGACCTGATGACGCTCGCCATGTGCGCCACCTACGATCCCGATCCGTCCGCCTATCTGGGCGTGCGCCTGCCGGTGACCATGGACACCTGCGAGCTCATTCCCGAGCGCTGGGCCAATTTCATGAAGTGGGACCCCTGCGTGATGGTGGAGAAACGCGGCGCTGGGCTGAAGCAGATGAAGGCGCTGTACATCGATTGCGGCGATATCGACCAGTACAATCTCGTCTATGGCGCGCGGCGGCTGCATCGCTCGCTCGAGAAGATGGGCGTGGCCCATACCTACGAGGAATTCGCCGACGACCACACCGCCGTCGATTACCGGATGGACACCAGCCTGCCCATTCTCGCCAAGGCGCTGACGGGGTAGAATTCAGGCTCGTTCGATCAGTTTCAGCCAGCCGTCTTCGTCGAGCACCTGGACACCGAGCTTCTGAGCCTCGGCAAGCTTCGATCCGGCGCCGGGCCCGGCCACCACGATGTCCGTGTTTTTTGAAACGGAACCGGAGACCTTGGCTCCCAGGCTTTCCGCCCGCGCCTTGGCCTCGGGCCGCGTCATCTTCTCCAGCGTGCCGGTGAACACGACGGTCTTGCCCGAAACCGGCGAATGGGCGGCCGCGCGGGGCATCGGCTTGACCGTCACTTCCTTCAGGAGGCGGTCGAGCGCCTTGCGGTTGTGCGGTTCGTCGAAGAAATCCTTGATGGCCTCAGCGACCACGTCGCCGATGCCGCCGATGGCGTTCAGCGGCGCGACTGCGTCATCGCTCTCCATTGCGGCGACGAAATCCTCGATGGTGTGGAAGTTGCGCGCCAGCAGCCGGGCGTTGGTCTCGCCGATGTGGCGAATGCCGAGCGCATTGATGAAGCGATCGAGCTGTATCTGACGGCGACGCTCGATGGAGGCGATGAGGTTCTCCACCAACTTGCCTTCGCCCTCGTCCTTCTTCACCTTCGCCTTGACCGCGTTCTTGCCCTCGCGAGCCCGGCGTTCTGCGCTCTGCTCGGCGCGCTTCTCGCTCAGCACGCGGGCCAGGGCGTCGGCCTTGCGGGGCAAGGCAAAGATGTCCGCCGGCTCCTTCAGCAGGCCTGCGTCATGGAGCGTCTCAATATACGTGCCGCCCAGGCCTTCGATGTCGAAGGCGTCGCGGCCGACGAAATGCTTGAGCCGCTCCACGGCCTGTGCCGGGCAGATCAGCCCGCCGGTGCAGCGGCGGTCGACGTCTTCCTTGCCGGTCTTCTCGTCCACTTCGCGCACGGCATGACTGCCGCAGGCCGGACATTCATGGGGAAATTGATACGGTTTGGCGCCGCGCGGCCGCTTTTCCGCTATCACGCGCACGATTTGCGGGATCACGTCGCCGGCGCGCTGCACCACGACGGTGTCGCCAATCCGCACGTCCTTGCGCGCGATCTCGTCCTCGTTGTGCAGGGTGGCGTTCTGCACCACAACGCCGCCGACCGTGACCGGCTTCAGCTTGGCGACCGGCGCGAGCTTGCCGGTGCGGCCGACTTGGATCTCGATGTCCTGCAGCACGGTCTCGGCCTGCTCGGCGGGGAATTTGTGCGCCACGGCCCAGCGCGGGCTGCGCGACACGAAGCCGAGACGGCTCTGAAGCTCCAGCTCGTCGACCTTGTAGACCACGCCGTCGATATCGTAACCCAGACTTGCGCGCTTGGTCTCCACGTCGCGATAGAACTTCAGCATCTCCTCGACGCTGTGGCAGCGCCGAGTCAGCGGGTTGACGCGGAAGCCGAATGCCTCGAAGGCTTTCAGCATCCTCCATTGAGTGTCGGCCGGAAGCTCGCTGACCTCGCCCCACGCGTAGGCGAAGAAATTGAGCGCCCGCCCGGCGGTGATCTGTGGGTCGAGCTGACGCACCGAGCCGGCGGCGGAATTGCGCGGATTGGCGTAGAGCGCCTTGCCCTCTTTCTCCTGCCGCTTGTTGAGCGCAGCGAAATTGGCGTGAGTCATGTAGACCTCGCCTCGCACTTCCAGAACCTTGGGCACTTCGCCTTTCAGGCGCAGCGGAACATCGCGGATGGTGCGCAGATTGGCGGTGATGTCCTCGCCCTCATTGCCATCGCCGCGCGTAGCCCCTTGCACGAACAGCCCGTTCTCGTACCGCAATGATGCGGACAGTCCATCGATCTTGGGTTCGGCAGTGAAAGCTAGCTCTCGATCGTCCTTCATCCCCAGGAAGCGGCGGATGCGTGCCACGAAATCGGCGATGTCCTCGTCGTCGAAGGCATTGTCGAGCGACAACATCGGCACGCGATGGACGACCTTGGCAAACCTCTCGCTAGGCGTAGCGCCGACGCGAAGTGACGGACTGTCCGGCCGTACCAGTTTTGGGAAGCGCGCTTCGATGGCAGCATTGCGATGGCGCAGCGCATCATAGGCGGCGTCGGAAACCTTCGGTGCATCGTGGAGAAAATAAAGCCGGTCGTGTTCGGCGATCTCGCCGGCCAGCCGCTCCAGCTCCTGCGCCGCCTCGGCTTGCGCGAGCTTGTCGACCGGCCTTTTGGCGAACGACGTCATGCCCGCTTCCGTATCGGTTTCTTGGCAGACTCGCGGGCCTCGCTCAGCAGGCGGCGGGCGTTGGCGCGCGCTTCTTCGGTCACCGTGGCGCCGGCCAGCATCCGCCCGATTTCCTCCACGCGCTCGTCGTCCGAAAGCAACTCCACGATCGTGCGGTCGCGGCGACGAAGTATCCTGAAGTGGCGTTCCGCCCGTGCGGCCACCTGCGGCGCGTGCGTGACCAGCAGCACCTGCGTCTGTTTGGCGAGGCGCTGGAGCCTTTCGCCGACCGCGTCCGCCACCGCACCGCCGACGCCGCGATCGACTTCGTCGAAGACCAGCGCTGCCGGCGGGCTCGCTCCCGCCAGCACCACCTTCAACGCCAGCGAGAAACGAGCCAGCTCGCCGCCGGAAGCGATCTTGACCAGCGGACCAAAGGGGACGCCTTCGATGGTGGCGACTTCGAAGGAAATTCGCTCGAGGCCTGCCGGACCCGCAGCGTTCTCCGCGACAGGATCGAGAGTCACGCGAAAACGTGCGTGCCCGAGCTTGAGCGGCACCAGCTCCTGCGACACTGCGGATTCCAGGTCGCTCGCTGAGGACTTGCGCTGATGTGAAAGCTTGCGAGCGATCTCGAGGAAGGCCGCGCGGGCCCGTTCAACGCGAGCCTCGGCGGCCTCGAGCTCGGAGTTGCCCCCTGTCGCGGCGTCCAATCTTGACTGCGCTTCGCCGAGCACCCGCGGTAGATCGTCCGCCGAGACTGCATATTTGCGGGCAGCGGCGCGCAGAGCGAACAGTCGCTCCTCCTTCTTCTCCAACTCGCTGGGATCTGCGTCGAGGCGCGAGAGCAGGGTTTCCAGCTCGCGCCTAGCTTCTTCAGTCAGCGCAAACGCCTGCTCAAGACCCTGCTCCGCCGTCTTTGCCGCAGAGCGCGCTTCTTCGCCGGTGCGGCCGAGTTGCTTTAACGCCAGCGCCAGCGAAGACTCTGCGCCTCGCTCGCCGCCGAGCGCTTCAACTGCCGCCGAAATTCCCTCGGCGATCCGGCCCGCATTCATCAGCAGAGCACGCTCCGAAGCCAGAGACTGCTCCTCACCGGCTTGCGGCGACAGCGCCGACAGCTCGTCAGCCGTGTGACGCAAGTAGCCCAGATCGGCCGCCGCGCTCGCCGCGGCCTGGCGCAAGGCTTCGGCCTCCTTGCGCGCTATCTCGAATTCAGCAAAGGCGGCTGCGGTCTGGTCCGCAAGCGGTTCCAGGCCTCCATAGGCGTCGAGAAGCCTCCGATGCGTCGCCGCGTCGAACAGTCCGCGATCGTCGGCTTGCCCGTGAATCTCGACCAGCATGGCGCCAAGATCGCGCAGCAATCCGACGCCGACAGATTCGTCGTTGATGAACGCGCGAGTCCGGCCATCTGCAGCGATAGTGCGGCGCAGGATGATTTCGCCTTCGCCCGGTATCCCGTTCTCGGCCAAGGCCGTGCGCGCGGCGTGGCGCCCGGGCAGATCAAAGATGGCGACGGCGGAGCCTTGCTGCACCCCCTGACGAACGCTGGAGCGGCTGCCCGCCCGGGCCCCCGCGGCGAGGCCAAGTGCGTCGAGCAGAATGGACTTGCCGGCGCCCGTCTCACCGGTGAGCACGTTCAGGCCGGCAACGAAGTCCAACTCCACGTCCTCGATCAGGACGAGGTCGCGGACCTTGAGAGTCGCCAGCATCCGCGAAGGCCTTAGAGCGGAGCTTTGAAGGCTCTGCTGATCCAGGATTCCTTGTTCTCCTCGGGGCGCATATTGTGCTGCATCAGGAGCTCATAGGAATCCTGGTACCACTGGCTGCCGGGATAGTTGGCGCCCAGCACGGCTGCCGCCGTCTTGGCCTCGTCGTAGACGCCGAGCGCATAATAGGCCTCGGTCAGCCGCTCAAGCGCTTCCATGATCTGGCTGGTCTTCTGATAGCGCTCCACCACCACGCGGAAGCGGTTGATGGCGCCGATATAGTCTCCGCGCAGCAAGTAGTAGCGGCCGACCGCCATCTCCTTGCCCGCCAGATGATCGAGCGTGAGATCGACCTTGAGGCTGGCATCGCGGGCATATTCGGAGTTCGGGAAGCGCTGCACCACGTCCTGCAGCGCGGTCAGCGCCTGCTCGGTGTTGCTCTGATCGCGACCCACGTCGGTTATCTGCTGATAGAGCGACATCGCCTTCAGGTAGAAGGCATAGGCGACCTCCTTGCTGCCGGGATGGAGCGAGATGTATTGGTCGGCCGTGTTGATGGCGTCCGTGTACTTGTTGCCCTGGTAATAGCAGAAGGCGCTCATCAGCATGGCGCGGCGGGCCCAGATAGAATAGGGGTGCTGGCGCTCCACCTCGTCGAACTGCTTGGCGGCTGCGATCCAGTTCCGCTCACGGATGCGCTTCCAGGCGTCGTTGTAGATCTGCTCGACCGGCCGCTCGACGTATTTCGGTCCTTCGTCGTCGTTTGAGCTGTCGAATATGGAGCAAGCGGACAGCAGGCATGCCGCCGACGCCGCCACGAGAATGGTGCGGAACGCAGAAAAGAGGCGCGGCCGGCGAGCGGCCGTTCGAAGGGAGTTCAGGAGCATCGCTTCGTCCGTTTGCCAGGCCCCGGCCGCGCCAGCCCGCGCCGGATTCCTAGGGTGGGTGTTATGCCATCTGTGGACCGCCCGGGTCCAGGGCGTCCGGAGCTCACTTCGGCGCTAAGCGTCGCAGGTAATTGAGGAATTTCGGTGTAGGTGCCTAGGGTCAGGTAACGAGGCGGTAATTCGCGGTATTGCTGAACAGGGCGCGCAGGAGCTGGTTGTTCAGTGCGTGGCCCGAGCGGCGGCCCACGAAACGGCCCACAATCGGTGCGCCGGCCAGGGCCATGTCTCCTATGGCATCCAGAATTTTGTGGCGGACAAACTCGTCCGGGAAACGCAGCAAATTCGCGTTGACGATCCGGTCGCCATCGATGGCGAGCGTATTCAGCAGCGAAGCGCCGCGTCCGAGGCCTGCTCTGTTGAGCGCATCCAGTTCGTGCACGAAGCCGAAGGTGCGGGCCGGCGCAATGTCGCGCCGGAAGCCCTCGAGCGAGAAATTCCACTCCATCCGTTGGGTGCCGATGGCGGCGGAGGAAAAGGCGATCTCGAAATCGAAGGCATAGGCTTCCGCGGGGAGCAGCGCGGCACTGGCCCCTCCATGTTCGACCGTCACCGGCTTCAAAATCTCGATGATGGGTTGCTCCCCGTCCTGCTCTCGCATGCCTGCCCGATCCAACAGCTCAAGATAGGAGAGAGCATCGCCGGCAAGAATGGGCGGCTCGGGACCGTCAAGCGTCACCAGCAGATCGTCGATGCCGGCGCCGGCAACGGCCGACATCAGATGCTCGATGACGCCGACGCGGCCGCCCAAAGCGTCGTCGATCACGGTGCCCAGGCGGGTTTCGGCAACGCGGTCATAGCGCGCAGGAATCTCGCGGCCGCCCAGATCGCTGCGGCGGAACACGACGCCACCTCCCGAAGCCGCCGGGGCCAGCGTTATACGGATCGTCGATCCGGCATGAAGCGCTATGCCTTCGGCGGTAACTTCGCGGGCAATCGTGCGTCGCGGCATGGCGCGAACTTAGTTGATCGCGCAGCCGCTTGCACCACCGTTCTCCGCCCGATCGGATGGAGTGCCGGACAGATCTAGTTCGACTGGCGCCGCAGGAAGGCCGGAATGTCGAACTGATCCTCCTTTTTGTGGTCGGGGAAAAGATCATCGGCATTACCGGTAGGCTTCGCGACCGGCCGTTGAACCTCGGTTGTTGCTCGCGACAGCACCTGAGCCGTGGCGCGGGGCATGACCATCGACTGGCGCTGCAATGGCTCAGGCATCGGCTCGGTCCGGACCTCCGGTTTGCGCTCGCTCCAGCTTCCGAACAGACGCCGGCGCTTTGGCTCCGGCTGTGCCTCCCGCAGCGGGCCCTGGCGCACGATCGCCGGCATGGGCGGGATGTCCTCCTCGATTATCGGCGATTCATCTGTGCCGAGGATCATCGGCTCGACCGGCGAGAGTTGTGGAGCAGGTTCCGGCGCCAGTTGAGCGTTCATCTCTTCGGCGATCGTTTCCCGCTGAAGCCGAACGGGGCTCGCCGGCATCGGTCGCAGCGCGGGGTTGGAGGGAAGCGGCGCAGCTTTCATCGCCGGGCGCAGCGGTTGCACGTTGGGCGGCATCTGCGCCAACGCCTCGGCTTCGATGCCGGTGGCGACGACCGAGACCCGCAGCCGGCCCTCCATGTTCTCCAGCAGCGTGCCGCCGAAGATGATGTTGGCGTCGGGATCAACCTCCGCGCGGATGCGATTGGCGGCCTGATCGACCTCGAACAGCGTCATGTCCGGGCCGCCGGTAATGTTGATGAGTACACCGCGGGCACCCTTCATCGACACTTCGTCGAGCAGCGGATTGGAGATGGCGGCCTCTGCGGCCTTGATGGCGCGCTCCTCGCCCTCTGACTCGCCCGTGCCCATCATCGCCTTGCCCATCTCGCTCATCACCGTCTTGATATCGGCGAAATCGAGATTGATCAGTCCTGGCATGACGATCAGGTCGGTGACACCGCGCACGCCGGAGTGCAGCACGTCGTCCGCCATGGCGAAGGCCTGGGCGAAGGTGGTGCGGTCGTTGGCCACGCGGAACAGGTTCTGGTTGGGGATGATGATCAGCGTGTCGACGAAGGCCTGCAGTTCCTCGATGCCGCGCTCAGCGATGCGCATGCGGCGCTCGCCTTCGAAGGCGAAGGGCTTGGTCACCACGCCGACGGTCAGGATGCCCTGCTCCCGCACGGCGCGCGCGATGACGGGCGCGGCTCCTGTGCCGGTGCCGCCGCCCATGCCGGCGGTGATGAACACCATGTGCGAGCCGGCCAGCTGCTCCAGCGTCTCGTCCAGAGACTCTTCCGCGCCGGCGCGGCCGACCTCGGGCCGCGCGCCCGCGCCGAGCCCCTCAGTGATGCGGGCTCCGATCTGGATGCGGCGCTCGGCTTTCGACTGAGCCAGCGCCTGCGCGTCGGTATTGGCGACGACGAAGTCCACGCCCTCGAGCCTCGAGGCGATCATATTGTTGACGGCATTGCCGCCGGCGCCGCCCACGCCAAGCACGGTGATCCGGGGGCGCAGTTCCGTCTTTTCGGGCACTCCAATCTTCATCTCACTCTCCGTTCTTCATGCCGTCCCCGCGACTTGAAGTGCCCACCCGGATGCCCGTTGTTGTTTTTGGTCTGCGCATGCGAATCACCCAAACATACCGCCGATGAGTCGTTGAAAGAATCCGTCCCGTCGCGAAACCGGCGGCGCTGCGGCGAGATCGGGATTGAGAACCTCCGGCGGCATGGTCGCCCCCGCCATCAGGAGGCCCAGGGCCGTCGCATAGTCGGGACCGGCGCTGGCGGCCGGAAGCCCGGCAAAACTCTGCGGGCGGCCTAGCCTGACCTGTTTGTTGAGCACGCGCTGGGCCAGTTCCCGCGTCCCCGCCAACTGGCTGGCCCCCCCCGTCAGGACCGCGCGGCGGCCCGCAGCCACGTCGAAGCCGCTGTTGCGAAGGCGGGTGTGAACCTCAGTGAAGATTTCCTCGAGCCGCGGCTGGATGATGCGCGTGAGCATGGAGCGGGGCACGCGGACCGCATGCTCGTCACCATCCTCGCCCATTTGAGGCACGGCGACCACGTCGGTGCCGGTCTCGATGTCGCCCAGGGCCGCCCCGTAGAGCGCCTTAAGCCGCTCGGCTGCGGAGACGGGCGCCGCCAGCATGCGAGCCAGGTCAGACGTCACGTGATTGCCGCCTAGCGGGACGACGTCCACGTGGACGAGCTGTCCCTCCATGAACACGGCGATGGAGGTAACCCCGCCTCCCATGTCGATCAGGGTGGCGCCGAGCTGGCGTTCGTCAGGCGCCAGTGTGGACAATCCGCTGGCGTACGGGGCCGCAAGCGCCGCCGCCACGGAAAGATGGCAGCGCTCGACCGCGAGCTTGAGGTTTTGATATGGCGATGGCTTCACCGCCACTGCGTGCATAGATACCCCGATGCGCTGACAGAACATGCCGCTGGGATCGCGCACGCCCCGCGCCTCGTCGACCACATAGGAAATGGGTGCCGACTGGATGATTTCATGTTCGGCGAGACGGCACTTCTCTCGGCCTTCGGCCAGGAGCGCATGGAGGTGCCGGTCGGAGACCAGCGCGCCCCCGATCGCCATCGAGGCGCGCGAGGTGACGCTGGTGGGCGAGCCGCAGGTGACGGAAATCAGCACGTTCTGGATGCGAGTGTCGGCGTGGTTTTCCGCCGCCGCGACCGCTTCGCGGATCGATTCCTCCACTTGCTGGACGCTGGTGACGGCGCCGGATTTGATGCCCTGCGACTCCCGCAGCGCAGCGCCGATGACACGCAGCGTGCCCGGCTCGGCGCGGCCGATCAGGCAGACGACCTTGGAGGAGCCGACATCGAGCGCGGCGACCAAACCGGTCCGGAACGCCGCCGCTTCGGCGCTCCCCATGCGCATTTTGACAGTTTCACCCATTAAGCCGCATTCCCCCTGGAAATCTTCCGCTGCACCGCATTGCGCAACACGAAGAAGTAGTTATCGCGCGAGCGGAGATCGATCTCCGTCACATCGCGCTCGAGAATCCCCTTCTCGACGATCAAGGCCTCGAGGATGCTGAGTTCCTTCGTCCAGCCGTTTTCCGGCAGTTTTACCAGCACACCGTCGTCGAGAATAAGGTTCCAGCGGCGTCCGGAGACCCGCTGCATCGCCTCGACGCGCGCGGCAACGGCGCGATGATCCCCTATGGCCTCCACTAGATCGGAGGCGCCCTCGGGCGCCTCACCGATGAAGAGCGGCAGCTTGGGAAATTCGGAGCGCTGCGTCGCCACGATAGGAGCGCCTGAGCGATCTACCACGAACAGCCCATGATCCGATTGCCAAAGACCGAAGGGAAGTTTCTCCACGATGTCGATGAATAAGGCATCCGGATAACGGCGCGTGACATTGATGTCTGCGATCCAGGGAAGCCGCGAAAGCTTCTCGCGGCCGGCTTGAATGTCCGCAGTGAAGATCGACTGTCCGGGCGCGATGCCGAGCGCGTTCAGGATATCGTGCGGCGAGGTGTGTCGGTTTCCCGATAGATGCACCGCCGAAACGCCGAAGCCGGCGTTCACCGCGCTGGCGTTGACGGCGCCATCGGCGAACTTGACCGCGCGGCCGGGATAACCGCCGGCAACAAGGCCTGCAATCGCCGTTACTATCAGCAGCAGAAGTGCAAGCAGCAGTACTGGACGGCGGAACGACAGCTGCCGCTTGGCGGCGCGAAGCAAGCGCGAGATAGGATCGTTTCGGAACTTGGCGCGACGGCCGAACGTGCGCTCGGGCTGCACGCGGCCGGCTGCATACCGCCGGCTGCGATCCGCGCGGATTCGGTCGGCCGCCGCTTTGCGCTCCGCTTTCACCGATCGCATGAGGCATCCTCCAGAATCCAGCGAACCAGCTGGCCGAAATTGTAACCGCGATAGGCCGCCTGCTCCGGTACCAGCGAGGTTGGCGTCATGCCCGGTTGGGTGTTCACTTCGAGCAGGATCAGCCGATGCTTCGCGCCAGTGTCGTCGTAGCGGAAATCGGTGCGGGAGACGCCGCGGCAGCCCAGCGCTGCGTGGGCCTGTTCAGCCAGGCGCATGGCTTCATCCGTAACAGCCGCTGGAATCCTGGCCGGCACGACGTGCACCGATCCCCCCTCGGCATATTTCGCTTCGTAATCGTAGAAAGCGGTTTTCGGCACGATCTCGGTTACGGCAAGCGCCTTGCCGGCCATCACCGCGACCGTCAGCTCGCGGCCCGGCACGAATTCTTCGACCATGACCTCGTCGCCAAGGGTCCAGGTGTCGCTGCCGAGTTCGCCAGGCGGACGGTTGTCGCCTTGGCGGATGATGAATACGCCGACGCTGGAGCCCTCGTTGACCGGCTTCACCACGTAGGGCGGCTCCATCAAATGGCGCACGCTCGCCTCGCGACGATCCACCACGATGCTCTTGACCAGCGGCAGACCAGCGGCGCGGAAGACGTCCTTCGCTCGCTGCTTGTTCATCGCCAGCGCCGAAGCGAGCACACCGGAATGCGTATAGGGGATGTGCAACAGCTCGAGCAGGCCCTGCACGCAGCCATCTTCACCCCAGCGACCGTGCAGCGCGTTAAACGCTGCGTCGGGCTTGAGCCCGGCAAGCGCCATCGGCAGATCGTCGCCGACATCGATTTCAAACGCCTCGAACCCCTCGTCGCGCAGAGCTTTTGCGCAGGCACGGCCGGAGACGAGACTCACCTCACGCTCCGCCGAGCGCCCGCCGAGCAGCACCGCCACATGCCTGAATGTGGTCATGGCACGCCCACCCGCTTGATCTCCCATTCCAACTCGACGCCGAATTTGGCCTTGACGCGGGCGCGGACTTCCTCGCCGAGTGCTTCGATGTCCCTCGCGCCAGCTTCGCCGGCGTTAATGAGGAAGTTGCAGTGCATCTCAGAGACCTGAGCGTCGCCGTGCTTCAGGCCGCGGCAGCCGGCCGCGTCGATCAACTGCCAGGCTCTATGGCCCGGCGGATTCTTAAATGTGGACCCTCCGGTCTTCGAACGAACAGGCTGGGTGGATTCGCGTTGCTCCACCAACTCCTTCATGCGGGCGCGGATCTCCTGTGGCACACCCGGTGTTCCTTCGAGCACCGCTTCGACGAAGATCAAATCCTCCGCCACGCCCGATTTGCGATAGACGAAACGCATGTCTTCGGGTTTGAGCACAAGTTTGTTGCCCTTGGAATCGAGCGCCGTCGCCTCGACGAATACATCTTTTAGCTCGCGGCCGTAACAGCCGGCGTTCATGCGCAGGGCACCACCGATGGTGCCGGGGATGCCCCGCAGGAATTCCAACCCGGCAATGGCGGCATCGGCAGCGGCGCGCGCCACGGCGGCATCCAGCGCCGCCGCACCGGCTCGAACCCGTGTGCCCTCGACAGAAATTCGACCGAATGATGCCGGCAAGCGGACGACGGCGCCGCGAATGCCCCCATCGCGAACGATCAAATTCGAGCCGACGCCGATAACGGTTACCGGAAGACCTTCAGGCTTGGCGAAAAGGAAGGTCGTCAGATCTTCGGCATCGGCCGGACGCACCAGGATTTCTGCGGAACCGCCGGCGCGGAACCACACCAGATCCTTCAAGGGCGCGCTTTCCGCGTAGCTGCCGCGGATCGGCGGAAGCGCCTGGCAGGGACGCGACTGCATCACGCTTTGCCCTCCTGCCTCTTCAGCGCCGATTCCAGATTGGCCGCCCAGCCCGTGATGGAGCCGGCACCAAGGCAAACTACGGCGCCGCCGGGCTGTGCGTACATCGCGACAAGGGCCGGGAGTTCTTCGGGCGAGACGATGGTGTGCACATGGCGATGACCGTGCGCACGCAGGGCGTCCGCGTAGGCCAGATGGCTGATGCCTTCAATCGGTTGTTCGCCCGCCGGATAGACCGGCGCGATCACTGCGACGTCGGCGTCGTTCAGGCATTTGCAGAACTGCTCGAACGTATCGCGCAGGCGAGTGTAGCGGTGGGGTTGGACCACTGCGAGGATGGGGCCGGAATAGGCCTGGCGCGCCGCCTTCAGCGCGGCGGCAATCTTGAATGGGTTGTGGCCGTAATCATCGATGATGGCTGCGCCGTTCCACTCGCCCACGCGCGTAAAGCGCCGCTTGACGCCGGCAAAACCGGCGAGCGCTTCGCGGATGGTCCGCTCGTCAACGCCGAGCTCGCGCGCCACGCAGATGGCGGCCAAAGCATTCTGCACATTGTGCTCACCCGGCATCGGCAGTGTCACGT
>DATCOJ010000116.1:0-3974 GCA_036564785.1 Rhizomicrobium sp. | reverse complement strand
TGACTGAACCCTCCTCGACAACAAGGACCGGGCAGAGCTTGGACGTCGCCGTCTTGGGAAGCCGGGAGTCTGCGTTTCCCGACGGGGAAATATTAGCGCCGCGCGGCGCGCCGGTAAAGTCCGATTTGTCAGCGCGGGCAGAGGCCAGTATAAGCCCGCGCCGCAGCCCGAGATTTTCCCGATGCCCGATTACGCCGTGCAGCGCCTCAACATGGTCGAGTCGCAGGTCCGCGCCAACGACGTGACGGACGTGCGCATCCACGAAGCCATGCGCGCCATCCCGCGCGAGCGCTTCGTGCCGGCGGCCAAGCGGGCGCTGGCCTATGCCGACGCCGCCGTCGAGATCGTGCCGGGGCGCTTCCTGCTCGACCCGCGCACTTTCTCCAAGCTGGCGCAGCTGGCCGAGATCGCCGGCACCGACGCCATCCTCGATGTCGGCTGCGGCTCCGGCTATTCGGCGGCGGTGCTGGCCAAGCTCGGCCGCCGCGTCACAGGCCTCGAGCAGGATGCCGAGCTGGTTCGCGTGGCGAGCGACATGCTGTCCGCCATCGGGGTGAGCAACGCCGAGGTGGTGCAGGGCGGCCTCGCGGAAGGTCATCGGGGCAAGGCGCCCTACGACGTGATCTTCGTCGAAGGCGCCATCGAATTCGTGCCCGATACGCTGTCGTCGCAGCTGGCGGAAGGCGGGCGGCTGGTCGCGGTGCTGCAGAAGGGGCCGCAGGGCCATGGCTGCCTGTTCCTGCGCGAAGGCAGCCGGCTCGGCCGCAGGCAGGCGTTCGACGCCAGCGCACCCCTCCTGCCGGGGTTTCGCCAAGCCGCCGAATTTGTGTTTTGATTGTAATAGAACAAGCCTGAATACTGAATATTTGGCCGGTTGTTGCAGTATTTGTGATTTGTCGGCCCTCGGCAGCGTTCTGTACTCTTGTTCTTTCAATCGCGGAGGAACAAGGCCATGCGAAAGACGGCTCTTACAACAATCGCGATTTCCCTTCTGCTCGGCGAAGCCGCACTGGCGGCTGACTTTCACACCCGCGTCTATAAGACCAGCTCGACCTTCACGATCCCCTCTAGCACAGGCACGTCGACCGATTTCGAGTTCACCACAGTCGGCGCCGGCGGCGGCGCGGGCGGAAGCTGCACGCCCGGTGTCGCGTCTGGTGGTGGAGCAGGGGCAGTTGGTATCGCGTCGTTTAGCGGTTTCAATCCCAACGATACCGTCACGATTACCGTTGGCGCCGGCGGTGCCGCCGGGGTCGGAAACGCCGCCGGAGGCACCGGCGGGACAACGAAGGTAACCTATGCTGGCGTCGACATTATCACCGCAACGGGCGGCACAGGTTCTACAGCGGTAAATCCCAGTAGCAGCCCAGGAATTGCCGGTTCATATTCCGATACTGTGGGTACTACGAGTCTCAACCGTCACTCGACGCTCTCCCTCGGAGCTCAGAATGGTGAGCCCGCTCTAGGTAGTCCATTCAATGGCAACGGGGGCACAAACAGCGTCGGCGTAGGTGGAGTGCTTTATGGCCCGAGCGCGCCTGCAGGAGGTGGCGGTGGCGCTGGCTGTAACGCAGATTCTCCCAGTGGAGCAGGGGGAGACGGATACGTGATCATCCATTGGGTGTCGTAAGCACTCTCCGTGCGTTACGTGTGAATTTCACTGCTTCGGAACCTTTCCGCTTTCGTTCCGTGCCAAATTCGTGTTTTAGAATAGGCACATAAGTCGATGACGAGGCGGTGGTGGGCTTGGGCATTCACGATTCCCTGCGTTGGTCGGGCGCGGCGATGCTCCTTGTCTTGGCTGCATTTCCGGCCAGAGCGGAAATCTTGACGCTCAAGGACGCACTGGGGATCGCTTACCAGACCAATCCTCAGCTGGCCGGTGAACAGGCGCAGCTTCGCGCGACGGATGAGAACGTGGCGCAGGCCAACGCCAATTGGCGCCCCACCGTCAACGCCCAAGCGAGCTTTGGAATCGAGGATTCGCGCACGGCTCCTAGCTTCTTCCCGGCCCCCCTTCTTCATCCCGAAACGGCGGGCGTGACTGTCTCCCAGCCTCTCTATCGCGGCGGCAGGACCTTCGCCGAGGTCGCTCGCGCCAAGGCGCAGGTGCGGCAAGAGCGCGCCCGCCTGATCGCCGTGGAGCAGAGCGTGCTGCTCAACGCCGTCAATGCCTACATGAACGTGGTGCGGGATTCCGCCACCTATCAACTCCAGGTGAGCAACGTCGCGGCGCTGCAGAAGCAGCTCGACGCCGCGCGCACCGAATTCAAGTTCGGCGAGGTCACCAAGACCGACGTCGCCCAGGCCGAAGCCCGGCTCGCCGGCGCGCAGGCCGGCCTCCTCACCGCGCAAGGCCAACTCTACGCCAGCCGCGCCGCCTTCACCCAGATCATCGGCCGCCGTCCGGAGCTGCTGCAGGCGTACCCGCCGTTTCCCGATATGCCGGCGACCCAGAACGACGCGATGTTTGCCGCGCTCAAGCTCAATCCCAATATTCTGGCGGCGCATGAGAACGAGCAGGCGGCCAAATTCGCGGTCGATGACGCCGAAGGGGCGCTGGCGCCGCAGGTCTCGCTCCAGGGCCAGTACCAATACTCCAAAGATTCGCTTTCGTTCGGCAAGAACAGCAACAATCACATCGCGGCCATCACCACCCAGTTGACCGTACCGATCTATCAGGGCGGCGCCGAGTGGGCCACGATCAAGCAGCAGAAGGAGCTGCACGGCCAAAGCCAGCTGCAGATCTTCGATGCCGAGCGCCAGGTGCGCCAGGCCGTCGAGACCGCCTGGCAGGGATTCCAGGCCGCGCAGGCCGCCATCCGGGCGAACCTCGCTCAGGTCAAGGCGGACCAGCTCGCCTATGAGGGCGTGCAGAAGGAGCGCAGCGCCGGCACCCGCACCGTGCTCGACGTGCTCAATGCCGAGCAGGAGCTCTTGAATGCCGAGGTGGCGGTGGTGGTGTCGCGCCACGACGCCTATGTCGCCGCCCACCAGGTGCTGGCGGCGGCGGGCCTGCTGACCGCCAAGGCGCTCGGCCTCAAGGTCAAGCTCTACGACCCGACCGAGCACTATAACGACGCCACCGACCAGTTCGGCTTCGGCGACTAGCGCCAGACGCCGAGATTTGATCGCGGCGGGCCCGGCAAATCGTCAATTCCCGTTAACTCGATCTTTCCTTCTTTGGTCAACTGTCTTAGGGTCTTAGGCGGCGATATGAACGCGGCGGGAGCGGTCGAATGGTTGGCGCAACGAGTCCCCAGCACGAACCCACGATGGAGGAAATTCTCGCCTCCATCCGCAAGATCATTTCGGAGGATTCGAGCGAGCCGCAATCGAAAGAAGCCGACGTGCTCGAGCTGACCCAGGAGGTCCGCGAGGAGCCTGCGCCGGCGCCGATTGCACCGACGGCTCCGCCACCGGTCGTTGCCGCGGCGCCAGCGCCGCTGGTCACGCCCGCGCCGCCGCCCGCTCCGGCGCCCCAGCCGGCCCCCGTCGAAAACGATGTCGTGTTTGCGTCCAATGAGGAAAAACCCGTGAGCAGCCCAGCGCGTACCGAGGCCCCGGATCACGAGGGCATCTTCTCCGACAAGGCCCGCAAGGCCATCGACGACGCCTTTGCCGATCTCGACAAGGACGAAGAGTCGAAGTCCGAGAGCTCCGGCGCGGCGCCTCAGTCCTCGCCGTCGGTAGAGGGCGATTCGGTCGAGGCGGTGTTCGAGCGCGCCGTGCGCGCCTCCGTCCAGCCGCTGCTCAATCAATGGATGGACGGCCGCAAGGACGAGCTGCTCGCCTCCGTCAAGCCGCTGATCCGCGAGTGGATGGACGAGCATTTCCCGGCGCTCTTGGAAGGCGCGGTGCGCGACGAAGTCGCCCGCGTCGTCAAGGCCCGCGGCAAGCGGTAAGAAGTCGCCTTCACCCTTCGCTTATCCTCCCCCGCGTGCGGGGGAGGTGGATCGCCGCGTAGCGGCGAG
>DATCOJ010000115.1:0-19973 GCA_036564785.1 Rhizomicrobium sp. | reverse complement strand
GTACATCATCGCCTATACCTATGAGCAGCAAACTCAGGTCTATCGGCTGCATGCCCTCGATCTCTCTACCTTGGCCGACAAGATCTCGCCTGTCGTCGTCACCGCTTCCGGCACGCTGTCCGACGGTTCGCCATACACCTTCAATGCCGCGGTCAGCCGCCAGCGCGCAGCACTCCTCCTGGCGAACGGCAATGTCTATGCCGGATTCGCCAGCTTCTGCGACGAAGCGGCGGATCAATCGCGCGGATGGGTGCTGGGCTGGAAGGCAAGCTCGCTTACGCCGCTTGCCGGCAACCATCTCGGCAACGCGCTGGCGCAGTCGCCCGACGACTTCTTTCTGACCTCGATCTGGATGTCGGGCTATGGGTTGGCGGCGAGCCAGGCCGGCGACATCTATTTTGTGACCGGCAACGCCGACTACAGCGGCACCACCTTCGACAAGCATCTCAACCCGTCCGAAAGCGTCGTGCAGCTTTCCTCGACCCTGAAGAAGGTGCGAAGTTCGTTCACGCCCAGGGGCAAGACCGCCGGCTGGCAGGTGCTGGATCGATACGACATCGATTTCGGCTCCGGCGGCGCCATGCTGCTGCCGCCGCAAGCCGGACAGGTGTCGAACTATCTGGTGGCGGCAGGTAAAGCGGGCATCATCTATCTCCTAAACGCCGACGATCTGACCAACGGACAGCGTGGCAACAACAGCGTTCTGAATTTTCACAATATGGGCGAATGCTGGTGCGGCCCTTCCTACTTCACTGGGCCCGACGGCGTCGGTCGCGTCGTTACCAGCGGCGGCAACGCCGGCGCCGTGTGGAAAGTGATCACCGGAACGAACCCCAGGCTCGATGGCGAGTTCGCGCTGCAGGCCATCGCGACAGGACAGGATCCCGGCTTCTTCACCAGCGTATCATCCAACGGCACGCAAGCGGGCACCGCTGTTATTTGGGCGGTGAGCCGCCCCGTCAGCGATTCTGATACCAGCGTCTCGCTCTATGCCTTCGACGGCAAAGATGGAACGCTGCTGACTTCGCAAACCGCTGGCGGCTGGCCGAACGTCGGCGGCAACTCCAATATCGTTCCGGTGGTGGCAAACAGCAGGATCTATGTGGCGGCCAACAAGTCACTCGCGATTTTCGGCGTGAGCGGGGGAGCTCCGGCGAAGCTGCCGGCCTCGAGTTTTGCGAAAGCGCCGCGGGCAGAACTGACGGCCAACGAGCATGAAATTTACGGCACCCTGCTGAAAATCGACGGCACCTTGCTGACGGTGCGCAAGCGGGACGGAAAGACGATCATTGTGGATTTCGCCGAGGCGCAGCGGCGATACCGAATGGCCGAGCCGGCAGCCGGCCGCGCCCTTCTCGCCCGCGGCACCTACGACAAGAACGGAATTCTGCTCGCGCACGCGCTTCAGCACGCCAAAAACCATCCCGCGCTTTGGCCCGCCGATCGGTAGTTGTAACGCGAACTGCCGAAGCGCAAATGCCTGCCTTGTGGGTCGATCGTCCCGGCGCTATGGCGGCCGGGTGGCGTCGTTGTCAGCACCCCCGGCCGTTCTTACAAAATGACGCTGCGTCAATCTCCGAATTCGCGCCTTGTGAACCGGAGCATTATTTCCCCCGACGGCCCCCTGCGCCATTTCCGTGCAGAACTGCGAACCTTTCCATTGAGGGCTTGCGCCGCTATCGCAGTGGCGATTGCGGCTTTGAGTCTCGATAGCAGCTTCAGGAAAGCCACCACATCAATCCGGCCCAACAGAAACGGCTGATCCAGCTTTTCAGAGATCTAGAGAATCTACGGAATCAGATTCCACCAGTCCAGCCAGGTCGGCTCTTTGTCCGTGCCGATGGAGCGCAGGTAGGCGGTGATATTCTTGACATCGGTTGTTGTCACGCAGCCCTTGAAGGATGGCATGCCACCTTCTTTTGCGTCGCCCTGAAGGACGGCTTCCTGGACGTCGCCCCCCTCGGCGCGCTGGATACCGGGCCCCATGCCGCCGCCGGCCTGGTTGCCATGGCAGCCTGAACAGTTGAATTCCAGATACGCACGGCGGCCTTCGCCGACGGCGTCGAGATGCCCGCGGATTGCCGTCGGGCATTTCATCGCTTGTGCCTGGAGCGGAACGACGATGCTTGCCAGCGCGACAAGCACAAAGGATTTCAGACGCATGCGGTGTTCTCCCGTCAATGTGTGGGTGTCGAGAACTGGGCGCCGGAGGCGGAAGCCGCCGGTGCCGGTTCCACAATCGGAATGTTGTCGTCTCTCAAAATAGCGGCGATCTTCGCAGCGTTTCGATCGAACGCCGCTTGCAGCGTGTCCTTCAGCGCGGTGTCTTCTTTGCGGACCGCCGCAGCCATTGGAAAGGTGAAAGCCAGGCCGGGCCACCCAGGGTCCTGTGTCACCGCCTCGAGTTTCAGCGCGTTTCCATAAGGCTTGGCGAAATATCCGCCGAACGGACCCCATACCATCGCGACATCGATCGATTTGTTCGCTACGGCATCGACGATTTTCTCTTGCGGCGCATCCTCCGCGCTGTCCCAAGGCGAGAAGCCGGTGATGTTGTTCGTAATGCCACGGCGGGACAGCGCCATGGCGGGCGGCGGGTTCGCGTCGCCCCCGGTAATAGGCTGCAAGCCGATGCGTGCCGATTTCAGCCATTCATCGTCAAAGCCGCCAAAATGACGATTGTCCGCCGCGCGCGTCACGGCGACGTATGTTGAAGTAAACCAGGGCCGCGTCGTCGCGATGGCGGGAAGCGATGCGGGCAGCGACGCGGGAACGCTGATCACGACATCGCACGCACCGGCCAGCAGCGTGCGGCTGAAGAAATTGCGCCTTTGCGGCGCCCAAGCATAGCGAAGCGTGCGGTGCAGGTCGGCGGCCAGCAGTGCGGCGATCCGGTTTTCAAACCCATCCAGCTTGCTGCTGGAATAGGGAAGGTTGCCGGGATCCGCGCAGACAGCGAGCGTGGCGCCGGCATCTGCCGTTTCGCCCGGAACGGCGGCGTCCGCGGCAGTCGCGGCCGCCGCAGCGGCAGTCACAGCGGCGGCGGCGACCAGGCGCTTGGCGAGGTGAGTACGCATGTCTGCACTCCTCCGCTATGGCAGCTTGAACACGTGAACGAACCCGCTGTTGGTTCCGGCAGGCGGCGGCGTGCTGTTGCGCAGCGAAAGCTTGTTCATTGCCACGGCGTAGGGCGAGTCGCTCGGCGCCTTCTCGCCCGCGTCTCCACCCCAGATGGACTTGTTCGGACAAGCGCCCCCGGCCAGGCCGCCAGCCAGATAGCCGGTGCCGGTCATGATGGCGACGCGCTGATGACCATCCGGCCCGCTGTAAGTCATCGGGTTGGAGGTGATGCCGCATTCCACCACCGTGTCGAACAGCAAATTCCCGTTGGTCGCATCCACGGCTTTGAAGTGCCTGTCGAGCGTTCCATAGAAAACAAGGTTGCCCGCCGTGGCCAAAACGCCGCCATAGAGCGCGAGCGGCTCCGGATCGCTCCACACGGCTTTTCCCTGCACGGGATCCCACGCCATCAGCGCGCCCATGTTCGGGCCGCCCGGGTACAGGCTGATCGCATTGCCGACGAAGGGCGTGCCGGCGAGATAGATCGCCAGCATGGGGTAGAGGTTCTGACAGAAATTGATCGCCGGAACGTAGAACAGGTGCGTGGATTGCGAATAGGCCGCCGGCTCCCAGTCCTTGCCGCCGAGCGCCGAGGGACAATCGCCGTTGGTCACGACGCCCTGGTGCGTTTGCTCGGCCTCGACGAGTTGCGGCTGGCCGGTGGCCAGGTCGACGCCCGTGGCCCAGCTTACGCCGCTGGGCGCGAACGGGTTGGCGCTGAGCACCTTGCCCGTCTTGGCGCTCAGCATGTAAGCGTAGCCGTTCTTGTTGAAATGCATGACGATGTGAGCAGTTTTCCCGTTCATGGGAATGTCGGCGACAATGCTCTCGTTGACCGCGTCGTAATCCCAATTGTCATGTGGCGTGAGCTGATAGGCCCACACTGCTTCACCGTTGCTTGGGTCGCGAGCAATGATGGCGCTTGACCATTTGTTGTCGCCCGGCCGCATATCGGGGTTCCACACACCCGGCTGCGCGGTGCCGTAGAACAGCAAGTTCGTTTTTGGATCGTAGGTCAGCCAGCCCCACACCGTGGAGCCGCCCACTTGCCACATGTTGGCGGGCCAGGTGGATTTGCCGAGATCGGCGCCCTGGTCCTTTGCGTAGTATGGATGAAAACGTGGACCGATCAGCACATCTTTGTCGGAGCCGGTGTTGTAAGCCTTCCAGACCGGCAGGCCGGTGGTCAGGTTGAGCGCCTGGATCCACCCGCGAACGCCCGTCTCGCCGCCGGAGTTGCCAACGATGACGTTGTTGCCGACGATGATCGGTGCGCCGGTCAGCACTTCGCCGCGCGTCGGCGAGGCGATCGCAGTTTTCCACAGCTGGGTTCCCTTTTTGGCGTCCACCGCGACGACGTGGCCGTCCAGCAGCGCGTAGACCACGACCCCATTGGCGTAGGAGGCGCCGCGATTCACCACGTCGCAACACGCGACACCGCGCGCGTCGCCATTGGTGTGAGGGTCGAAGACCCAAAGCGGGGTCCCGGGCTTAGTCAGGTCCATGGCAATGAGTTTGTTCGGCCATGGCGTGACGACATACATGACATTGTTCACGACCAACGGATTGCCCTCGTGACTGGCAATCGCGTTGGTGGGGAAGTTGAACTCCTCGACCAACGTGCTGACGTTGGACGTCGTGATTTCGTTCAAGGAACTGTAGCGCGTGCCTTGCAGATCGCCGGCAGGAGTCGTCCACGTTGCGCCTGCCTGCGCCAGGGCCGCGCATGGAGCGGCGAGCAGGACCGATAGCATCGGTATGGTGCGCAGTAGTGCGGCGCGCAGCGAAGCGCAGGCAAACGTGAAGGTGCTGCCGGTTTTCGTGCGTCTGTTCCTTCTCCAAATGCAACGACCTGTCGAAATGGCTCGGCGCGCGCGGCAATCCGATTGCTGAGAAGCCATCGCTTGAGGGCCACCTCAACTTGCTAAAGCGCAATTCCGAAGGCGATCGCGGGGCTCAGGCTTTCCGACACGGCGTGCCGGAATTCATGGTCACCCTGCCTATCAAGCGCTGCCCCGCCCAGCGCGGCAAGCAGCCTATGATCGCGTCCATCAACGTCAGGCCGAATTCGACCGTTCCGTCGTCGTTGGCGATCGCCGTCCATAGATCACAAGAACCGGCAGCGAGTTGTCAAGCGAAATGTGTTTGTGCGTTTCGGCGCAAGGCCAAGCGGAATTTCATGAAAGGTGCTGCGAACGTGACGCACTATCAGTCTTACTCGCCGCACCCGTAGCCAGAGCAGATTTTCTCCAGACTGCCCCCTGCGTCAGCTCTCGCACCACGAGTGGAGATGGCAACGGCAGCGCCGCCTCGGCGCGGCGACGCGCTTGCGGCTACGTTGCTCGAGCGCTCGCGATGAGTGAACATTGCGCGGTCATCCGAGCGGCAGGAAAGAATTGCGTTCCCATCGGAGTCCGTCCCGTCCGTTCATGCTGAATCGTCGCCAGACACTGGTGGGCAGCGCGGCGGCTGCGTCGCTGATCGCTTGTCCGCGGGCCATGAGCGCGCCGGAGGCATCGACGCCCGAGCGCTGGAAGGCGCTCGCCGCCGACGTGGCCGCCGAAATGGCCTGGGCCTGGCGCAATTATGTCGAGCGCTGCTTCGGGCAGGACCAGATCAAGCCGGTGAGCGGCGGCGCGGAATCCTTCTTCCTCGCCAAGGGCCCTCCGTTGGGGCTGACCATCGTCGAGGCGCTGGACACGTTCTACGTCATGGGGCTCGACGCCGAGGTGGAAGAGGGCGTGCGCTGGATCGCGCAGAATCTCCATTTCGACATCGACGGCGAGGTACAGGTGTTCGAGACCAGCATCCGCATGGTCGGCGGGCTCCTGTCGGGCTGGTGCGCCACGCGCGAGAAAAAATTGCTGGCGCTGGCCCAGGATCTCGCCGACCGCCTGTCGCCCGCCTTCACCAAGTCGCCCACCGGAATGCCCTACCGCTTCGTCAACCTGAAGACGGGCGCGGTGCGCGATGCGCAATCCTATCCCGCCGAGATCGGCACCTACATCGCCGAGTGGGGAACGCTCGCCAGGGCGGTGGGCGATCAGCACTATTTCAACCTCGCCAAGCGCGCGGCGAAGGCTTTGTTCGAGCGCCGCTCCAAGCTCGATCTCGTCGCCGACACCATCGATATCGAGACCGGAAAGTGGCTCAGCCGCCGCGCCAGCATCGGTCCGCCGACGGATTCCTATTTCGAATATCTATGGGACGGCTGGCAGCTGTTCGGCGATGCCGATTTCAAGCGCTGGTACGATGTGCATGCCGCCGCCATCGCGCGCCATCAGGGGCAGCGCTTCGGCGGTCATCTGTGGTTTCCGCAAGTCGATTTCGAAACGGGCGCCGTTCTCGATCATCGCCAAAGCGAGCTGGCGGCGTTCTATGGGGGGCTGCTGGCGCAAGGCGGCGACGCCGCGCGCGGCGAGGGCTATCTCGAGTCCTGGGCGGCGGTGCAGGCGCGCTGCGGCGTGCTGCCGGAAGGCTATGACTACGCCAAGGCCGCGCCCGACCGCGTCAGCAACGAGCTGCGGCCGGAATTCGTCGATTCCTGCCTCAACCTGTTCCTGCTCGAACCCAAGGAGCGCTGGCGCGAATTGGCGCGAACGCATTATGAGCAGATGAAGGCGACCAGCCGCGCGCGCTACGGCTACACCATCCTTACCGACGTCACCGCCAAGCCGGCCGCGCAGGGTGATCTCTGCCCCGGCTATTGGTGGAGCGAGCAGATGAAATATTACTGGCTGCTGTTTTCCGGCAGCGAGCGGTTCGACTACAAGACCAATTATCTTTCGACGGAGGGAAACATCTTCGTCGGCTTCAAATGATGGCCGTGTGCGGCGGGCGCCCGCCTTTCCGCCTGCCCAATCGGAACGGAAGCGGGGCGCATACGTTAGGTTGCCGAAATCTTTCGAGGGTTCGGCCGTGAACGGATTGATCTATCTCGTGGGACTGGTCGTGGTCATCATGGCCATCCTGTCCTTCTTTGGAATGCACTGAGATGAGCGCGGTCGGCGTGGTGGAAACCGTGCGCACCGAGCCGCTGGCGGAGTGGCCAGCCGGACCGACGGTCGATTGGCGCGCGGTTCTGGGGGGCGCTGCCATCGCAGCCGGCGTCTCTTTCACCCTGCTCGCCTTCGGCTCCGCCGTCGGGCTTTCGGTCGCCTCGACGGCGCCCACCTGGCGCGATTCCTCGGCCTGGCTGTGGCTCCTGTCCGGCCTGTTCCTGGTCTTCGTGGCGCTCTGCGCCTTCGGCTTCGGCGGCTATGCCGCGGGCCGGATGCGGGCGCCGGTGCGCGTGGTGGCGGAAACCGTCGAGAGCGAATTGCGCGACGGCATGCACGGCCTCATCACCTGGGGTGTGGCGATCTTTTTGAGCGCGTTGCTGGCCGTCGCCGGGGCGGGCGTAGCCTCGCGCGCCGCGGCGCCGTCGGGCGGCACGGCCGGACCGGCCGCGTCCGTGACGGGCGAGAACATCATCGCCTCGGAGCTGGACGAATTGTTCCGCACCGACCGGCCTGCGTTGGCGAGCGACATCGAATACCGCCGCGCCGAAGCCGCGCGCATCCTGCTCAAGAGTTCGAGCCATCGCGGCGTGCCGGACGAAGACCGCGGCTATCTGACTGCGATGGTGGGCCGGGTGGCGGGCATCAGCGACGCCGAGGCGGCCGATCGCGTCAACCGCGCCATCGCCAATTCGCGCGACGAGCTGTATCGCGCGCGCGTGGCGGCGGTGCTGCAGGCGTTCCTGATCGCGGCCGCGCTGCTGATCGGCGCCGCGGCGGCCTGGTTCGCGGCCGTGGAAGGCGGGCGCGACCGCGAGCGCGGCACGGTTCCGGTGTGGGACTGGTCGTGGCGCGGACGCCGCGTCTGAGCGGGTTCAGTAGAAGAACCACTGGAGCGGGCTGAAGCCCGCGAGGCCGGCGAATTTGTCCGCGCGGCGCGGATTTCGCGCCGCTGGCGGTGATCGGGTATGGTTTCCGATCACGATTGTTTCCTATGATGTCCGGCATGTGTTGCCGTTGCAGCCTGCGACAGGGGTGGACCAGGATGCGTCCCATCCTTCGCGCTATGCAGATTCTGGCGATTCTTGGTTTGGTAGTGGCCGGCCTCGCCCAACCTGCCTTCGCTCTGGCGGAACGCAACAGCGTCCTGCCGAAGGATGGGGACGCCTCGGCGAACTGGCAGATGGCGGGAATGCTTTCCCTGGGCGGCATCCCCAATCGGAGCACGATATGCGCCACGGTCGAACCGCGCGGCTCCGATCACGACGATACTGCCGATATTCAGAACGCGATCGAGTCCTGTCCCGACGGCGAGGTGGTGTCGCTGTCGGCGGGCCGCTTTACCATCGCCGAGGGCAACCTGGTTCTGATCCACAAGGGCATTACGCTGCGAGGGGCTGGGCCCGGCGTGACCATCTTGACTCGCAAGGGCGGCGCCAAGCTCGGCAGCGATCAGCCGGGAAAGAACCCGTCGCCCCTGATCATCCTTGGCCCCCAGCGATACAACAACAATACGACGGCGACGTTGTTGACGGCCGATGTGAAGCACGGCGGCTACAGCGTCCAGGTGGCGAGCACGCAGGGTTTTTCCGTCGGCCAGATTGTTCTGCTCGACGAGGCATCGGGTGCGGCCTGGCAGCCCGATGTCGAAGGCCTCGGCAGCATCTGGGCGTCTTCGGACTATCGCGTGGTGTGGCAAAAGCACGATCCGCCGCAGCAATATCTCGACGACTTCGGGGCGGACGAATATCCGTACCAGCCCGGCAGTGCCGGGTGCTGGTTCTCCAATTGCGACCGTCCGACGGCCGAGATGCACCGGATCGCGGCCATTTCCGGAAACACGATCACCTTCGACTCGCCCGCAACGATCTCCTACAGAACGAGCCACAATGCTCAGCTTTACCATTTCCAAACTCCGCTCACCGAGCAGGCCGGTGTGGAGCAGCTGAGCGTCGAACACGGCGACGACGACAATGTCGATGTCTCGTGGTGCGCCTATTGCTGGGCTTCGAATGTCGAGAGCACGCTGTGGCTTGGCGCGGGTTTCAGCATTTCGAATTCATTCCGCGTGGAACTGAACGCATTCTATGTGCACAAATCCGTCTGGCCGGTTCCCGGCGGCGGCGGCTACAACATCAGCCTGGCGAATGGCTCGTCGGAAATTCTCATCTGGAACGGCATTTCCGTGCTGGGAAACAAGGTCATGGTAGGGCGCTCCGCCGGCGCGGGCTCCGTCACGGCATACAATTACATGGACATGGGTTTCATCGGCGGAGCGGGCGCCTGGCAGGAGGCGGGGCTCAACAACAGCCACATGGTGGGCGCGCATCACATGCTGTTCGAAGGCAACTACTCTTTCAACATCGACAGCGACCAGACTCACGGCAATGCGATCCACAACACGTTCTTCCGCAACCACACGACCGGATTCCGGGCGAGGTTCAAAGACTATCTGGGCGACGCGGTGGTGGATGATTTCCGCCAGCAGAGCACCAATGGGCCGCTGCGGACCGCATCTGCCCATGCCTATTCCTATTGGAACAATTTCGTCGGCAACGTTTTCGGCACACCGGGCCGGATGAAGGGCTTCATCTATGGCGACAAGGCTCTGTCCAATGGAGACTGGCCGCCGCAGATCCTCATGATGGGCTGGGACGACCAGCCCAATCAGGTCTACGACCCACGGGTGATCGCCACCAACCTTGTCGACGGCAATTACGACTACAAGACCCACTCGGTGAAATGGGCCTCAAGCGACAAGAAGCACACCCTGCCGAATTCGCTTTTCCTGACGGAAGCTCCGGCCTTCTTTGCCGGCTTCGCGTGGCCTTGGGTCGATTCCACCGGCTCGACCAAGCTCTACACGCTGCCGGCCAAGGCCCGCTACGACGCAGGTCAGCCGTTCGCGCAGCCTTGACCACCGCCGCGGTGTGACGAGAGAAAGCTTCATCGGCAAGGGAACGCACTCAGAGCTGGTAGTCGACAAAGAGCTTGCCGCCCTGACTTTGAAACTGAGAGGGAAGCGGCCCCGCGGTTTTTTCTGCCGCCGTGCCGTCCACCGCGACCTGATCGCTGCGAGCGACTTGGCCGTGCATTGTCTTTGAAAGGGCCTCCAACAGGGGAAGCCGGGGAACGCCAGAATATGACCCTGTTTGAGTGGAGCACATAGCCGCGCTTCCCTCGCGCATCGCGCTGACGGCCGATTTGGGCGTCGCGTTTGCGCTGCCATGATGTCCCACCTTATAAAAATCGAGCTGGCCGAGAATTGTCCTGGCCCTTTCCGTCAGCGCCGTTCGGCCGGGGCCGTAGGCACCGCCGTAGAGAAAGTTCTCCCAATTGCCCCATTGGGCATCGCCGACGAACAGCAGTTTCTTGCCGCCGAAAGTGAAATGAACCATCAGGCTTTGGTTGTTCAGGGTGTTGTCGGCGGCCCGGGCCTGTGCCGCCAGCACGTCCGGTTGAACGGCGTCGATCAGTTGCGTCATGCGGCGCGCGTCGTAAAATTTGAAGGCCGATTTGGGATAGTCCTCTTCGCGAGCCCGGAAGACAGCCGGAAACGGGTCCTTCGATTTGACCGGCTGATCGGTCGCGTGGTTTGCGTCCAGATACTGCTGCGTCTTGTTCTGCATCTGCTTGATGAGTTGCGGATCGGCGGGCGGCCCAAGAATTTCCGCCGTGAGGCCTGCGGCGGCGAGATCCGGCGGTAGAGTGGGGATGTCGCCCGCACGAAAGAAGCAGTATTGCGGCTTGTTCTTGAAGCCGCCGTGCAACACATCGAGCGCGGCCTGGTTTCCCGTCGAGCGTCCGGTGGCGTCGAGCCCGCCGGTGATGTTCTCGGCCATGGCCAGCAGCTGCCTGGTATCATCGTCATCCTTGGCGGCGAGGCGAACTGCCAGCGCCTGTCCCATGCGCGCGGCAGCCGTAGTGAGACTGGCCTGGTACGCCATTGCATTTGGATTGCTGGTTTGCTCCAGCCACGACATCCAAACTTGCTCGACCGTGAATTGGGCAAACACGTCGCGGCAGGTACCGAAGCCGGAAATGTGGTCGGCATGGCGGTGAGTCATGATCACGAGGGCCAGCTGCGAACCGCAATCCCTCGCCATTTGCGCGACAGCGTCCCGCATGCTGCCGAGGTCGGTGTGATGCACGCCGCAGTCAATGAGGATGAACCGGTCCCCCTTCGGCGTCGGCACAGTCAGAAGGAAGAAGTCGCCGAAACCTACGCGAAACATGCGGATGCGCAGCTTGGCCGACGAGCCCGCGCCCCCGCCGGGAGGCTGGCCGCCGCGCGATCCGGGCGCCGTCGGAGCAGGTTTCCGCCTCGTCCCGCCCGAACCGCGGGTGCTCGGCCTTCTTGTAGCCCCCGTTGTTCGCCGGGTCTTCCCGGGTTTTTTCGGCGGCGCCCGTTTCGTCCGCTTTGGGCGCGAAGGCTTGGCTTTCGTCTTTCTCGCTACGCCGGCCATGATCAAATCTCCGCGTGAAGCAGGCTGAAGTCGATCTGGAATCGGGATTCGTGGTCGCGCGAATCGCGGCCGCGGAGCAGCCGGCCGGTGCGCGCGTAATAGCTCCTCATGCGCGCCGTGCGCTCCGCGCTCCTGTGCTTGGGTATAACGAAGCGAACGCGAGGAGCCGGGCGCACCCCGTTCTCCGGCGGATCCTGTGCGATAAGCAGCGTGACGCCGCTGCGCAGGGGAAGGCTGGAGGAGGCATCCGCTTCATCCTCATCGCTGTCCGAGAGCGAGACTGACACGGTCTGCACCAGTTCGACCACCATGCTCACATACAGGCTGCCGTCCTGACCGACATGAAACATTGGATGAAACGAAGCTGCAGCGATCGGAGCGACGGTCGAGTCAAAGCCGAGCGCGGCCGCATTTTTCTTTGCGTAGGCGCGCAGCACGTCACCGTTTTCGTTCTTCTCGTCCAGAGTCAGTCCGTTAGGATCTCCGAACGCAAGCCCCTCGACTCGTGGAAGCGAGTCGTTGACCTTCGGCCAGCACAAGGATTCCTCTGAGAAATATTCCGCACCTTCGGCAACGATGCCGCGCAAGCGAAACGCCTGCATCAGGGCGTCGCGCACTCCGTCCGGATCGATGGGATGCAGATCAAGATGAGAAGTCAGAAGCGCTCGTAGGAAATCGCCGAAGGTGATGTCGAGCGGCGGACTGTAATCGATGGCACGGGCGCAGATCGTGAAAAACTCCTCGGCGATGCAGCTCGCCACGGCAGCGAGTTGATCTGCCAGGGGAGCCGGCAAATCCGTCGGAACATCGCGTCCGCCGCCGGCGCGATAGATGCGAAACAACTTCGCCGTCCGCCGGTTGTAGATCGTGAAATAGGCATCGAAGACGGCTGCTACGAGAATGGAACCTCGCTCATGGGGCTCTGTCTTGTGCTTGATGTCGTCGGGATCGGGAGGCGTGCCCAAGGCGTTTCGCAAGCCCGCGCGCGCTCCCGAGGCCTCGCCAAATTGGAGCGCCAATTCGATTAAGGGATTGGGTTGGTCGATCTGATCTTGGAGCATGACCTTTTCGCCGGGAGCAACTCTCGCTTCGGGCTGTAGATGGAAGCGGAACAGTTCGCCGCCGGTCTTTTGCAGAGTGTCGAGCAGCGCCTCTTTGTGGCTGAAATGGGAAAACAAGGCGGCAAGATCGGCAAAGGCCTCGTGAAAGGCGGGTACGTCAATGTTGGTGGGTTCGGTGAAATATTCGCGAATGCCGTCGAGGACTGCGTGCGTGGTCTCATGCGCAATGATGTCGTGCGAAAGGCAGGTAAAGACCGTCTGGCCGGGCAGGTTCCGTCCTGGATTGATTTGGCTGGCTTGGAAATATCCGAACAGTATCCCATGCGCTTCGGGGCTATAGAATGCATTGGCTTCGCGCATCGCGTGCGGAAAGAGCGTCAATCGCTGCGCCGCTCCGCGGGGAATCGCGTATTCGCCACCCGAGGTTCGCTGTACGCCCCGCCAGCGGACGCGGCGCCCCAGCGCGAGCTCGAAGCGCTGCAGCGTTTCCATGGCCACGGCATAGACCATCTGCTGATGGAAGCGTGGATCGGACTGGCTCGGATCGAGGCCACCGCCGATCATGACGTCGGGGCTGTTTAGATCGACCGGGGCGTAGAAGGTCTTTGCGGTGCCGTCATAGTCGATTACAGCGAAGTTCGTCCCGACCGGACCGGGATCCAGGCTTTCGTATCGGACTTTCGCCATCATGCAATTGCCGAGGAAGCGGCCGACGCTTGGATCGAAGGCGTAAATCTTCAGGGGACGTTCGCTGGGTCGGGGAATCAGGGCATTTACGAAGAGTTCGTCGACCGAGCTGGCGGCAGCGAGTCTCGAGGCCCCCCCGCCGCCCCCGGTCTTCGCAGCCTTACTCGGAGCCGACCGCTTCTGTCTGGCCATGTTATTCCCCCACCGCCGAACGAAGGCTTCAAGTTTAAACAGTATTCGACCAATCGCAACTCCCAACAATCAAAGATATCTTAAATGTCAGACACCCGACGAACGTAAGAATAGGCATGTCTGCCTAGGGCTTTTGCTGCTTTGTTTTAGAAGGCCAGAATATTTAGTTTGGCCACCGAGATTCGGGTGTTGCCTGAGTGGGCATGTTTCGACCCGAGCGTCCCTGGAGTTTTTTGGCGTTGACGGGCCGGTCTATCTCATGGGGAAGATCGTGGTGCGGTCATGTCCTTCCTCGGACTGACATGAATCCCCCCAAGGACGCGGGTTTGATCGAATTCAATAGAAGAACTGCTGCAGCTGGCTGAAGCCCGAAGGGCCGCTGAAGGCCCAGCCCATGCGCTTGCTGGGATTGAGCACCGGCGCCGGCTCGCCGATCGCGAAATTGAAGCCGGTGATGGTCTCGATATAGGCGCCGGTCTCGTCATAAACGCTGATGGCGCTGCCCTGGCCGCCGCCGCAATAATAAGTCTCGGTCACCAGGAACAGCTTGTTCACCGGATCGATGGCGATGCCCGAGCCGCTTTCCAGCTGGTCGGCGTCGCCGGTGCAGGGCAGCTGCACCGCGGTGATTCCGGTTTTCGAATTCAGATCGTAGAACTCGACCTGCGCATTCAATTCCGTGTCGGTGGCGGCGATGCCGGTGTTGGGATCGACGGCCAGCCCGTTGACGTAGCCGGCATGAAAGGGGCCGAGATTGTAGCCGTTGAACTGCGTGGTCCTACCGGTCGAGAGATCGACCAGCACGTTGACGGGCGCCGCCCCGCCGACCGTGCCGCCGTCGGGCGACAGCGCCAGCACCGCGGCATTGCCGGCCGTGAACTGGCCGAGTTGCGGCCCGTTGCCGAGGCCGAACAGATTCGGATCGAGGTGGATCGTGTTGCTGACGGTATTGGCGGCGATGTCGGAGACGATGAGGTCCGGCTTGTCCTGGTTCTTGAGCTCGATGACGAAGAGCACGCTTTGCGAGGTCGCCTGGTTCGGCGCCGCCATCAGCACGTCGACATTCTTGATCGGCGGCGTCCATTCTCCGGTGAACTGCTCGGCGGTGACGGGATTCATCACCTCGTAGCGGCGCTTGGGATAGATGGTGCCCTTGGGCGTGACGTAATGGGTGATCAGCGCCACATCGCCGGCGAAGATTCCGTCCACGGCGTATTCATGGCGCATGCCGCGATATTTGGCGAAGGATTTGGTGATCTTGCCGGTGTCCTGGTTGAAGGTCTCCACCGAGACCAGCACGTTGCCTTGCCCATCGACGGTCTGGGCGCTCGCCAGCACGCCGTCGTCGCCGTCCTGATCGATGTCGAAGCCGAAGATCTGGCCGCCGTCCTTGGTAGTCAGCACCTTGCCGAGGCCGATGGGAGGACGATGCTTTGCCGCGGGCGCCGCGCCAACCGGTCCGGCCAGGCCGATCACGCTCGAAAGCAGCAGTGCCGATACGAGGTAACTCTTGGCAATCGCCATTGCGGACACTCGCTCGGTTGGACCGGTCCCTCAGCTAGGACGGTTCCAGTGGGACGGATATTCCGACGCGACTGCGGCGAGCTGCTTTCCGGGCGGGAGGGCCGGGAATGACCCATGCGCTGCGGTTATGGCTCTCAAGCAACCGCGCTCCTAGCCGGGGATTGCGCCGGTCTTTCGCCGAAGATCGCCGGCCCACGACCTGCGGCCGTTGACCCCGATACCGCCATCGGCAAGTCTCCGCCCGCGGCGGTCATGGGAACGCCCGCGCAACCGAGGATTACACCCTTGCATTGGCGATCGATCGCGGCCGCTCTGCCGCTTGTCTTGTTCGGATATCAGGCCTTGGCCGAGACGGCCGATGAATTGGTCGCCAAGAATCTGGCGGCACGGGGCGGGGCCGAGGCTCTTGCCGCCATCCACACCCTTCACACCAAGGGCGAGCTGCGGTTCCCCGGCGACTTCAAGCTCGCCTATGCGGAGACGCGGTCATGCCCCACGCCGGGCACGGAAGTGTGCGCGGTGAGGGTCGATGCCTCGATCCAGGGGCTGACCGTGGTGCAGGCTTATGACGGCAAGGACGGTTGGCGCATCAATCCCTTCGAGGGCCGCCGCGATGCCGAGCGCATGGGCCCGGACGATGCGCGCGAATTGGCGGACGAAGCGCTGATCGACGGCGCCCTGCTGGCGGCGCGCAGCAAAGGCTCCAAGGTCGACTATCTCGGCCGCGAGGACATCGACGGCACCCAGGCCTACAAGCTGCGCGTCAGCCAAAGCGACGGCACAGTGTTTACTTATTATCTCGATCCCGACGTCTTCCTCGAGAGCAAGGTGATCGAGCAGCGCACCATCCGCGGCGCGGAGAAGGAGACCGAGAGCGATCTCGGCGACTACGAGCGGGTGGCGGGCGTCTATTTCCCCTTCTCGATCTCCTCCGGCCCGCTGAACTCGAAGGACAAGCAGACCGTCACCATCGAATCCGGCGAAGCCAATGTCGCGGTGCCGCCCGGCACCTTCGAAATGCCCGCGCCAGCGCCCTCGAAATGACAACCCGCCTACCGGTGGAGACCACATTGACTCGACATCTTTTTACGATCCTCGTCGCGGCCGCCTGCCTCGGCGCCGGCGCCGCCACGGCCCAGAGCGTGGACACCGCCACCATCTCGGGCCTCGGCGCCCGCAATATCGGCTCGGCCGCCATGAGCGGACGCATCGCCGCCATCGCCGGCCGTCAGGAAGCCGACGGCAAGGTCACGCTGTTCATTGGCGCGGCCTCCGGCGGCGTGTGGAAGTCGCAGGACGGCGGCACCACCTTCAAGCCGGTGTTCGATCGCGAGCCGGTGCAGTCGATCGGCGCTATCGCGCTCGATCCCACCAATCCCAAGGTGGTGTGGGTCGGCACCGGCGAAAGCTGGACCCGCAACTCCACTTCCATCGGCGACGGCATCTACAAGTCGACGGATGGCGGCGAGACCTGGACCAAGATGGGCTTGGGCGAGTCCGAGCGCATCACCCGCATCGTGGTCGATCCGCGCGACGGCAATACCGTCTATGCCTGCGTGCCTGGCAAGCTGTGGAGCGACAGCGCGGAGCGCGGCCTCTACAAGACGAGCGACGGCGGCGCCACTTGGTCGCTGATCCTGAAGGGCGGCAATCTTTCCACCGGCTGCTCCTCGGTGACCATCAATCCCAAGGACCCGGACGAGCTGTTCAGCGGCTTGTGGGATTTCCGCCGCAAGGGCTGGACCTTCCGCTCCGGCGGCGACGGGCCGGACGCGCCATCCGGCAGCGGTCTGTTCCATTCGACCGATGGCGGCAAGAACTGGACGCAGGAGACAGCGGCTGCCAACAAGGGCCTGCCGCAGACGCCGTGGGGCCGCATCGAAGTCGTCTATGCGCCGTCCGACGCCAAGCGCGTCTATGCCTTCATCGAGAACGTGCGCTCGGCGCTCTATGTCTCGAACGACGGCGGGGCCACCTGGGAAGAGCGCGACCGCAGCCGCAACATGGTGTGGCGGCCGTTCTACTTCTCCCGCATTGTGGTCGATCCGACCAATCCCGATCGATTGTTCAAGATGAACCTGAACGTCATCGCTTCAGAGGACGGCGGCAAGAGCTTCACCGAAGCGGCCGGCGGCAGCCACGGCGACTGGCACGATGTCTGGATCAATCCCGCCAATCCGCGCCACCTGGTCGGCGGCGACGACGGCGGCTTGTGGATTTCCTATGACGGCGGCGTGAAATGGTGGAAGGGCGAGAACCTGCCCATCAGCCAGTTCTACCACGTCAGCGTCGACGACAAGGACCCCTACCAGGTCTATGGCGGACTGCAGGACAATTCGGTCTGGGCCGGCGACAGCGCCTATCCCGGCGGCGTCACCAACAGCCGCTGGGAGAACCTCTATGGCGGCGACGGCTTCTTTGCCTTCTCCGATCCCAGCGATCCGAACTTCGTCTATGCCGAGTATCAGGGCGGCTTCGCCGGACGCGTCAACCGCAAGACGCTGGAAGCGCGCGATATCCAGCCCAAGGCCAATTACAAGGAGAAGCTGCGCTTCAACTGGAACACGCCGATCGCGCTGTCGCCTACCGAAAAGGGCACCCTTTATATCGGTGCGCAGTTCCTGTTCCGCTCGCGCGATCACGGGGTGAACTGGGAGCGCATCTCGCCGGACCTCACCACCAACGATCCCGAGATGCAGAAGCAGGAGGAATCGGGCGGCATCACGGTCGACAATTCCGCCGCCGAGATGCACACCACCATCTATTCCATCTCGGAAAGCCCCAAGGACAAGAACGTCGTCTGGGTGGGCACCGACGACGGCAATATCCAGGTCACCCGCGACGGCGGCAAGACCTGGACCAACACCGTCGCCAACGTTCCGGGCCTGCCCAAGGGCAACTGGATCAGCTGGGTGGAGGCGAGCCGCACCGATCCGGGGACGGCCTACGTCACCGTCGACCGCCATTCCTTCGGCGACATGGCGCCATACGTCTACCGCACGCATGACTACGGCCACAGCTGGACGGCGCTCATGGGACCGTCGACCGCGGGCGTGCGCGGCTATGCCCATGTGGTCAAGGAAGATCCGAAGTCGCCGAACATCCTGTTCGTCGGCACTGAGTTCGGGCTTTACGCTTCGCCGGATGGCGGCGCGAGTTGGGCGGCCTTCGCGCCGAACAATTTCCCCCACGTGGCGGTGCGCGATCTCGCCTTCCAGATGCGCGACGACGATCTCGTCATCGCCACCCATGGCCGCGGCATTTGGATCGTGGACGACATCTCGCCGCTGCGCGCGCTGCACGCCTCCACCGTGACCGCCGATGCGGCGCTCATCGCCGGACGCAAGGCGCAGCAGCGCATCGAAGCGAACGGCGGCTGGGCCAATGGCGACGCCGTCTATACCGGCGACAATCCGGCGAGCGGCGCCGTCATCACCTATTACCAGAAGACGCGGCAGGTGATCGGTCGGCTGAAGCTCGACATCCTCGATGCGCAGGGCAAGCTCGTCACCACCTTGCCGCCCTCCAATCGCAAGGGTCTCAATCGCGTGGTGTGGTCGATGCACGAGGACCCGCCGCCGACGCCGCGCGGCGCCACGCTGGTGTTCAATGCCACGCGCGGGCCGCGGGTGCCGCCCGGCACCTACACCGTGCGCCTCACCAAAGGCGGCGCCGTCTACAGCATGCCGCTCACCTTGAGCCTCGATCGCCGCGCCACCTTCACGCTGGCCGACCGCATGGCGCAATACGCCGCGGCCAAGCGCGTCTCCGACCTGTTCGCGCGCATGAGCGTGCTCGCGGGCCAGATCGTGGAAGTGCAGCAGGGTGCGGAGGCGCGCGCCGGAGGCTTGCCGGAAGGCGATGCCTTGCGCGGCGATCTGACCTCGCTCACCGGCGATGCCGACACGCTGCACAAGAAGATCGTCGCCACCAAGGAAGGCGGCGCCATCACCGGCGAGGAGCGCCTGCGCGAGCACATGGACTTCGTCTACGGCGCCATCATGTCGGTGGAGGATCGCCCCACGCCCTATCAGATGGCGCGCGTCGATGCGCTTCAGCATGAGCTGAAGGACGTGGAGGACGAGTTCGGCGGGCTGGAGCGCGGCAAGCTCGCCTCGGTGAACGCAGCGCTGAAGGCCAAGGGAATCCCCGAAATCGTGGTGCACGAGTCCGCGGGCGGGCCCTCGGGCGGCGGCGGCGGCGACGCCAGGAAGGTCGCGGCGGGTCTCATCGGTTTGCGCCTGTTCGATTTGAAGGCGATTTCAAGCGCGGCCGAAAGCCAGGAGCGCGATTGAGTTCCAGGTGACGCGGGCAGGCGGATGGCCTAGGATCGCGGGCGTTCCTTGGGGGTCGCTCTCATGCGCCGATCGCTCGTCGCCGCTTCTGTGGCCGTGGCTCTGCTCTCGCCGGCTATCGCACTCGCCTGCACAGGCATCGGCAAGGGCGCGCCGCCCGCGATGGGCTCCGGCGCGCCGGAGGAGAAGTTCGAGACCGGCACGGTCACCTCGGTCGATGCCGCGGCAATGACCTTCTCCTGCCATTGGAAGACCGGCGATTGGACCTACCAGGTCACCGCAGACACCGCCTTTCATCAGGGTGGCGCGAAAGCCCGCTTTGCCGACCTCAAGCCCGGCGCCACCGTGAAGGTGAAGTATCACTTCGAGGGCAAGACCGAGGTCGCCGACACGGTGACCATCGAGCCCGCCGGCTGGGGGGAATAGGCACTCCCCGCAACGTTCGCGCGTTCCGCTTCCCCCCTTGTGGCCGTCTTCGCTAAAGCTTCGCCGGCCGCGGGAGTGCACATGTGCCCGGCGAAGCCTTGGCGGAGCCGGGGGGAAGCTGTCAGCGGACGCGCTAGCGTCCGATGACTGAAGGGGGGATGTTCATCGCGAGCTCGGTGCTCGCAACCCCCCTTCCGTCTGGCT
>DATCOJ010000114.1:0-14870 GCA_036564785.1 Rhizomicrobium sp. | reverse complement strand
GAGCCGCAGCGTAGCGGAGGCGAGCTGTCGGCCACCCATGAACACCTTCTTTCATCGTGTGCATGGGTGGCCGGGATCGCCTCCACTGTGTTCCGGCAACCCGGCCATGACGGATCAGTTTTTTGAGATTTGAGTAACAGCCGTTTGGCGATCGCGGGTTGCGGTGGCCGCGCCCGCCGCTATGATCCGTCGCCTGCTGCAATGTAGAGATTTTTCCATGCCGGTCGAAGTGCCCGAGATCATCGAAGTGGATTCCACTCGCGTCGCCTGCGACGGCGGCGGCGGCGCGCTCGGCCATCCCAAGGTCTTTCTCGAAATGGGCGACGAGAGCTTCGTCGAATGTCCCTATTGCGACCGCCGCTTCGTGCTGCGCGAAGGAGCGCAGGCGCATTGAGCCAACCCGCCGCGAAGCAGCCCGCCGCCAAAACCCGCCCCATCAAGCGCGGCGATCATCTCTATCTGATCGATGGCTCGGGCTATCTGTTCCGCGCCTATCACGCGCTGCCGCCGCTGTCGCGCAAATCCGACGGCCTGCCCACCGGCGCCGTCTCCGGCTACTGCAACATGCTGTGGAAGCTGCTCGGGGACATGAAGGGCGGCGAGAAGCCGACGCATCTGGCCGTGATCTTCGATGCCGGGCGCACCACCTTCCGCAACGCCATCTATGCGCAATACAAGGCCAATCGGCCTCCGCCGCCGGACGATCTGATCCCGCAATTTCCCCTGGTGCGCGAAGCCACGCGCGCCTTCGGCGTCGCTTGCGTGGAGGAGGCGGGCTTCGAGGCCGACGACCTGATCGCCACCTATACCCGCATCGCCAAGCTGGCCGGCGCCCGCGTCACCATCGTCTCCTCCGACAAGGACCTGATGCAGCTGGTGGTCGACGGCACAGTCGAGCTGCTCGACACCATGAAGAACAAGCGAATCGGCTCGGCCGAAGTGATGGAGCGCTTCGGCGTGCCGCCGTCGAAGGTGGTGGAAGTGCAGGCGCTGGCGGGCGATTCGACGGACAACGTGCCCGGCGTGCGAGGCATCGGGGTGAAGACCGCGGCCGAGCTGATCAACGCCTATGGCGATCTCGAAACGCTGCTGTCCCACGCCAATGAGATCAAGCAGCCCAAGCGGCGCGAAACCCTGATCGAGAACACCGAGAACGCGCGCATCTCGCTCAAGCTGGTGACGCTGGACGACAACGCCAAGTTCTCCTGCCCCATCGAAGAGATGGAGGCGCATGAGCCGGAGCCCGCCACCTTGCTCGCCTTTCTGAAGGCGATGGAATTCGCGGCTCTCGCCAAGCGGGCGGCGGTACATTTCGGCGTCGATGCCGAAGCGATAGCGCCGGCGCCCGATCCGGCGCAACCGGCGCTGGCGCCGCCGGGCGAGACATCGCCGCTGCCACGCGCAGCCCCGCTCGCCGAACAGAAATCGCTCGTCGTCAGAGCCGAGCCCGGCGCGGTGATCGACCAGGCCGCGGT
The DNA here is from genome assembly GCA_036564785.1 of Rhizomicrobium sp. GTDB lineage: Bacteria > Pseudomonadota > Alphaproteobacteria > Micropepsales > Micropepsaceae > Rhizomicrobium. Next base: position 13,395 of record DATCOJ010000114.1, on the reverse strand, counting down.
GCTGCGCGCCATCGACTATGACCGCTACGAGACGGTCACCACCGTGGAGCGATTGCGCCACTGGATCGCGCTGGCGAGCGAGACGGGCCGCGTCGCGCTGCATGCCGAAAGCACCTCGCCAGATCCGATGCAGGCGGTGCTGTGCGGCGTGTCGCTGGCGGTGGCGCCGGGAGAGGCCTGCTACATCCCCTGCGGCCATCGCTCCTCGGCCGGGCTCGATCTCGGCGGCGACAAGGGCGCCATCGCGCAGCTCTCCGAATCCGACGTGTTGCAGCGCCTGAAGCCGCTGTTGGAAGACGAGGGCACGCTCAAGATCGGCCACAATCTCAAATTCGCCGCCGTGATGCTGCTTCAGCGCGGTATCCGCCTGGCGCCGCTCGACGACGTCATGCTGATGTCCTACGTGCTCGACACCACCTTGCATGGACACGGGCTGGAAGAGCTTGCCGAGCTTCATCTCCAGCACCCGCCGCTGTCGCTCGCCGACCTGACCGGCAAAGGCCGGGACAAGATCGTGTTCGATTGCGTCGAGGTGAAAGAGGCGACGCGCTATTCGGCGGAGCGGGCCGATATCGCGCTCCGGCTTTCGGCACTGCTGAAGCCGCGTCTCGTGGCCGAGGGCAAGCTCACCGTCTACGAAACGCTGGAGCGGCCGCTGGTCGTGGTGCTGGCGGAGATGGAGCGGGCCGGCGTCTCGATCGATCCGGATTTCCTCCACCGCCTGTCCAACGATTTCGCCAAGGCGATGTCGGCGCTGGAGACGGACATCTACAAGCTCGCCGGCGGCGAGTTCAACATCGGCTCCCCCAAGCAGCTGGGCGATTATTTCTTCGGCAATCTGAAGCTTCCCGGCGGGCGCAAGACCAAGACCGGCGCCTGGTCGACCGATTCCGATGTGCTCGAGGAGCTGGTGGCGCAGGGCCATGACATCGCGCGCAAGGTGCTGGATTGGCGCCAGCTCTCCAAGCTGCGCGGCACCTATACCGACGCGCTGCCCGCCTACATCAATCCGCAGACGGGCCGGGTGCACACCTCCTTCGCCATGGCCTCGACCTCGACAGGCCGGCTCGCCTCGCTCGACCCCAATCTGCAGAACATCCCCATCCGCACCGAGGAAGGCCGCCGCATCCGCGCCGCCTTCATCGCGGCCAAGGGGGCCAAGATCGTCAGCGCCGATTACAGCCAGATCGAATTGCGCCTGCTCGCGCACATCGCCGACATCGCGGCGCTGAAGAATGCCTTCGCCGAAGGGCTCGACATCCACGCCATGACGGCGTCGGAAATGTTCGGCGTCCCCATCAAGGACATGCCGGGCGAAATCCGCCGCCGCGCCAAGGCGATCAATTTCGGCATCGTTTACGGCATCTCGGGCTTCGGCCTCGCCAATCAGTTGGGCATCGGCCGCGACGAGGCCAACGACTACATCAAGAAATACTTCCAGCGCTTCCCCGGCATCCGCGACTACATGGAGGCGACCAAGGCTTTCGCCCGCGAGCACGGCTATGTGGAAACCCTGTTCGGCCGCCGCGTCCATATCAAGGAAATCAACGCGCGCATTCCCGGCCATCGCGGCGGGGCGGAGCGGGCGGCGATCAACGCGCCGATCCAGGGCTCGGCGGCGGACGTCATCCGCCGCGCCATGATCCGGGTGCCCGCGGCGCTGGCCAAGGCGAGACTCAGCGCGAAGATGCTGCTGCAGGTGCATGACGAGCTGATCTTCGAGGCGCCCGAGGCGGAATGCGACGCCACCTGCGCCGCCGTGCGCGCGGTGATGGAAAAGGCGGCGCTGCCGGCGCTCGAATTGTCGGTACCGTTGGTCGTCGATGCCCGCGCCGCCCGCAACTGGGACGAAGCGCACTGACGTGCGCTAGGCCGCGATGGCCTTGAGGCCCAGTTCCGGCGCGATGCCGGCTTTCTTCAAGGTTTGAACCAGTTCGGCCATGGCGGCTTCGGCATCGGGCGCGGTGGACGCGGCCTGTGCCACATGCGCGGTATAGTTCACGAGAAATCCGGGCTGGCCGAGATGGCTGAGAATGAGCTGGCGGGCGCGGGTCGACAGCCGCCCCTCCGTCAGCACCCGTCCGGCGCATAGCCGCAGCAGCGCGGTGGCCTTCTCCACATGCCCCGCGGCCTTGGCCTCGATGCCGTCGAACAGCCGCGCGCGCGCTTCCGTCTCGCCGGCGATGCGGTCGAGCAGCTCGGCGATCTCGTGGCGCTGGTTCTCCTGAAAGCCGGAATGGCGCACCCGCGATTGCAGCTCCGCCAGCCTTTGCAATCGCGCCAGCACTGGCGTCTTGCCGAACACGAAATGGTTCTCGAACGGCGCCGCGGTGACGATCGGCAGGATGAACGCGATCAGTTGGCGCTTGTTCTCGGCGCCGACGATGTTTTCCTCCACGAACAACAGGCGCTCGAGCTTGTCATCCGGGCCCGCCGCGTCCGCCAGATATTCCTGCACGCATTCATGGGCCACGCAGCGGCGCGAGCGCAGCGCGAAGCCGGCGATCAGGTCGTCGTGGGAGAGATATTTGCCTTCGCCCAGCACCAGCTTGTTGGCGATGCGCTTGAGCATCTTGAATTCGTCGCCGAGCGAGCCGGGACAGAGCCGCCGCACGCTCTTCAGTTCCGCCAGAATCCGGTTGGCGATGGCGGTCCGCGCGGTGGGCAATTCGTCCGCGGCGAAGCGGCGGGTGACGGCCACGAGCCCGCCGCGCTCCGCACCGCCCGCCGGCTCCTCGCCCAGGAACAGGAGCACCAGGCTCATCAGCGCCTCGCCCAGATTGACGTGCTCGCCGATCAGCTCATGCAACGCCGCCGAGCCGTGCAGAATCTCCGCGATGAGGGAATCGACGCACTCCGTCAGCAGCTTTGCCCCCGCGCTGTCGCCCTTCGCTTCTTCGAGAATCCCGAGCAGCCACAGCGTCTTGTCGTTCCAGCCTTTGGCCTGGCGCAGATAGCGCGCGATGGCGCCGTTCATCAGATAGGCGCCGTCGCTCGCTTGCGCGAATTTCTCCGCGGCTTGGGCGAAGCGTCCCGGCTCCAGCGTGGGGAAGGCATGGCGCCGCTCGTCGCGGTAGACGCGGTGGATGGCTTTGGTCACCAGCTCGTTCAGGCTCTTCATGATGTGCTGCACGGGCGTGGTGGTGGTGGCGGCCTGCGCCACGGCAATCTTCTGGATGGCGTGCTGGAACAGCGTGCCGGTCGCCTCGAATTTCTCCAGCGCGTCGGCGCGATGGATCAGCTCGGTGACGGTGAGCTTGTTGCGCGCCAGATAGTCGCAAAGCAGCCGCGCCATGGTGGCGCGCGCGTGATACGAGTAGAGATCGTCCGGCTGGAAGCAGGGCAGCGCGTGCGGCAGGTCTTCCGCCGCGGCGTCGGTTTTCGATTTGGTGTGACCGTCCTCGAAAATCTTGAGGCTGAGGAAATCCCCCGTCTCCGGATTGTAAGTCTCCTTCAGAACCTTGACGCCGGTCGCCTTCTGCTCGGCCATCAGCGCTTCGGCCATTTGCAGCGCGGCTTCGCGATTGGTGGCGACGTCATGCAGCATCCAGCCGCCCTTGGAACCCTGGCGGCGGAAGATCTCGAAATGAATTTCTTGCGCCATGTCGCCCACCCGCGCACACGAATTCGCAAGTATTGCGAAACCCGCTTTAAGTCCGGGTTAAGCTTGGGTGTGCTGTGACAGGTCGCGGATGGTGGGCGCCTCTCCGCACAGCGCGCAGGCGGGATCGGGGTTCACCCGCACTTTGCGGAATTGCGTGGTCAACGCTTCGTAAATGAGCAGATGCCCGGCCAAAGTTTCGCCGAGTCCGATGATCTCCTTCATCGCCTCCAGCGCCTGCAACGTCCCCATCACGCCGGCCGCGGCGCCGAGGATTCCCGTCTCCGAGCAGGAGGGCGCGGTGCCGGGCGGCGGCGGTGCGGAGAACAGGCAGCGGTAGCAGGGATAGTCGCCGGCCTGCGGCTTGTAGGTGGCGAGCTGGCCGTCGAATTCGGTCACCGCGGCCGACACCAGAATCTTCTTCGCGAAGTAGCAGGCGTCGTTGACCAGGAAGCGGGTGGCGAAATTGTCCGAGCCGTCGCAGATCACGTCGTAGCGCCCGATCAGCTCCAGCGCGTTGGCGGGTGTGAGCCGGAAGTCATGCGCCGCGATCTCGACGCCGGGATTGATGGCGCGCGCCGCCTCGCTGGCCGACTCCGTCTTGGGCCGCCCGATATCGGCGGTGCGGTGGGCGATCTGCCGCTGCAGATTGGAGAGCGACACCGCGTCGAAATCGACGATGCCGATGGTCCCCACGCCCGCCGCCGCGAGATACAGGATCACAGGGCTGCCCAGCCCGCCGGCCCCGATGACCAGCACCTTGGCCGCGCGCAGCCGCGCCTGCCCCGGTCCGCCCACCTCGCGCAGCACGATGTGGCGGGCGTAGCGTTCGAGTTCCTCGTCGGTGAGCGCCATGGGCCCCAACCTAAAACGAATTCGGCTTGAAATGAATCATTTCAAAATGGCCCGTCATCCCCGGGTCCGCCGCAGCGGAGCGAAGGCGGATCCCGGACCCATGAACACCGTTTCGCAGCGAGGGAATGGGTGGCCGACAGCTCGCCTCCGCTCCGCTGTGGCTCGGTCGGCCATGACGGTCAGGGAAAATAATTCAATTCGGAGGGGATGCGGCAAGCAGCCCCGACGGGAAATGCCTTTCCGAGCTTGCTTTTTCCGCGCCAGCTTGTAGGGGAAATTTGCCCGAAGCCCCTCTGGCGGCGTATCCTCGGGACCAAACGAAAAGCCCTTGGGCGCCATCGCGTTTTCGCGTCCGGGTGGGGTTGTCGACAGGAGCGATTATGTCTCAGCAGGGCGCCTTTGGCCTTGAAAATCAGGGCTTCCGCAATCTCAAGACCGTCCATTGGAACCTGAGCGCGCCCGTGCTCTGCGAGATGGCGCTCACGCGCGGCGAGGGTCATCTGGCCAAGGACGGGCCGCTGGTGGTGCTCACCGGCCAGCACACCGGCCGCTCGGCATCCGACAAATTCATCGTGCGCGATGCCGCCAGCGAAAAGCAGGTGTGGTGGGACAACAACAAGCCCATGCAGCCCGCCCATTTCGACGCGCTCCATGCCGACATGATGAAATTTGCCGAGGGGCGCGAGCTCTTCGCCAAGGATCTGTTCGGCGGCGCCGACCTCGAGCACCGGCTGCCGGTTCGCATCGTCACCGAATACGCCTGGCACTCGCTGTTCGTGCACCAGCTGCTGATCCGCCCGACACCCGACCAGCTGGAAGGCTTCACGCCGGACTTCACCATCATCGACCTGCCCAGCTTCGAGGCCGATCCCGCCAGGCACGGCTGCGTGTCCAAGACCGTCATCGCCGTCAACTTCACGAAGAAGCTCGTGCTGATCGGCGGCACTTCCTATGCCGGCGAGATGAAGAAGTCCGTCTTCACCATCATGAACTACCTCTTGCCGCCCAAGCGGGTGATGTCCATGCATTGCTCGGCCAATGTGGGCAAGGACGGCAAGGCCGCGATCTTCTTCGGCCTCTCCGGCACCGGCAAGACCACGCTCTCGGCCGACGCCTCGCGCACCCTGATCGGTGACGACGAGCATGGCTGGAGCGAGCACGGCGTCTTCAACATCGAGGGCGGCTGCTACGCCAAGGTGATCAAGCTGTCGCGCGAGGCCGAGCCCGAGATCTTCGCCACCACCGAGCGTTTCGGCACGGTGCTGGAGAACGTGGTGATGGACGAAAGCACCCGCGCGCTCGATCTCGACAGCGCCCACTACGCGGAGAACACGCGCGCCGCCTATCCCATCGACTACATCCCCAACGCCAGCGACACCGGCCGCGCCGGCCATCCCAAGAACGTGGTGATGCTGACGGCGGATGCCTTCGGGGTGCTGCCGCCGATCGCGCGGCTGACGCCCAGCCAGGCCATGTATCACTTCCTCTCCGGCTTCACGGCGAAAGTCGCCGGCACCGAGAAGGGCCTCGGCAAGGAGCCGCAGCCCACCTTCTCCACCTGCTTCGGCGCGCCCTTCATGCCGCGCCACCCGACCGAATACGGCAACCTCTTGCGCGACCTCATCGGAGAGCACCAGGCCGATTGCTGGCTGGTCAACACCGGCTGGACCGGCGGCGCCTTCGGGGTGGGCTCGCGCATGCCGATCAAGGCGACGCGCGCGCTGCTGGCGGCCGCGCTCGACGGCAGCCTCGCCGATGCGGAGATGCGCATCGATCCGCATTTCCGCTTCCGCGTGCCGGTGGCGGTGCCGGGCGTCGATTCCAAGATTCTCAATCCCCGCGACACCTGGGCGGACAAGGCGGCTTACGACGCGCAAGCGCGAAAGCTCGTCGCCATGTTCCGCGACAATTTCAAGAAGTTCGAGGCCCATGTCGGCCGCGACGTCCTCGACGCCGCCCCGCACCTGGCGGAGGCCGCGGAGTAGGACCGCGACACCCAAACCAAAAAACCCGTCATCACCCGGTCGCGAGCGTTTCCCGCGAGCGATCCGGGTGACCCATTTTGTCGGTGGCGACATGAACTTGGGTCGCCCTCGCGCACGGTTCAGATTAGAGAGTCACCTCCCCCTTGAGGGTCCCTTGAGGGGAAGTCGGAGCGCGGAACGCGCTGCGGGTGGGGGTGCGCCCGCACCTGCGGGCGCAAGAGAAGTTGGAAGAACTACCGGTCTCGATGCTGAATAAGGTCATGAACATCCAACCGCTCGGCGGTTTCCGCCTCCGCGTCCGCTTCCAGGACGGTGCCTCGGGCGAACATGATTTCGCCGGACTGGTGAAGGAGGAGGGGCCGATGCTCGATCCCCTGCGCGATCCCGCCTATTTCACGCGCGTCCATCTCGAATACCGCGCGCCGACCTGGCACAACGGCTACGACATGTGCCCCGACGGGCTGCGCGTGGTCATGGAAGAAGCCGGCGAACTGCGCGCCAGCGCCGCGGCGGAGTGAGCGTTCTTTCTCGGATCGCTGATGCTGGTAGCCATCCCGGAGCGTCGCACGCCCTTCACCGCGCGGTATAACCGCCGTCGATGACCAGCTCCGTGCCGGTGACGAACTTGGCTTCGTCCGAAGCCAGATAGACCACGCCCCAGGCGATGTCGTCCGGTTCGCCCATGTGTCCCAGCGGATGCAGCGCATCCACCGCCTTGCGCCCCTCCGCCACGCTACCCAGCCGTTCCAGATGATGCTCCACCATCGGCGTCCAGATGAAGCCGGGATGGATGGAGTTCACCCGGATCCTGTCGGCGGCGTAGATGAGCGCGTCGGTCTTGGTCATCAGCCGCACCGCGCCCTTCGACGCATGATACGGCGGCACGTCGGGCGCGCCGACCAGCCCATAAATCGAAGACAGGTTGACAATGCTGCCGCCGCCCGCGCGCTTGAGGTGCGCGATGGCGTGCTTGGTGGCGAAGAACACACCCTTGACGTTGATCGCCTGCACGAAATCCCATTCGGCTTCGGTGATTTCGTGGGTGGGCTTGCTGGCGCCGGAAACGCCGGCATTGTTCACCAGCACGTCCAGCCGGCCGAAATGCGCCGCCGCCTCGCCGATGGCGCGCGCCACCTCCTGCTCCTTCGCCACGTCGCAATGCCAGTAGCGCACCGCGAGACCCCGTTCCGACAACTCGCGCGCCAGCGCCTGGCCTTCCGCATCGAGCACGTCGAAAGCGGCGATTGCGGCGCCTTCCTCCGCCATGCGCACCGTCATGGCGCGGCCGAGGCCCAGCGCGGCCCCGGTGACGATGGCGACTTTTCCCTTGAGACGGTTCATCGAAACTCCTCGGCGGTTCGAGTGCTGCGCGATTCAGCTATCGGGCACCGACACGCGGCGCCATTGCCTTTTGGGCCCAGACGAAGCCTAGGCCCGAACGAAGGCCGTCATCCTTGCGCTCGATCAATTTTCGGGCGACAGCCGGGGGCGTGGTCCAGCTAGACCGCCTCGGCCCATTCGAGCTGGCTAGGCAGTTGCACGGCCGGTGCGAACTCGATTTGCAGCACGCGGCGATGCGCCGGATTGCTCGCCCGCGAGGACGCGTGGAGCAAGAGAGGTTTCATAAGCACAATATCGCCTGAGCGGGCTGTAAGGAGACGCTCAGGCACGCTGGCGACCGCTGCGCAAATGGCCTCTCGCGACAATCGCCCGGCTCTATGACTGCCGGGGATGACCCGGAGTGCGCCGTTGTCCTCTGAACAATCGTCCAGATGAATGCGCGCGGTGACCATGCGGTCGAGAAATGCGCCCGGCGGCTGAGCGTGCAGAACGCCGGCTTTGATGGACCAATTTGTCCAGCCGGGACACTCGAGTCGATGCTTTAGAGCGACCGACAAATCCTGATGCCATGGAACAAGCCAATTTGCTCTGGCCGTCTTGTCGAAGAAGATCGCGCGAACGGCATGGGTGGTGTCTTCGAGAACTGGACTTAGTCGGTCTTGGATAAATCGCGCTGCTTCCCTCACCGTGGGAAGCACAAACAGATTTCGGGCTCCGTAAATCTCTCCCTCGCGTTCCAAACGTGAATCCTTCGCTTGGGTTAGGGATTGCTTGAGTTCCGCGACGATCTGCTCGTCAAACAAGCGGTGAACGATCGCAAATCCCTTGGTATCAAGACTGGCGCTGAGGCCAGCCAGGGTCGTAGTCTCAACCTTCGTCCCATCGGGCTCAAGCTGGGATTTCAAATCGCACCAAATCCCTGATCGTGTGGCGGTGGGCTGCATACCACTACAACACCAAACCCAAAACCCGTCATCACCCGGTCGCGAGCGCTTCTGGCGAGTGATCCGGGTGACCCATTTCGTTTCAAGCATTACGGGAAATTGGGTCGCCCGGACTTCGCTGTCCGCTCAGCCGGGCGATGACGGTTGGAGGGGGTTCAGTGCAGGCCGAGCGCGGGCGGAAATCGCAGAATCCGGCCTACAATTTCTAGTTGACACCGTGACGCTGGTTTTGCATATTCTACCAATCCTCAGAAATGCAGCCTGAGCGGCGCGGCCGGGAGATATCCCGCCCGCGTTTTTCGTTTTGGGCCTCGGAAGTTTGGGATCGCGAGCACCCCCCCTTCCGCCGCAGCGTTCGCTTCGCTCGCGCGCGGCACCTTCCCCCGGCTACGCCAAGGCTTCGCCGGGCACATGTGCACTCACTCGGCCGGCGGAGCTTCGGCGAAGACGGCCACAAGGGGGAAGGGGAAAAGCAAGTGCGATCTTCACCTTCGCGGCTTCGCGCCTCCGCGTGAAAATCTTTTTTTGGAGAATAACCATGCACGATCCGCCTGACTGAAGCAGATCAGCGATGAAAAACACCGATTCTGTCGACGCTCGTATTGCGTCCAAAACGACCCCAAAAATCCGAGCGATTTTTCGAGTCCTTCAAATCGGAATCGCGGGAGTCCGCCAAAAATGCCGCGGCTCGGAGGAAACCGAAACCGACTCTCACCGGCCGCGATAAACCCACACCCGCGCCGGCGGCAGGTTCTTCCACACCAGCGCCGCGCGCCGCACCGAATAGTCCGCGGTCCCGGGGATCGGCGGGTGCCAGCCATAGGAGAACTGGATGTAGGGCGCGCCCGGCGCCAGGCGCGCGAGTGCGGCCTCGATCAGGGCGCGGCGTTTCTCCGGCGGATGGTTGAGCAGCGGCAGGCCGGAGACGATGGCGGCGAAGGGGCCGGCCGCGTCGTCGCCCAGGGTGCGCGGGAAATCGAAGGCGTCGCCGCGCACCACGCGGGCGCGGGGAAATCGCCTGGCCACCAGCTCGGCGAAATCCGGATCGTATTCGATGGCGATCAGCCGCTCCTGCGCTACGCCGTGCTCCACCAGCGCCTCGGTCACCACGCCGGTGCCGGGGCCGAGCTCGAGCACGGGGCCGGGTCGCGCAGGGTCCACCTCGCGGGCGATGGCGCGGGCCAGCGCCGGGCTCGACGGCGCGATGGCGCCCACGTGTTTCGGCCGCGCCAGAAGGCCGCGCAGGAAGTTCAGATGCTGGACGGCCGAGTTCGTCGCCATGGCCCTTCCTAGCAAATTTGCCGCTGCATTTCAGCCATCCGTTTTTGGGCGATTGACCGGACGGGCCGCGCCGCCCGATTCTGCTAACGCGCGACAGCGCCCGAAGGAGCACGAGATGACCAGCCAGGCCGAGCGGTTGAAGCAGTTTCGCGGATTGCAGGCGCCGGGCCGCCTCCTGGTGCTGCCCAATGCCTGGGACGCGGCGAGCGCGCGGCTGGCCGCCGAGCTGGGCGCCGAGGCCATCGCCACCTCCAGCGCGGCGCTCGCCTGGCGCCACGGCTATGCCGACGGCGAGACCATTCCCGCGGAAGTGGCGTTCGCGGCGGTGCGGGAAATTCTCCGCGTGGTCGAGGTTCCGGTGTCGGTGGACAGCGAGGCGGGATATTCCCCCGATCCCGCCAGGGTGGCGGAGTTCGTTTGCGCGCTCATCGATCTGGGCGTGGTGGGGATCAATCTGGAGGACGGCCGTGAGCCGCCCGAGCTGCTGGCCGACAAGATCCGCGCCATCAAATCCGCGGCTCGCGCCAATGGCGCCGATATCTTCATCAACGCACGCTGCGACGTCTATCTGAAGAATCTGGTGGCGGACGAGGCGAAATTCGAAGAGTCGATGCGCCGCGCCGCGCTCTATCGCGAGGCCGGCGCCGACGGCTTCTTCCTGCCGGGCACGGGCGACATGGCCGTCATCCGCGAGGCGGTGAAGCGAACCGACCTGCCGCTCAATGTGCTGATCGGGTCGGGCGTTCCGCCGATCGCGGAGTTGAAAGCGGCCGGCGTGCGACGGGTGAGCGCCGGCGCGCTGATCTCGCGCGCGGCCTACGGCGCCGCGCAGCGCGCGGTCAAGACGCTGCTCGCAGACGGCCGCTACGACGATATCTTCGCCACCGCCAACGACTGCCCGGGTTTCAACGGCTGGTTTAGCGGCTGACGCTCACGCGTTGGCGCTGCCGCTCCAGAATTCCTTGAGCTTGGCGAGGAAGCCTTCCGATTCCGGTTGGGTGCCGGGCTCGCTGCCCTTTTCGAATTCGCGCAGCAGTTCCTTCTGCTTCTTGCTGAGCTTGACCGGCGTCTCCACTGTGACCTCGACAAAGAGGTCCCCGCTCATGCCGCCGCCGCGCATCACCGGCATGCCTTTGCCGCGCAAGCGAATCTGGCGGCCCGATTGAATGCCTTCCGGGATGGCGACGCGGGCGCGGCCGCCGTCCAAGGTCGGCACTTCGATGCCGCCGCCCAGCGCCGCCGTCACGAACGACACCGGCGCGCGGCAATAGAGATCGTGGCCGTCGCGCTGGAACAGCGGATGCTGCTTGATCGAGATGAAGAGATAGAGATCGCCGGTGGGCCCGCCGTTGAGCCCCGCCTGACCCTCGCCGGCCAGGCGGATGCGGGTGCCTTCTTCGACGCCGGCGGGAATCTCCACCGCGAGCGTGCGCTCCTTCTGTACGTGTCCGGAGCCGTGGCACACCTTGCAGGGATTGCGGATGACGCGTCCGCTGCCGCGGCAGGACGGACAGGTACGCTCGATGGTGAAGAAGCCCTGCTGCGCCCGCACCTTGCCGTTGCCGGAGCAGGTCGGGCAGGTCTCCGGCTTCGTGCCGGCCTCGGCGCCGCTGCCGCTGCAGGCTTCGCAGGCGATGGCGGTCGGCACCTTGATCTGCGCCTGGCGGCCGCGGAAGGATTCCTCGAGCGTGATCTCGAGATTGTAGCGCAGATCCTGGCCGCGGTTCTGGCGGCGGCCGCGCCGTCCGCCGGTGAACTCGCCGAACAGGTCGTCGAAAATGTCGGTGAAGGAGGAAGCGAAGTCGAAGCCGAAGCCGTTGGCGCCGCGCCCGCCGCCCTGCTCGAACGCCGCGTGGCCGAAGCGGTCGTAGGCGGCGCGCTTCTGCTCGTCCTTCAGGACGTCATAGGCCTCGCTGATTTCCTTGAATTTGTGCTCGGAGGTATGATCGCCGGGGTTCTTGTCCGGATGCAGCTCCTTGGCGAGCTTGCGGTAGGCCGCCTTGATCTCCTCGATCGAAGCGCCCTTCTGGCATCCCAAGGTCTCGTAGTAATCGCGCTTCATCCTCGACCGTCATGAACAACGGCTCGCCTTCCCCAGCGGTGGAAGAGCGAGCCGCCAATCATCTCCAAATCCCGTGAAGCATCGGTTCACGCGCCCCCCGGCGCGACCTTCCGCCGGAAACGGCGTTACGCCGCGCCCTTTTTCTTGTTCTCGTCGACTTCGGTGAATTCCGCGTCGACGACGTTCTCGTCCTTGGGCGCGCTCTCGTCGCCGCCGGGCTGGCCGCCGTCGCCGCCGGGCGATTGCTGCGCCTTGTACATGGCTTCGCCCAGTTTCATCGACGCCTGCGCAAGGGCTTGCGTCTTCTGCTGGATCGATTCCACGTCGTCGCTCTTGACTGCTTCCTTCAGCGCGGCCAGCGCATTCTCGATGGCCGTGCGCTCCGCAGCTTCGACCTTGTCGCCATGCTCGGAGAGCATCTTCTCGGTCGAATGGACCAGCGCGTCGCCCTGGTTCTTGGCCTCCGCCAGCGCGCGGCGCTTCTTGTCGTCCGCGGCATGGGCTTCGGCTTCCTTGACCATCTTGTCGATGTCGGCGTCGGAAAGGCCGCCGGAGGCCTGGATGCGGATCTGCTGTTCCTTGTTGGTGGCCTTGTCCTTGGCGGTGACGTTGACGATGCCGTTGGCGTCGATGTCGAAGGTGACCTCCACCTGCGGAATGCCGCGGGGCGCCGGCGGAATGCCGACCAGATCGAACTGGCCGAGCAGCTTGTTGTCCGCCGCCATTTCGCGCTCGCCCTGGAAGACGCGGATAGTGACCGCGGTCTGATTGTCTTCCGCGGTGGAGAACACCTGGCTCTTCTTGGTGGGGATGGTGGTGTTGCGCTCGATCAGACGGGTGAAGACGCCGCCCAGCGTCTCGATGCCGAGGCTCAACGGCGTCACGTCGAGCAGCAGCACGTCCTTCACTTCGCCTTTGAGCACGCCCGCCTGGATGGCGGCGCCGATGGCGACCACTTCATCCGGATTGACGCCCTTGTGCGGCTCCTTGCCGAACAGCTGCTTCACCGTCTCCTGCACCCTTGGCATGCGGGTCATGCCGCCCACCAGGATCACTTCGTCGATCTGATTGGCGGAGACGCCGGCGTCCTTCAGCGCGGCCTTCACCGGGCCCACCGTCTTCTGGATCAGGTCGTCGACCAGCGCCTCGAGCTTCGCCCGGGTGATCTTCATGGTCAGGTGCTTGGGGCCGGAAGCATCCGCCGTGATGAACGGCAGGTTGACTTCCGTCTGCATGGCGCTGGAGAGCTCGATCTTCGCCTTCTCGGCGGCTTCCTTCAACCGCTGGAGCGCCATCCGGTCCTTGCCGAGATCGATGCCTTCGCTC
>DATCOJ010000113.1:0-15104 GCA_036564785.1 Rhizomicrobium sp. | reverse complement strand
CCGTCGCAGCACTCGCTTGCGCGAGTGCGCGCCACCTTCCCCCACAAGGGGGGAAGGGGAACGAGAGCTTCTTTTTTGCTCCGCGGCTCTGCGGCTCCGCGTGATTCCTTTTCTTCTCGAAGGAGAACAACCATGCACGATCCGCCCGACTGAAGCAGATCAGCGATGAAAAACCTCGATTCCATCGACGCTCGTATTGCGTCCGAAACGGACTCACAAATCCGAGCGATTTTCGCGCAAATTCATCCCGCGGAATCGTCGGAAGATCGAAGCGGACTCCGCGGGAAGGGAGGGGGAGGGATCTGGCCAGTTTCGCAAAACAAGTCGGTGTGGCTGCGGCGGCGGAAGCTACAGCATCTTGTTCCGCCGCCGTCCTACAGCGTCTTGGAGAAATGGAAGCTGCCGATGGAAAGTTTCAGCCGGTGATAGAAGCGGTGGGCGGCGAGGCGGTGGGTGCCGGAATCGAGATGGAACTGGGCGCAGCCCTGCCTCTGCGCTTCTTCCTCCATCCAGCGCATCAAGGCTTCCGCGAAGCCGCGGCCGCGATGCGATTCGAGGCAGATGAGATCGTCGACATAGAGCGCCTTGCCCCAGGCGAGCCACTCGGAGATGCGGAATCCCGCGGCGGCCACCGGCTCGCCCGCATCCTCGACAGAGATGAGGCGCCAGCCGGACTGCGCCTGCTGGCGCCGCACGCGGACGACGAAGTCTTCCGCTGTGGCGACATGCGGCCGCAGCTCCCGCATCACGGGATAGACCTTGCGGATGTCGAGATCGGTCGCGGCTTCCTTGACGATGAAGTCGGTCATTTTCCGTCCTAGTCGGCGGCGAGTTCGATCACGTTGCCATCGGGGTCGCGAACGAAGAGCGCGGCCGTTCCGCGCCGTCCCGTGATGGCGATGCCGGCGCCGGTCAGGGCCGCCTCCGTCCTGGCGACATCGTCGATCTTGAGCGCGATATGGGTATAGCCGGGATGCTTTTCGGGAACGTCCATGAGGATGTTCGCCGTCTTTGCCGCGCGCGCATTCAGGATGAAGTTGATCTCCAGGCCGGAGGGATGACTCATCGCGGCCACCGGCTCGGGCCCCGCCGGGCCCCAGTCGAAGCGAAACCCGAACCGCTCGTAGAAAGCGCGGCTGCGTGCCAGATCGTGCACCCGGATGCCGATGTGCGACAGGCCTTGCACCCGATCGCTGACGCCGGCGGTTGGGGCCGCGCTCATTTCGGCGCGCTCAGCAATTCCTTCACCACGGCGCTGGCCTTGGCGAAGTCCATCTGCCCGGCATAGCGGCCCTTCAATGCCGCCATGACCTTGCCCATGTCCTTGATGGAGGCGGCGCCGGTTTCGGAGATCACTGCGGCGATGGCCGATTTCATCTCCTCGGCCGACATCTGCTTAGGCATGAAGGAAGCGATGATGGCAATCTCCTCGCGCTCGGCGGCGGCAAGCTCCGGGCGCCCGCCGGCTTCGAAGGCGGTAGCCGATTCCTCGCGCTGCTTGACCATCTTGGCCAGCAGGGAGAGCACGTCGTCCTCGCCGATGACTTCGCGGCTCGTCTCAGTGCGGGCGGCGATGTCCTTGTCCTTGAGCGCGGCCAGCACCATGCGCAGGGTGGAGACGCGCCGTGAATCCTTGGCCTTCATCGCCTCTTTGAGTTCGGCTTGGAATCGATCGCGCAGGGCCATGGCTGTTTTCGCTTGACGGGTTTCGGGTCCGGCTTCTATCTACCTCGAAAATCGGGACCATTTCCATGAGCCATCCGACCGAAACGACCGCCGCAAGACCGGCGGGCGCCGTTTCGCGTGGCCGAACGGCGCGGCTGGCGCTGGCCGACGGCACCGTGTTCGAGGGCCGGGGCTTCGGCGCCGAGACCGCGGCGGTGGGCGAGGTCTGCTTCAACACCGCCATGACCGGCTACCAGGAGATCCTCACCGATCCCTCCTATGCCGGGCAGATCGTGGCCTTCACCTTCCCCCATATTGGCATCGTGGGCACCAATGCGGAGGACGTCGAATCGCTCACCCCCGTGGTGCGCGGCATAATCGTGCGCGCCGATGCCGAGCACCCCTCCAATTATCGCGCACTGGCCGGCCTCGACCGCTGGCTCAAGCTGCACAACATCCCGGGCCTCTCCGGCATCGACACCCGCTCGCTCACCAACCGTATCCGGGAGCAGGGGATGCCGCACGGGGTGGTGGCACATTCCGCACGCGGCGAATTCGACGTCCAGGCGCTGGTGCGCCAGGCGCGGGAATTTCCGGGACTGGTCGGCCTCGACCTGGCCAAGGACGTCACCTGCCGCCAAACCTACACTTGGCGCGAGATGCCCTGGGCGTGGAACGCGGGCTACGGGTTGGAAGAAGCCCCGTCGTGGCGCGCGGTAGTTCTCGACTATGGCGTCAAGCGCAACATCCTGCGCCAGCTGGCGGGCCGCGGCGCCGACATCGTGGTGCTGCCGGCGCAATCGAGCTTCGACGAGGTGATGCGCCATGCCCCGCATGGCGTGCTGCTCTCCAACGGGCCCGGCGATCCGGCGGCGACGGGCGCCTACGCCATACCGACCATCCGTGGGCTGGTGGAGTCGAACGTGCCGGTGTTCGGCATCTGCCTCGGCCATCAGATGCTGGGGCTGGCGCTGGGCGGCACCACCCGGAAGATGGCGCAGGGCCATCATGGCGCCAATCATCCGGTGAAGGATCTGGAGACCGGCAAGGTCGAGATCGTGTCGATGAATCACGGCTTCACGGTGGACGGTGAAAGCTTGCCGCGCGGGGTGAAGCAGACGCATGTCTCGCTGTTCGACGGCACCAATTGTGGGCTGAGGCTGGAAGGCAAGGACGTGTTCAGCGTGCAGTATCACCCGGAAGCTTCGCCCGGCCCGATGGATTCGCACTATCTGTTCGACCGCTTCGCCACCGCCGTCAAGGCGCGCGTGTAGGATGGTTTTGGATGCGGTCGGATATGCGAGCCGGTCATGATCCATTGAATGGCATCCGTTGGAGCGGGACGGACGAGTCGCTCGACTCCTACGGCGCCGTGACCTTGCCGCGCCTCCTGTCGCCGCAGCAATGCGCGGAATTGGTGTCGCTCTATGACGAAGAGGCGCGCTTCCGCAAGCGCGTGATCATGGCGCAGCACGGCTTCGGGCGCGGCGAATACAAGTACTTTTCCTATCCGCTGCCGCCGCTGGTCGCGGGCTTGCGCGAGCAGCTCTATCCGCCGCTCGCCAAGATCGCAAACCGATGGAATGCGGCGTTGGGGAACGAGGTGCGTTTTCCGCCGACGCATGCGGCCTATCGCAAGCGCTGTTACGCGGCGGGACAGACGCGGCCGACGCCGCTCATGCTGCGCTACGGCGAGGGCGACTACAATTGCCTGCATCAGGACCTCTATGGCGAACACGTCTTTCCGCTGCAGGCGACGGTGCTGCTGTCGCGCCCGGACAAGGACTTCTCCGGCGGTGAGTTCGTGCTCACCGAGCAGCGGCCGCGCATGCAGTCGCGCCCCGAAGTCGTGCGGCTGGCGCAAGGTGACGCCGTGATCTTCGCCGTGAGCGAACGGCCTGTGCGCGGCACCCGCGGTGTCTATCGCGTCAAGATGCGCCACGGCGTCAGCCGGCTCCATTCCGGCGAGCGCTTCACCCTCGGGATCATCTTCCACGACGCCAAATGACGCCTCCACCCAAAAGCAAAAAGGGCGGACCAGCGACGGCCCGCCCCTTTGTCGTTCGAACGCGACCGCGCGAAATCGCGCGCCGGCCGGCAAGGCTTACGGCATCAAGCCGCCAACTTCATCCTGCGTATCGCTGCCGCTGCGGGTGTCCGACCAGGACATATAGAGTTTGTTCTTTCCGACCACCCAGGCATTGCCGGTGTAGTCGCCCATGAAGCCGCTGCCGAAGCCGTCGTTGAACGGATCCGACGACACGCTGGAGAGCCGCAAATTCGCGTTCTTGAGCTTCTTCAGTTTCTTGGACGAGGCACCGAATGCGTCGTAGTTCACATTCGTCGAATCGAGGCTGCGGTCGAGCCAGGTGACGCCGATCAATCCGCTGTCGCTGACATTGATCCAGGGGAAGAACTGGTCATGCGTGTTTGTCGACGGCGTAACGCCAACCGCATTGCCCCAGGTCGCGCCGCCATCCAGCGAAGACGTCGCTTGGACCTGCATGTAGGTTCCGGTCCAGTTGTAATCGGCCACGTAGAGCGTGCCGAAACTGCCGTTCGGGCTGTTGTCGATGGCGATCACCGGGATGTTGCTCACCCGCTCGAAGGTGTTGGGCAGGCAGCCGTAGAAGGCGCCGCAGCTGTCCGGCGCCAGATTGGCGTTGTGGATCTTGACCGCGGTCGACCAAGCGGCGCCGCCATCCGTCGATTTGGAGAACCACTGGCTGGCCGTGGTGCCGCCGCAATCGCCGGTCGGGCCGTTGGCGTTGCAGCGCATCCACGACACATAGACCGTGCCGTCGGCGCCGATCGCCAGATCGCTGAACTGGTCGAGATTGGGATAGATCTGCTGGGAATCGACATTGACCAGATGCCAGGTGGCGCCGCCGTCGGTCGAGTGCGACACGCCGATGCGGGTGTTGTTGCCGGCGAACTGGGTCATCGAGACATAGAGCGAGTTCTTGAGCGGGCTCGCCGCGTTGGTGTCGATTTCCAGCCACGGCTTGTCCATGTCGACGCCGGAGACCTTGGCCGCGATGACCGGGGTCGACCAGGTGGCGCCGAAATCGGTCGACTTGCCGATGGCGATGACGAGGTTGCTGCCGGCATCGATGCCGCCGCGATAGGCGACGCCGTTCAGATCCCAGCCCACCACCGGATCGCCATCGCCGCTGCTTGTTCCCGTGGCCAGCGTGCCGCAGGAATGACTGAAGCTGCTGCCGCCGTCGGTCGAGGCGAAATAGCCCTGCAGGCTGGTGCTGCAATTGTAATCGTTGCCCGCGGTCAACACGTGTTTGGAATTGTTGGGATCGACGGAAATCGGCGTCTCGTCGACCGGCTGCCCGCCTTCCGACGCCTGCATATTGGGCAGCGCGCAAGGGCTCGGCGAACACTTCAGCGCGGGAGCCTTGCTCCCTGCCTGAGCCAGGGCCGGCAGCGCCAGGCCCGCCCGGATCGCGCGTGCCATCAGAACGCCTCCGGAATAGGGCGCCTTCTCGAGATGCACCACAGGCGCCGACGGCCGATGCGACTGCGCTTGCGCCGATGCGAGCCCGGTGAGGCTGGCGGCCATGGTCAGGGCCAGCGCTGAGCTGAGGCCCCATCGTGTCTTCGACATTCTTGCTTCTCCTGCCGGTTGCACTGACGTGCGAATGGGCGCGAGCGAGTGTTGCGCGAGCGCGCCACGCTCGGCGAAGCCGATTTCGCCTTGAGAACGCCCCTTTATCTGCCGCAGAGATTTCGCGGAACGGAAAGTGTCGGTCTTTTCCCCCGCGATTGCAACGACGACTCGAATCGCCGCGCAGTTGGCGCTATCTCTGGAGAAATGCTCGGCCGTCCATGAGAGCCTCATGCTTGAAGTCATCGCGGGCCCCGCTATCATGCCCTTACAATTGTCGGGGCCCGCCATGGATCTCAATTTCTCGCCCGAAGAAGAAGCCTTCCGTCGCGAGGTGCGCGAGTTCGTCCGCGACAACCTGCCGGCCAACCTCAAGGGCAAGGTACGCCGCGGCGATCTCGAATCCCGGGACGACTATCTCGCCTGGCACAAGATCCTGCACGCCCGGGGCTGGGTGGCGCCGGCCTGGCCAAAGCAATATGGCGGCCCCGGCTGGACGGTGACGCAGCGCTACATTTTCAACGAGGAATGCGCCGAGGCCGAGACGCCGATGATCCTGCCCTTCGGCGTCGCCATGGTGGGGCCGGTGATCTACACCTTCGGCAATGACGAGCAGAAGCGGAAATACCTGCCGCGGATTCTGTCCGGCGAGCATTGGTGGTGCCAGGGCTATTCGGAGCCCGGCGCCGGCTCGGACCTGGCTTCGCTGAAAACGCGCGCCGTGCGCGAAGGCGATCACTACATCGTCAACGGCCAGAAGACCTGGACCACTTTGGCGCAATTCGCCGACTGGATCTTCTGTCTGGTGCGCACCGATACCAGCGTCAAGCAGCAGGAGGGCATCACCTTCCTGTTGATCGACATGAAGACGCCGGGCATCACGGTGAAGCCCATCATCGTGCTCGACGGCGCCCGCGAAGTGAACGAGGTGTTCTTCGACGACGTCAAGGTGCCGGTGGAAAACCGCATCGGCGAGGAGAACAAGGGCTGGACCTACGCCAAGTTCCTGCTGGTGCACGAGCGCTCCGGCATCGCCGGGGTGGCGCGCTCCAAGAAAGCGATCGAGCGGCTGAAGCAGATCGCGGAAGCCGAGACGGTGGACGGCGCGCCGCTGATCGGCACGGACGAATTCTCCCGCAAGATCGCGGAGACCGAGATCGATCTGTCCGCGCTCGAATTCACCGAGCTGCGCACCCTGGCCAAGGAATCGCGCGGCCAGATGGCGGGGCCGGAAAGCTCCATCCTCAAGATCAAGGGCACCGAGATCCAGCAGCGGATCACCGAACTGACGCTGGAGGCGATCGGCTACTGCGCCTATCCCAACGCGCGCGCCTTCGGCGACAACGAATATCCGGTGGGGCCGGATTACGCGGTGGGCCAGTCGGGCCACTATTTCAACATGCGCAAGGCCTCGATCTACGGCGGCTCGAACGAGATTCAGCGTGGCATCATCGCCAAAGCAGTTCTGGGTCTTTGAGATGGATTTCTCCTTCAGCGAAGAGCAGACGCTGCTGCGCGACACCGTCGCGAAGGTCCTCGCCGCCAATTACGATTTCGAGACCTTCAAAAAGGTATCGCGCGGCGAGCCCGGCTGGCGCCCGGAGATTTGGAAACAATTCGCCGAACTGGGCCTGCTAGGCGCCTCGCTGCCGGAGGAATTCGGCGGGCTCGGCGGCGGCGCGCTCGAGACCATGATCGCGATGGAGGAATTCGGCCGCGCCCTGGTGGTCGAGCCCTTCGTGTCCACGGTGGTGATCGGCGGCGGCTTGCTGCGCCATGGCGGATCGCAGGCGCAGAAGCAGGAATGGCTGCCGAAGATTGCGGCCGGCGAGGCCGTGATGGCGTTTGCTTTCGCGGAAGCCGGAGGCCGCTTCAATTTTACGGACCTGACGACGACCGCGAAGAAGCAGGGCGCGGGCTACGTGCTCAGCGGACAAAAGACCGTGGTGCTGGGCGGACCGTGGGCCGACACCTTGATCGTCACCGCGCGCACCGCCGGCGGCCGTCGTGACGCCAAGGGCGTCGGCCTCTTCCTGGTCGACAAGAAGGCCAAGGGAATCGCCAGCCGCGATTATCCCACCATGGACGGATTGCACGCGTCCGAGATCACGTTCGAGAACGTGGAAGTGCCGGGCTCAAGTCTGATCTCCGACGACAGCTTGAAGCTGGTCGAGCAGGCGACCGACGAAGCGATCGCGGCGCATGCGGCAGAGGCGGTGGGCGCCATGCGCGTGCTGCTCGACGCCACGGTGGAATATTCCAAGACGCGCAAGCAGTTCGGCGTGCCCATCGGCAAGTTCCAAGTGCTGCAGCACCGCATGGTCGACATGTTCATACAGGCCGAGCAGTCGGCCTCGATCGCGCTGATGGTCACCTTGAAACTCGGCGACAGCGAGACCGAGCGCAAGAAGGCGGCGTCCGCGGCCAAGGTGCAGATCGGCCGCGCCGGGCGCTTCGTCGGCCAGCAGGCGGTGCAGATTCACGGCGGCATGGGCATGACCGACGAGCTGAACGTCGGCCACTATTTCAAGCGGCTCACCATGCTCGACGCGCTCTACGGCAATGTCGACCACCACCTGAAGCGCTACGCGTCTCTATCCTAGGAACAGTCGCGGCATCGGCGGCTAGTCCTTCGCAGCGGTCTGCAACGACAGGGCGTGGAGGACGCCGCCCATGCGGCCCTTGAGCGCGTCATAGACCATCTGGTGCTGCTGCACGCGCGATTTGCCCTTGAAGGCGGCGGAAGTGACCATCGCGGCGTAGTGGTCGTTGTCGCCGGCGAGATCGGTGATGGCGATCTCGGCGTCGGGGAACGCCTCTTTGATCAGCCTCTCGATTTCCGACGCAGCCATGGCCATGGGAAGTTCCCGCTACTATCTCTAGCTACAACCTAATGACTGTGACCAAGCCACCACAATCCCGCAACAATGCCGCCAACTACAACCAAGGTCCCAAGTCCTTCAATGAGGTACCCGACCTTTTCCTCCTTGCTAGCGTTAATAATTCCACGGAGGTAGAGGATGAAGAGCCCGCCCGCGGTCAGATATCCAAGCCATCGCGAAATCCCGAATCCCCATTCCGACGACGCTTCGAGCGGCACCCCACTAAACAATCGAATCAACGTGAGTACGATTCCGCCGCCAATCCAAACGAGCAAAATGGCGCCAAAAAATAGTGAAAAAAGAAGCAGTCTTAGACCGAACGGCTCCGTAACGGTCGGAGAGTCATCCTTTCTTTGAATTGTTCCAACGACATCGCCCTTCTCGTTCAGAATTTCATATTCATCGTCCATGATTCTGACCTCCCCAAAGTCAAACTCACCTGACTACAATAGCAGTTCTACTATCAGATTTCTAATTCGTCGGCGGGAGTTCTTCGGCGCGCATGTAGGACGGGAACCAGCCCTCGTGCGCGGCGCGAAGCTTCGACAACGCGACTTCGCCCTCGCGCGCCACCACCAGTCTGTCGCCGCCCGTCTTGCCAATCAAAGCCACGAAGATTCCCGCTTTCTGCGCCGCATCGGAGATATCGGGGGCCGCGGCGGCCGGCACCGCGAGCAGATAGCGCGCCTGGTCCTCGCCGAAGAAGAAGGGGATCGCCTCGGTGGTTTCGCCGGCAATGCCGATCTCCACACCGATGTTGCCGGCGATGGCCATCTCCGCCACCGCCACCAGCACGCCGCCATCCGACACGTCATGCGCGGTGTCGACGCGGCCCTGCTCGATCAGCCCGCGCACGAAATCGCCATTCTTCTTTTCGGCCGCAAGATCGACCGGCGGGCAGGCGCCGTCCTCGCGGCCCTCGATCTCACGCATGTAGATCGACTGCCCGAGGTGGCCGCGCGTTTCGCCGATCAGCACGATGGCGTCGCCCTCGCGCTTCAGCGCCACCGTCGCCATGCGACGCACGTCCGCCATCAGGCCGACCGCGCCGATGGCCGGCGTCGGAAGGATGGCTTCGCCATTGGTCTCGTTGTAGAGCGAGCAATTGCCGCCGATCACCGGGAAATCCAAAGCGCGGCAGGCTTCCGCGATGCCGTCCACGCCGGCCACGATCTCGCCCATGATCTCGGGCTTTTCGGGATTGCCGTAGTTGAGATTGTCGGTGACGGCGAGCGGCCGGGCGCCCACCGCCGTGATGTTGCGCCAGGCTTCGGCCACCGCCTGCTTGGCGCCTTCATAGGGATCGGCCTTGCAATAGCGCGGTGTGACGTCGGTGCTGATGGCAAGTCCTTTGTTGGTGTTGTGCACGCGCACCACGGCCGCGTCGCCGCCGGGGCGCTGCACCGTGTCGGCCATCACCGTGTTGTCGTATTGCTCCCACACCCAGCGGCGCGAGCACATGTCTGGCGCCGCCAGAATCTTGAGCAGCGATTCCATCACCGGCTTGTGGGGATCGTGGTCGGCGCACCCGTTGGCGGGCTTGTGCTTCTCGTAGGGCCGCTGATAGCGCGGCGCTTCATCGGACAGCGCAGTGACCGGCAGGTCGGCGACCACTTCGCCCTTGTGCTTCACCACCAGCCGATGGGTGTCCGTGGTAATTCCGATCACTGCGAAATCCAGTTCCCATTTGCGGAAGATGCGCTCGGCTTCGGCTTCGCGCCCCGGCTTCAGCACCGCCAGCATGCGCTCCTGGCTCTCCGACAGCATCATGTCGTAGGCCGTCATCTCCGCCTCGCGCTGCGGCACGCGATCGAGATCGAGCTCGATACCGCTGCCGCCCTTGTCCGCCATCTCGGCGGAGGACGAGGTGAGGCCCGCCGCGCCCATGTCCTGGATGGCGACGATGGCGTCGGTCTCCATCAGCTCGAGACAGGCTTCGAGCAGCAGCTTCTCGGTGAAAGGATCGCCGACCTGCACGGTGGGCCGCTTCTCTTCCGAGTCTTCGCTGAATTCGGCGGACGCCATGGTGGCGCCGTGGATGCCGTCGCGCCCCGTTTTCGATCCGACATAGACGACGGGATTGCCGGCGCCCTTGGCCGCGCTCTTGAAGATCTTGTCGGTGCGCGCCAGGCCGACGCACATGGCGTTGACCAGGATGTTGCCGTTGTAGGAGCGGTGGAAGTTCACCTCCCCGCCCACCGTGGGCACGCCCATGCAATTGCCGTAGCCGCCGATGCCGGCCACCACGCCCGACACCAGGTGCCGCGTCTTGGGATGATCGGGTTCGCCGAAGCGCAGCGCATTCATCATGGCGATGGGCCGCGCGCCCATGGTGAAGACGTCGCGCATGATGCCGCCCACGCCGGTGGCCGCACCCTGATAAGGCTCGATGAAGGAGGGATGGTTGTGCGATTCCATCTTGAAGATGCAGGCGTCGCCGTCGCCGATATCGATGACGCCGGCGTTCTCGCCCGGGCCCTGGATCACCCAGGGCGCCTCGGTCGGAAGGCGGCGGAGATGGAAGCGGGTGGATTTGTAGGAGCAATGCTCGCTCCACATTACCGAGAAAATGCCGAGCTCGACGAGATTGGGCTCGCGGTTAAGCAGGCGCTTGATGCGGCCGTGTTCTTCGTCGCTGAGCCCGTGCTCGCGGACGATGTCAGGGGTGATCGGGGGCGAGGCCTGGTGGGTCATGAAGGCGCCCCTACCAGATAGGGGGTGGTTGTTTTCAGGCGGCAGGCGTACCCCCCCCTCCCCCTATGCCGCGCGGTTGTCGGCAGGGAAGCGGAGACGCTTCTGAACCTTCCCTCTCCCCCTTGGGGGGAGCGGGATAAAGGGTGAGGGAGCTCCCCCAAATTCTCGCGCCATTGGCGCTCGAACTTGCCCCCTCCCGCAAGGGGAGGGGACAAGAGTCCGCTGTTTTTATTGAAGAATCTGGCCCGCACCGGCTACCCCATCGACATTGACTGTTGCATTTATACCACGAACTTTAGCGGAACACAACCTAGTCGATGATTGGTAGCCCGCGCTTTCGGAGCGCTCGGACCTCCAGCGCGCCTTCCGCCAAGAACATGCCGATTGCGGCCAACGCGTAAGCGCAGAGAGTGCAGGCTGCCTTCAACCAAAGCGACCACGCCGTCCAATGGTCGAGCGCCACGTACGCCGCTGCGCCAGCCGCTAGCGCAACGACACGCTCAACAACTCCTAACTTCAGAGTCGGCCGCGCATGGAACAGTTCGTCATCCATTCGCTATCCAATCTGTTCGATAGCAACCAGACATTCACCGTCGGAAAGTCTTCGAAGCCGACACCGCACTATGGCGCCCTTTCCGAATTGAACTTCGTCGTCTTCACCTCGGCAATCGACAATTCGATACACCTCGCCGCCAAGTTGCTCAGCGTCCACGGGCGCCCAGACATCGGCGCCTTCCTCGGGAAGGTAGACATAGATCGTAGTGGACGTTGCGATGCATCTCTTCACCCCAGCGCCTCCAACAATCCCTCGAACAGCGCGCGGCCGTCGGTGCCGCCGAGCAGCGGATCGACCACCCGCTCGGGATGCGGCATCAGGCCCAGCACGTTGCGCTTCTCGTTGAGGATGCCGGCGATATTCCGTGCGCTTCCGTTGGGATTGTCGCCGTCGGCATAGCGGAAGAGGACGCGGCCCTCGCCTTCCAGCTTGTCGAGCGTGTCGGCGTCGGCGAAGTAGTTGCCTTCGCCATGCGCCACCGGAAAGCTCACGCGCTGGCCAGAATCGTATTTGCGGGTGAATACCGATTGCGTCTCGGTGACGTCGAGCGCCACCGGACGGCAGACGAATTTGAGCTCGGCGTTTCGCATCAGCGCGCCGGGCAACAGGCCGCTCTCGCACAGCACCTGGAAGCCGTTGCAGATGCCGAGCACGGTGACGCCTTTCTGCGCCTTCTCGATCACGTCGCGCATGGCGCGGGAGAGCGACGCCATGGCGCCCGAGCGCAGATAGTCGCCATAGGCGAAGCCGCCGGGCAGCACGATGAGATCGACGTCGGGCACTTCGGCATCGGCGTGCCACACCATATGCGGCTTCTTGCCGGTGATGCTCTCCAGTGCCACCGCCGCGTCGCGGTCGCAATTGGAAGCGGGAAAGACGACGACGGCGGATTTCATGACGGTCTGAGATTCACTTCTTGTCCCGGGCGGTGGGGGCCGGCCCGGGCGGGATGATCGTCACCCGGTGCGGCGTCGGCGGAAGGGCCAGCGTGCGCTTGCCCATCATCACCTCCATCTCGATCTGCGGCGTCGCCGCCGTCAGCTTGCGGCCGAGCGGACTGCCGAAGAAAGCGATGTAGGCCTTCAGCTCCGCCATGGTGAAGTGCCGCGACACCACATGCGCCTGGAGGTCGAGCATTTTGACCGCATTGTCGAGATAGCGGGCCCGCGCATCCTTCACGAACTGCTTCGTGTCCAGCTTGGGATCCTGCTGCCGGGCGACCGCGACCATGCGCGGCATCATGCGGTCCACCGCCAGCGCGATATTGCGCGGATCGGCGCGCGGGTGAAACAGCACGATGAACGCCTTGGCGGCGGCGACCTTGGCGGGATCGTCCGGGGCCGCGGGATGGGCCGGCCACGGAATGGACGAAGGCGCAGCGGCCGGCGCCGCTTGCGCTCCAACACTGAGGAGAAGTGAAACTACGAAGCCCGCGAGGGTACACGTCTTAGAACGCATCAGCGGAGAGTCTCCAGGATTGTCCGCACGCGGACGCGCGCGCGATGGGCGGCCGGCTTTGGGCCGGCCATGACGGTGGTGGTCTTGTCAGCTGCGCAGCTCAATCTCGTATTTCTCGATGACGGTGTTGGCGAGGAGTTTCTCGCACATCTCCTTCAGCGATACGCGCGCTTTTTCCGCATTCGTCTCATGCAGATCGATGTCGATGACCTTGCCCTGCCGGACCTCGCCGACGGCCGCAAAGCCCAGCCCGTTCAGCGCATGCCCGATCGCCTTGCCTTGCGGATCGAGCACGCCGTTCTTGAGAGTGACGAAGACTCGCGCTTTCATTCCGAATCACTCCGTCATGGCCGGGCAGCGAAGCGCGACCCGGCCATCTCGCGCCCGCGAGTCTCTTTCGCCCGCAGACGCCGGCGCGATGGGTGGCCGGATTAAATCCGGCCATGACGGCTTGAATAGCACGCTCAACATCGCAACAGCGCGATCACCTCACCAGCACCGGGCCGCGGTTCTCCGGCGGGACGTTTTCTGGCATGATTCCCAGCCGTTTCGCCACCTCGGAATAGGCCTCGACCACGCCACCCATATCGCGGCGGAAGCGGTCCTTGTCCATCTTCTCGTTAGTCGCCGCGTCCCACAGCCGGCACGAATCGGGGCTGATCTCGTCGGCCAGAACGATGCGCATGAAGTCGTTCTCCCACAGCCGGCCGAATTCGAGCTTGAAATCCACCAGCTTGATGCCGACGCCGAGGAAGAGGCCGGAGAGAAAATCGTTGATGCGGATGGTGAGGTTGACGATGTCGTCGAGGTCCTGCGGCCCGGCCCAGCCGAAGGCGGTGATGTGCTCCTCGCTCACCCAGGGATCGTGCAGCTTGTCGTTCTTGTAGTAGTACTCGATGATCGAGCGAGGCAGCACCTGGCCCTCCTCGATGCCCAGCCGCTTGGAGAGCGAGCCGGCGGCGATGTTGCGCACCACCACCTCGAGCGGAATGATCTCCACTTCCTTGACCAGCTGCTCGCGCATGTTGAGGCGGCGCACGAAATGGGTGGGCACGCCGATGGCGTTGAGCTGGACCATCAGATATTCGCTGATGCGGTTGTTGAGCACGCCCTTGCCCTCGATCACCGCCTTTTTGGTGGCGTCGAAGGCAGTGGTATCGTCCTTGAAATACTGGATGACGGTGCCGGGCTCGGAGCCCTCATAGAGGATCTTGGCCTTGCCTTCGTAGATCATGCGGCGGCGTTTCATGGAGGTATCCTCAAGAGCGCCCGCGCTCCAAAACGCGAAAACGGGGCCCGAGCCCCGTTTGGGAGCCTAACCTATATGGGGGGTGGGGTGGGCGCAACGAGTCTGAGCGGCGGAGCGGCTGCGGCTCGGGCGCCTGTCGCGCTCCTCCGGGGCTTGGGTTAGAGTGGTGGAAGGGCAGCCGGTCGGCGGCAAATTATCCTTGTATCACAAGAGGTTGATGGATGAGCGGATCGTTCGGGGATCGGGAGAAGGCATTCGAGTCGAAATGGGCTCATGACGAGGAATTGCGCTTCAAGATTGTCGCCCGGCGCAACAAGCTTCTGGGCCTGTGGGCGGCCGAGCAGATGGGGGTGAGCGGTGCCGCGGCTGAGGATTACGCCCGGACGGTGGTGCAGGCCGATTTCCTCGAGCCCGGGCATGAGGATGTGGTGCGCAAGATCCAGAAGGACTTCGAGGCCAAGGGCGTGGCCCGCACCGATCACGCCATCCGGCTGAAGATGGAGGAGCTGCTCGCCGTGGCTGCCGATCAGGTCACGAAGGAGACGGGAAAGTAGTCATGATGAAGGGGATCAACCGAACACAACTGGCGGCCGGATGCCTGCTTCTGTTGGCAACCGGCCCGGCAATCGCGGCAAATCCGGTGCGCGGCGAAGCCCTCGCCAAGCACTGGTGCGCAAGCTGTCATGTCGTCTTCCCGGATCAAAGGCGCGCCCTGTCCGATGCTCCGTCTTTCCGAAGCATCGTTCGGCGTCCCGGCTTCAATTCGAGGGCACTTGCGTACTGGCTGCTCGCTCCGCATCCGCCCATGCCGGCGTTTTCCCTCACGCGCGACGAGGCAGATGACATCGCCGCCTATATCGAGACGACGAGATAGAGTGAGAAAGACAGGGAAGTAACTGGCGAATGGCGAGTGGGGGGCTGATACGTTCGGCTTGAAACATCATCCCCCTCCCCTTGCGGGAGGGGGCAAATTCCGAGCGC
>DATCOJ010000112.1:0-18317 GCA_036564785.1 Rhizomicrobium sp. | reverse complement strand
GTCCATACCATGCCACAGCCGCCTTCAGGTTCGGGTTGTGAGCGGCATAGAGCCAGACGATGCGCCCGCCCCAGCAGAAGCCGGTGATGCCGAGGCGCTTTGCATCGGCGCCGTCGCCGCTTGCAAACTTCACACTGGCGTCCAGATCGGACATCACTTCGCTGTCCGGCACCTTGGAGACGATGTTCGTGAACAGCTGCTGCACCGAATTCAAGTCGTACTTGCCGGGATCGCCGTAGCGCGCGTAGAGCGACGGCGCGATGGCGTAGTAGCCGAGCTTGGCAAACCGGCGGCAGATGTCGCGGATGTGCTCGTGTACGCCGAAAATCTCCTGCACCACCAGCACCATCGGCAGATGCGTCCTGCCCGCGGGCCGGGCGCGATAGGCCGCCATGCTGCCGCCAGCCACCGGCACTTTCACTTCGCCGGCGTCGAGGCCTTTGTCGTCGGTGGCGATGGTGGCGGCGTTGAGCGGGCCGGTGCACAGCGTAAACCCCGCCACCAGCGAGGTCGCCGCGAAGCCCCGGCGGGAGAATTGCGTGCTGCGCGCGAAGGCGATCGCGTCGTTGAGATCGAATTTGTCCATGTCGATGTCCCTACTCCCTGCTGCCAAACGTCTCCCGATAACTCTTCAGCTCCCCCACCGACTCCGCCTCGTAGACGCCGCGCGCGATGGCGCGGGCGAGACAGTCCGCGGCGATGGAGCCGAGCCGCATCACCATGCGCGGACGCGGCTCGGCGATCGGGCGCCGCGCGGTCGAGACCGCGAACACCAGATCGCCGTCGAACGGCGTGTGCACCGGCCTGAGCGCCCGCGCAAACCCGTCCGACGCCATGATGGCCAAGCGCTTGAGCTCGATGCGCGTCAGCTCCGCATCGGTCGCCACGATGGCGATGGTGGTGTTGGCGCCGGCGCGGAGCGCGCCCTTCATGTCCGCCGGCAGGTCGAGATCGAGTTGCGGCAGCGGCCCCTTGGGCGCGCGCCCGCCGAACTCGCCCTTCTGCTCGAAGGCAAAGGCCCAGAAAACATCCGTACCCGGAATAAGCGCCGAGCCGACGCTGTTGACGGCGGCCAGCGCGCCTACCGTGAAGCCGTCATCGGTCACGGCCGAAGCGCTGCCGAGCCCGCCTTTGCAGGCGCCCGACACCGCCCCCATGCCGGCGCCCGCATTGCCCAGCCTGAAATCGGCCGCGGCCTTCTCCACCGCCGCAAACCCCAGCGCGCGATAGGGCGGCAGCTCGCCCCAATTCTTGTCGCCGCCATTGGCGAGGTCGAACAGGATGGCGCCCGGCACGATGGGAACGCGCGGCGCACCCGGCGCGATCTCGAAGCCGCGGCCGCGGGCCTTGAGCCAGGCCTGCACGCCGGACGGCGCATCATTGCCGAAGCTCGAGCCGCCGGAGAGCACGATGGCGTCGACGCCGTCGACCAACGACACGGGATCGAGGCCTTCCACGTCGCGGGTGCCGGGCGCCCCGCCGCGCACATCGGCCACCGCCGGCACCGCGCGCTCGGCCAGCAGCACCGTGACGCCGGTGCGCGCGCCCAAATCTTCCGCGTTGCCGACGGTGAGCCCCGCCACGTCGGTGATCAGATTGCGCGCGCCGGATTTGACCATGCTCACACCTAAGCCCGTGTGCAATTTAGCCAAGTCGCGAGGTTCTGGCGAGCGACACGCGCCCGATGGCGCGCGCGCCTCAACGCGGGGCGGAGAGCACGTCCTTCACCTTGGCGGCGAGTTGCTTCAGCCCGAACGGCTTGGGCAGGAAGTGCAGGTCCTCCGCCTTCTCGTCGTTGCGGCGGAAGGCTTCCTCCGCATAGCCCGACATGAAGATCACCGCCATGTCCGGCACCAGCCGCTTGACAGCGCGCACCAGGGTGGGGCCGTCCATGTTCGGCATCACCACGTCGGTGATGAGCAGATGGATCTCGCCGGAGCGCTGTTTGACGATCTCCAGCGCCTCTTCGCCGCCGCTCGCTTCCAGCACCTGATAGCCGCGCAGCTTGAGCGCGCGCGCGGCAAAGCTGCGCACTGCTTCTTCGTCCTCCACCAGCAGGATAGTGTCCTGCCCGGTGATGTCGCGTGGGATCGCGCGCTCGGCCTCGCCTTGTGCTTCGAGCACGCCCTTGTAGCGCGGCAGGAAGATGCTGAAATTCGTGCCATGCCCGACTTCGCTCTCCACGGTGACGAAGCCGCCCGTCTGCTTGACGATGCCGTAGACGGTGGCGAGTCCCAGTCCCGTGCCCTGCCCCATCGGCTTGGTGGTGAAGAAGGGATCGAAGATCTTGCCGAGATATTCCTTGGGGATGCCGATGCCGGTATCGGCCACGTCGACCCGCACATAGTCGCCCGGCGCCATGCTGGCGGTGCCGAGCACGGCGGCCTCGTTGACGGTCTCGTTGGCGGTGCGGATGGTGACGGTGCCGCCCTTGGGCATGGCATCGCGCGCGTTGACCACCAGATTGATGATGGCATTGGAGATCTGCGCCTCGTCGGCGTGGATGGGCCACAGCTCGGCGCCATGCTCGAGCTTCAGCTCCACACCCTCGCGCAACAGCCGCCGCAGCATGTGCGCCAGCTCGCCGATGACGTCGCGCAAGCCCAGCACGCGCGGCTGCAGCGTCTGCTTGCGTGAGAAGGCGAGCAGCTGGCCCACCAGGGTGGCGGCGCGCAGCGCGTTCTGGTGGATCTCGTTGATCTCCTTGAACGAGGGATCGCCGGCCGGATGGCGCATCAGGAGGAATTCGGAATTGCCCATGATGACGGTGAGCAGATTGTTGAAATCGTGCGCCACGCCGCCCGCCAGCTGCCCCACCGCCTGCATCTTCTGCGATTGGGCGAACTTGACCTCGAGCTGCTTCTGCTCGGAAACGTCGACCAGATAGAGGATGACGCGGCCGTCGGCGAGCGGCTTGACGAAAAGCTCGGCCATGCGGTCCGGCTGACCCGTGGGCCTGAGCTCGACGGGCGAAGTGGAATTGTCGCCGGCCAGTCTTTCCGCGACGCTTTGCCGATCCGCCGCATCGACCAGGTCTCCGAGCGCGCGGTTGGGAGCGATTTCCCTCAACCCGAAAAATTCGGCGAAGGCATGATTGGCTTCGACCAGGCGGCCGTCGCGCTCGGCGGTGGCGATGCCGACCGGCGCGTCGAACAGCAGATCGGGCGAGGCCGCGCGCGCGGCCTGCTCGGGCTTCGGCGCGTCCCGGCCGCTCAGAACGGGCGTGAACCACCAGGCCGACTGTCCGCCGCTCAAGGGACGCACCGCCGCCAGCACGTCGACGCCCGGCGCCACCGACACCGTCTCTTCATGGGCCTTGCCGTCGATGGCGCTGCGGGCCAGGCGGTAGAGCATGGCGGCGCTCGCCTCGGAGCCTAGCGCCAATTCCGGGGGGGTGGCCGCCTCCCCTTTGGCGGAACCGGCCAGCCGGCGGTAGGCCTCGTTGCAATCGATCACCGCGCCGTCGGCGCCGGTCAGCGCCCAGGCGATGCTGGCGCGGCCCGCGGCTTCAGCCACCCGGCGGGCCTCGGCCGCGGAAACCTTCTCCCGCGGCCAGACGGCATAGAGAAACAGCGAGCCGACGGCGCCGATTCCGGCCAGCAACGCCACCCCCGGCCAGCTTGCGGCCTCGGGTGCGGCCAGCGCCAGGGCTCCTGCTGCCAGCGCCAGGGCCACGAATCCCAGCGCCGCCCAGCGCCAGGCACCCGGCGCCAGGCCGTAACTTCCAATGCCGAAACCATCCATGGCCCTAACCATAGCCGAGTCGGTAAATGAATCGTTGATTTTTGCCTCATAGGGACGCGCGGGGCCGTAATTTCCGCTCGAACCTCCCGAATGGCCGAAATCCGGGTTTGCAAGAGAATCGCTTGACCCGGGAACGCCAGAGGACGATCGGGAGAAATTCGCAATGGCCGGAGCGCCGCCGGCCGCCGCCGGATACGATGGCCCGTCCCCTGATTGATAATAGTTATCTGAAACGGTATTGTCCTGTCATCCGTGGAGAATGCGTCATGCCGATGAGCGTCGATCTGGGGAAGCGACTTGAATCCACCGTGGCCAAGCTGGTCAAGAAGGGCCGCTACAACTCGAAAAGCGAAGTCCTGCGCGAAGGCATTCGCTTGGTCGAGGAACGCGAAAAACAACTCGCCAAACTCGATGCAGCGCTGGCCCGCGGCATGGCCGACGCCCGGGCTGGGAGGGTACATACCGCCGATGAGGTATTGCGCGATCTACGGACCCGAATCCGACAAGTTGCCGCGCAAAGGCAGAAGAAACGCGCGTGAGAGTCATTTACGCGAGCGCCGCGCGCCTCGATCTTCTCGAGATTGCAGCCTGGATCGCGGAAGATAACCCGGTGCGCGCCGAGAGCTTCGCTGAGGAGTTGATTCAAGCATGCGACAAGCTCGCAGATATGCCACACCGATTCCAGCTGGTTCCCGGCCACGAAGAAAGCGGAATACGCCGAAGGCCGTGGGGCAACTACCTGATATTCTACCGCGTCGGCGACGATAGCGTCCAGATTTTGCATGTGCTGCATGGCGCGCGGGACTACGAAAAGATTCTGTTTCCCGACGACTAGCGATATTCGGCCGCGGCAAGCCGCCGAAGAGATCCTGGCGGAAATTGCGGACGCTCTGCGGAACCGTCCCCAGGCAATGTGAAACTGGACGATGGCACACGCGAATAGATCGAGTTGCTGCCTCACGCCGTTCCACGCAGAACCCGGGTTCGATTCCGGGAGCGCCAGGCCCGCCGCCATCTTCTGAAATAGAAGAGGATGCAGCGACGGTCCCATGCAGCGTTAGTTTCGCAAGTCACGCCGACTGAAATTGTGCTTCAACGGCTTTTTCATCAAAGAGGGGATCGGGAAAGGGTGGGTTTCGCCCGTGCATGCTCATTGCCCGCGCTATCCGATGTAGTTCCTCTTGCCATGTTGTCTCGATGGTCCTGCGATTGGCCGCGTCAATCGCCAGAAACCGAATCTTAGAAGCGTCCGCAGCGGTCTGGAGATACCGGGTCGGATCGCGAGTAACGGGCATTGCGACTGCATAAAGATCGAAGACTCTAGCCGCGATAACGATGGAGTGGCGTGGCAGGACCGTCGCAAACGCAAGGTGATGAGCCTTTTGAGGAGTCCAGAAGCGGAAAAGCTCGCCGGACGAAGGCAACTCTCCGATAAAACCGTCTAGCCCATCTGTTGAAGCCATATCATCTTTGCAGATCGACTCACGCAGCGCAGTCGCCATAGGATCATCTAGGTAGGCTTCCCCGAGCCAACGGAACGCGAGTTCATAGGCGATTTTGATCAGAGCGTGTCGCAGAAACGCGAAGCTGACACTGAAATTCACCTGCACCAAAGGGTTTTCGATAGTTTGTTCAACGCACTTACTGATTTCTGCCGCCATTGCCTCGTCAGACAGTGGGGGCAACCCACGCCGCTTGCGTTCACGCTGGATCGCTTTCGGGAATTGGTCCTTGTCACGCGCGTCCAACGTGATGTGCCGGGCCTTCTTCCCATCTGGTAGAACTACATCAGCAGCGTGATAGAGTTGGCGAAGGTCCAGCTTACCTGTCCTCTTGTTGAAGCTCGTTTGGATTCGCTTTGCTTCAGGGCCGATCAGCGTGTGATCGCCTAGAAGCATCTCAAATAGTTGAGGCGCCTCGCGCCCATGCCCTGCCAGCTTCAGTTCCGCGCGCCGCTGCCGGATCGGGAAAAAGTCGCTAAGGGCTGCATCTACCCGACTCCCCAACATGTCATTGCACGGCTTGCAAACCCGGTCAGTCGTGATTGTCCCACCGATTGCCAGCGGAAAGATGTGTTCGAGGCTCGGGGGCCGTTCCGACATGCAGAAGATGCAGCGCATGGTATGCATATATAAGCAGATTGACGTTGATATGCGAGGCGTTAGGCCCCAACCGCTTTGTCGCGCGGCGCTGCAAGGGTATGAGCTACGAGTTGCTCGAAATGGGAGACACGCTTCCGGTATTTTGCGGCGCATTCCAAAGTCACGTCACGCCCACCTTCAAAGAACCGAAAGTCGCCACGCTCAAGCGCGTCTGCAATGGCGCTGAATTGCTGGCACCATTCACTAAGAGTCTGGACCCACGAATCAGCTAACATGCCGGGAAGCATGACAGTGACGAGAGGGAGCCGCCATTGGTGACCGCCGAACTAGAACGTGATTCGCAAGGTCACGTCATACTCAATCGCGTTGGGCACGACTCTGGTTTTTGGTCAAAGGGGCGTCGGCATTTGAGCCGTATGCTTGACACAATTGAGCGGCTCAGCCCGAGTGGAGAACTCTTCACGAAAACCGATCTTCGCGATGCGAGCGGGGCCGCAATGCCAGCCGTGTACGATCTATTATCAAAGCTCGCCGATTATGGAAAAGTTGACACCATCCGAGCGGACGAACTTCGGGCGAACGCGCATGATGTTTGCCCGGCAGAGGCGCGCTATCGGCTGAAACCAGGTGCGGACCTGTCCCGCTTTCGCGAGATCGCGAACGCATACGCTTACAGTAAGGCTGGCACGCGACGGTGTGGGAGCCCATAAGGCGGGACAATGGGGCAGACGAACACCTAAAAGACCATAATTTTCAGATACTTGCGTCAATGATGGCAGTAATACTGCCCAATCTGTCCACCGTGCCTCCGGGCGGGTGTATGATGCCCGTCATGAGCGAACTGATCTCAGAGACCCGCGGTGCCCGGCGCGCCTGTCGGCACGAATCCGGCAGCGGCGGGCTGTCGGACGCGGGCGCCGTCACGCGCGCCGGAAGCGCTCGGTCGGCCTATGAACATTCGCGCGCGGATGAGCTAACGCACCGGCTGCGGAAGGGGGATCCCCCCTCCCCCCGGGGGTATCCTCCGAACAAATCGAACAATTATATTTCCCGAAAGGTCCGCCCGGAGAGCGGCCGCAGGCTCGAGGGAAGATTGCCCGCTCTAGCGCCGGGCCTTGCCGGAGAGTTTCATCACGTAGCCGATGATCTGGGCAACGGCCTTGTAGTGCTCGGGCGGAACCGCTTCGTCGAGATCGACGGTGGCATAGAGCGCGCGGGCGAGCGGCGGGTTCTCCACGATGGGCACGCCGTGCTTGTCCGCCGCCTCGCGGATGCGCAGCGCCACCGCGTCCACGCCCTTGGCGACGCAGATGGGCGCCGGCGTCTTGCCGGATTCGTAGCGCAGCGCCACCGAGTAGTGCGTCGGGTTGGTGATGACGACGGTGGCCTTGGGCACCTCGGCGATCATCCGCCGCTTGGCGCGCTCGATGCGCAGCTGGCGGATGCGGGCCTTGATGGCGGGATCGCCTTCGGTGCGGCGGAACTCGTCGCGGATCTCCTGCCGGCTCATGCGGTTGCGCTTGAGGAACTGGTAGCGCTGCAGCATGTAGTCACCCGCCGCGATCGCCGCGAGCACCGCCAGGGCGGCGATCAGGATGCGCATCAACAGATGCACCATGTCGCCGGCGATGGCGGCGGGGGATTCGCTGAGCGTGCCTTCGAGCCTGCCGCGTTCCGGCCACACCGTCATCCACATCACCGCGCCGACGATGGCGATCTTGATGGTGCCCTTGGCCAGATTGGCGAAGCCGTCGAGCCCGAACATCCGCTTGAAGCCTTTGGCGAGCGACAGCTTGGAGAGGTCGGGCTTGAGCCGTTCGGCCGAGAACACGGGGCGGTGCTGCAGCAGATGCCCCGCAAGGCCCATGCCGGCGATCAGGGCGAACACCGGCGCCAGCAGGCCCAGCAGATTCCACAAGGCGCCGCGGAACAGCGCCATCACCGCCTCGCGATCCATGCCGATCTGGTCCGGCTGCTCCAGGAAAATGCGGAAAGCCCGCGCGAAGCCCTCGGCGGTGGAATGGCCGAACAGGGCGATGGAAAGCGCGCCGCCGGCCAGCACCACCAGGGTGGAAATCTCCGCGCTCTTGACGACGTCGCCGTGCTTCTGCGCTTCCTCGAGCCGCCTTTGTGTCGGCTCCTCGGTGCGCTGCGATGTGTCCTGCTCGTCCGCCATCGATCAGCCCAGGAAGCGGCTCATTTCGCCGGCGTAGTAGTTCAGGAACAGCGTCATCATGGAGCCGATAAGCAGCAGCATGAGGAAGAAGCCGGCCAGAATATTGATCGGCATGGCGATGAAGAAGACCTGCAATTGGGGCATCAGGCGGGCCAGCAGGCCGATGGCCGCGGAGACTGCGAAGCCGAACACCAGGAAGGGCGCTGCAAGCTGCAGTCCCAGCGCGAAGGAGCCGCTGGCGAGCCGGATGGCGAGTTCCGCCATGTCGCCGGTGGGAAGGGCTGCGCCGGGCGGGATCAGCGCGTAGCTTCCGGCGATGGCGCCGATCGCCAGATGATGCAGGTTGGTGGCGAAGATCATCACCGCGCCCATCAGCGCGAAGAAATTGCCGACGATGGCTCCCTGCTCGCCCATCTCGGGATCGACGGTCTGGGCATAGGCAAGGCCGGTCTGGGTGGCGATCAGGTAGCCGGCCGTCGACAGCGCGCTCATGATGATGCGCGCCATGCCGCCGATGAGAAAGCCCGCCGTCACCTCCTTGCCGATCAGGAGGCCCAGCGCGATGACCGATTGCGGCGCCGTGCTCGTATAGGTCTGCGAAACGGTGGAGGCGAGCGCGAAGGAGATCGCCAGCGCCAGCGCCAGGCGCACCCGCGGCGGCACGCCCGCCTCGCCGATGGCCGGCAAGAGCATCACCATGGCGCCGACGCGCGCGAAGGTCAGCAGGTAGACGAGAATCGCGCCGGAGAGACTGGCGAGGTGGATGGTCATCACGGGCTAGTAGGCCGCGATCTTCGCCGCGATCTCCGTCATCAGCCCGTACATGGCCTCGCCGGCGAAGGGCAGCGAGATCAGCAGCATGAGGAAGATGGCGATGATCTTGGGCACGAAGACGAGTGTCATTTCCTGGATCTGGGTGAGCGCCTGCAACAGGCCGATGCCGAGGCCCACCACCAGCGCGGTGAGCATCGCGGGCGCCGAAATCTCGAGCAGCACCCAGATGGCCTGACGCGCGAAGTCGATGGAATCCGTTGGCGACATGTTTTTTCCCGATCGAATTCAGATCGGCATCTGCATGATGCTCTGATAGGCAGCGATGACCTTGTCGCGCACCGCGACCACCGTATCGAGGGTGAGTTCGGCCGCGTTCACCGCATTGACCACGTCGACCACGTCGGCTTTGCCGGCCGCCTGCTGGGCCGCCATCTGCTCGCCCTGGCGCATGGTGGCGGTGGCGTCCTTCACGGCGCTGGAGAGAAAGTCGGAGAAGTTCGGTGCGGCCGGAGCGGAGCCGGCCACCGCGGCGGAGGAGGCAGGCGAGCTGGTGCCGATCTTGGCGATGGCCTGATAGACGGATGCCGCTGCCGCGGGCGAGATGCTCATGACCTACTCCCTTCAGCGCTTCAGCAGATCGACGGTGCGCGCCAGCATCGTCTTGGAGGCTTCCATGACCGTGAGGTCGGCTTCGTAGGATCGTTGCGCCTCGCGCATGTCCATAATCTCGACCAGCGGATTGACGTTGGGCAGCTTGACGTAGCCCGACTTGTCGGCGGCGGGATTGCCGGGATCGTATTGCATGCGGAATTCGCTCTGGTCGGGAATGGGGTCCCCCGGCTGGACCATGGTGGCGCCCAGCTCGCGGTCGAAATCGCTCTGCATGGTGGCGATCTTGCGGCGATAGGGCTCGCCGTTCGGCGTCGCCGATGTGGAATTGGCGTTGGCGATGTTTTCCGAGATGACGCGCATGCGGTTGGTCTGCGCCCGCATGCCGGAAGCGGCCACCGCCATCGAGGTTGCGAGATCCATGTGCCCTCCTTACGGTCCGCCGATCGCCGTGCGCATCATGCCGATGGCCTTGGAATAGAGATTGGCCGCGGCCTGATACTGCGCCTGGGTGTCGGCGACCTTGATCATTTCTTCTTCCAGCGACACGGAATTTCCGGTGGACGAGGTTTCGGTTTCCGTCAGCGCGGCATCCTGCGCCTGCAACGACCCGCCGGCCGAGACTGCGATGTGGCGCGGATCGGTGGTGGCGAGCCCGCCGGAAAATCCGCTCGACTGTCCGCGCAGCTCGGATTCGAAGTCGATGGCCTTCAGGTCGCGCGCGGCGTAGCCCGGGGTGTCGGCGTTGGCTACGTTCTGCGACAGCAGGTTCTGGCGGTCGTTCAGCCAGGACATGCGCTGGCGCAGAAGCGCGAGCAGCGGAACGTCGGGAAGGTTCATGGCGTCCGTAAACCGATCGTTAGCCCTAACCTTCCTCATGTTGCGCGCGAAGGCTTAAGCCGCACTTAACGCAAGCGATGCTTTTTGCCGGGCAGATTCTTCCCGCGCTTAACCGAGGCTTAAGGTTGACGGGGTTTGATCGCCGCCATGGACCTCGTCGATTTCGCCCGCTACTTCGGTGCGCTCATTCTGGTGCTCGGCCTTTTGGGCTTCGCCTGGCTCGCGGCGCGGCGCTACGGACTCCCGGGCATCGTGCAGGGCCAGGCGCTGCGCCGGCTCTCCATCGTCGAGACGCTGATGATCGGCCCGCGCCACAAGCTCGTGCTCGTCAAGCGCGACGGCACCGAACATCTCATGCTGATCGGGCCGCAGGGCGCAGAGGTGATCGAGACGGGGATCGCCGCCAAGTCCATCGTCTCGTCAATCCGCGAAGCGGATGTCGCGGCATGAAGCGCCTCGCCCTGCCGCTCGCTGTCTTCGTCGCGATGTTTCTGATTCCGGGAGCGGCCCTGGCTGCAACGGCCGCGGCGGCAACAGCGGCTCCCGCGGCAAGCACGGCGGCCGGCGGCGGTTTGTCGGTGGATTTCTCCGGCGGCGGCCTCTTCACCGACCGCATGATGCA
The DNA here is from genome assembly GCA_036564785.1 of Rhizomicrobium sp. GTDB lineage: Bacteria > Pseudomonadota > Alphaproteobacteria > Micropepsales > Micropepsaceae > Rhizomicrobium. The sequence continues at coordinate 7,450 of DATCOJ010000112.1, read as the reverse complement.
GATCATCGCGCTGATCACGATCCTGAGCCTGGCGCCGTCGATCCTCATCATGATGACGAGCTTTACCCGCATCGTGGTGGTGTTGTCGCTGTTGCGCACCGCGCTCGGCATCCAACAGGCGCCGCCCAACAGCGTGATCGTCAGCCTGTCGCTGTTCCTGACCCTGTTCGTGATGACGCCCACGCTGACCGCGGCCTATAACGCCGGCATCGTTCCGCTGGTCAATCAGAAGGTGACGACCGAGCAGGCGCTCGATCTCGCCAGCGCCCCGGTCAAGAAGTTCATGCTGGCGCATGTGCGCGATAGCGATCTCAAGCTCTTCATCGACATGCGGCACGAGAAGCCGCCGGCCTCGCCCGATCAGCTCGCCATGACCACGGTGGCGCCCGCCTTCATGCTTTCGGAATTGAAGCGCGCCTTCGAAATCGGTTTTCTCATCTTCGTGCCCTTCCTCATCATCGACATGGCAGTCGCCTCGATCCTGATGAGCATGGGCATGATGATGCTGCCGCCGGTGATCATCTCGCTGCCGTTCAAGCTCATCTTCTTCGTGCTGGTAGACGGCTGGCGTCTGGTGGCGGGCTCTCTCGTCGAAAGTTACATGCACTCCCCGCCGCCGAGCTAGGCGCGTCCCAATCGCTCGTCATGGTCGCCTTTGTGGATTGTGCCCGAACGTGCCGCGGCGATGAAGGCGCAAACCTTGACCAGGTCCTTGGTGTGCGTTCCATCCGCCTTGTCGGTTCCGGTCTTTGAGTCCGCTCCGGCCGGGCATGACGCCGCAATCGCCGCCGCGACGTTCTCCGGCCCCAATCCTCCGGCGATGATGACTGGAATGTTCACACTCTCCACGATGCGCCTGTCGAGGCCCCACTCATGCGTCGTCCCAAGTGCGCCGATCTGCCGGTCGCCGGCGCGATAGCTGTCCAGCAGCAGGAAATTCGCCACCCCATCATACGTTCTTGCCAGCGCAATGCTGGATTCGTCGATGACCGGAATGCTACGCATAGTGGAAAGATCAGGATGCGCCGCCCTCAGCGCCAGCACGTCTGAGGGCCCGAGCAGCTCCGGCGCGCAAGCCAGATGCAGGATGTCCGGTCGGAGGCGAGTCACAATCTCGCCGATGAAGCTCAAATCCGTTGCAAGCGACAGGGCGCATCTCTTCGAACCGGAGTGAACGGCAGCAAAGATGGCGCGCGTGCTTTCGATCGATTGCTCGCGCGGAAATGTACCGTCGCCCACCAGCACGCCGATATGATCCACGCCCATTTCGGAAAGAGCGCGCGCTTCGTCCGGCGAGGTGATTTCATAGATCTGAATCAACATCACGTCGTTAGGAAATCAGGCCAAAATCGGAATCGTACTCCAGCGGCATCTCGGTTCTGCTCACCATCTGCCTGATGACGAGAGTACTTCGCGCGCAACTCAATTCGCGGTGTTGCCGTCGGAGGTAGCGCTGAAGCTGGCGAGTTTGGGATCGTAGCGATAGCGGAAGGTGGTCAGGTGCGGCTTACCTTTGGCGTCCTTGTAGTCGAGCCGACCGGCCAGCCACAGCACGTATTGCCCTGACTGGATGTTGGCCACTTCATCGGCCGTGAGCGCGCGGGTGTTGGCGAAGAAGGTCAAATCGCCGCCGGCATTGGGAAACAGGATCGCCGTGTTGGCGAGCGGGCCCATCTGGCCGGGGATCTGAGGCGGCGGCGTCGCCGACGAGCGCAGACTGCCGACGGTGTTGGAACGCAATTCCATCGCCGGCCCGCGTCCGCTGTTGACGATGTGCAAGGTGGTAATGGGCTGGCCGCCGGCCGCAAAGGGTTCGGTCTTGACGCTTTGCGGTCCAACCCAGGGACGCTCAGTTGTGACTGCGGCGACCGCAGGCGGTTTCGTCGCCATCGCATTGAGCCGATCGGACAACCCGTTCAGGCGGATGGTGAAATAGGTGTCGAAGGAGAGAACGATCAGGCCCACGAGGAGCAGCGCCAGAAGCACCGGCTCGCGCGTCCACACCCGGCGCGCGGACGGCGCGGCCGCCATGCTGGAATGAGGCACGATCTCGGGCACGTCGTCCTCTCCTTCATCGACGACGTCATCGGCATGATCACCGTCGTCTTCGTCATTTCGCCGATCCTTGACGCGTTCGACACCGCCCAAAGCCGGAGATGAGGTGCTGGCCTGCTCGACGTCGGCTTCGCTCTCTTCCTCATCGCCGAGTTCTTCCGACTCTTCGGTCTCGGCCATGGTCGGCCGGGGCGGCGCATCGAACAGCATTGCGGATGCCAGCTCGCTTTCGGAATCGGCGCGCGCCGTAATCTCCGGTGTCCCGTCGGGTCCACTCCGCACTTCCGGGCCCTCGGATTCGTCCTCATCCCAGCGCCGCTTGCGGCGGTTGCGTTTGCCCATGACCAATCCTGCCTTTGGCCGCGCTTCTAGCGCGGGCCGAAAATCAAATCCATTCAGCGGGATAAGGCAAGTTACTTCGGATGATGGCCGGCGGTTAGGCCTGCCAGAAGGGCTTGCTGTCCGAAAATTCCGCCCAGCAATCGACCGCGTCCTTCCAAATGCGGTCGGCCCGCTCCAGCTGCCAGCCATAAACGATGCCGGCGGCGAAGGAGAGATCGGCCTTGGAGGCGAGCGGTCCGCCGTCGCCCTGGGCTACCAGCTTCTCCAGGGTATCGCGCGCGGTCACCACGTCGTTGAGCGCGCCCAGGATGTCCTGCATGCGGGAGAGGCGCTTCAGGAATTTCTTTGTCGACTTCTTGCCGTAGAGCGGGGCGAAGAACTCCGAGGTGTAGCGCATCTTCTTGAGCGCAATGCGCAGCTTGTGGCGCTCTTCGTCGGACAGCTTTTCGAGATGGCGCGCCCGTTTCCTGGCGTGGGCCAGGCGGTATTTCAGCATGCGGTCGGCGAGCACCGAGGCCGGTGTCTCGAAGGCAATCAGGCCCTTGGCGGCGTTCGACTTGGCATGCGGCGCCTCGAACCAGATGCGGTGATCGAGCGCGTCGCCCAGCTCGCGAATAAAGCCGGAGAAGGCCGGCGCGCAGACCTGAATCACGGCCTGGTCCCAGGCGGCGTGGCGCGCGTCCTTGGCTCGCGTACGCAGGATCTCGAAGGCTTCCTTGGCTCCATTGGCGGTGGCAGCGGGCTCGAACAGATCCTTCATGAAGACGTCAAGGTCGCGGGCCGGTGCCAAACGCTCACCGATCTGCTTAGCGCGCAGGCGCAGGCCTTCGACCTGCGGATTGCGGAATTCGCCGCCGAAGGAAGTAAGCGCCACGCGCAAGCGGCGGAACCCGACGCGCATCTGATGCATGCCCTCGGGATCGCGCGTCTCGACGACGGCGGGAATGTTCGCCGCGATATGCCATTTGCACTGAATCAGTGTGAGACGGAAGGCATCCTCGGCGGTGGCATCCTCCGGGAGCAGCGCCGGCTGTGCTTTCACCGGCTTGGGCTTGTCGCCCTTCGGCGCGTGCCAAGTAGCATCTGTTTCGATCAACGCCGGAAGCGGATTGAGTCCGTAGTCGGCACGCGCCCGCACCGTGCGCGACTTCAGCACTTCCTCCAGATCATCCACCAGCTTGAACTCGAACTGTTGACTCATGCGTTGGGGCCAGCGCGGCATTTGCCGCGGGCCCGCTTCCCCACCTTTTACCCAGGGGCGGAATCTTCCACACCTTGGCCGCCGGCTTCAATCGCAGTTCGAAAGTTTCATGACAGGGATGCGGGTTCCGCAGGATATCCACAGGAACTTTTCAGGGACGAACGGGCAGCCCGGCCGCGGCGATGGCGGCTTTGGCCTGGCCGACGGAGGCCTCGCCATAGTGAAAAACCGAGGCCGCCAGCACGGCGCTGGCGTGCCCCTCGCGGATTCCCTCGACCAGATGCTCAAGACTGCCCACCCCACCGCTGGCAATGACCGGGACGCTGACGGCGTCGGCCACCGCGCGGGTCAGCGCGAGGTCGTATCCCTCGCGGGTGCCGTCGCGATCCATGGAGGTGAGCAGGATCTCGCCGGCGCCGTATTCTGCGAGCCTTCGCGCATGCGCGACGACATCGAGGCCGGTGGCCTTGCGTCCGCCATGGGTGAAGACTTCGAACTTGTCAGGTGCGGTCTGCTTGGCATCGATGGCGGCGACAATGCATTGGCTGCCGAACTTGCGCGCGGCCTCGCGCACGAAATCGGGACGCAGCACCGCTTCGGTGTTGATCGAGACCTTGTCGGCGCCGGCCAGCAGCAGGGCGCGGATGTCATCGAGGGTGCGGATGCCTCCGCCGACCGTCAGCGGCATGAAGCAGGCTTCCGCCGTGCGGCGCACGACCTCAAGCAGGATGGGCCGCTTCTCGTGGCTCGCGGCGATGTCGAGGAAGCAGAGCTCGTCGGCACCGGCCGCGTCGTAGAGCATCGCCTGCTCGACCGGATCGCCGGCATCGCGCAGATCGACGAAATTGACGCCTTTGACGACGCGTCCGTCCTTCACGTCGAGGCAGGGAATGATGCGGATTTTGAGCGCCATTCGCTATTCGCTCTTCTGCCGAACCGGATAGGGCCGCTTGCCCTTCAATCCCTCCCACAGGATGCGGTTGTAGAGGCCGGTGTCGAGGCGGTCCTCGGCGGTGAAATCGAAGCCCTTGGTCTTGGCCGCCCAATAAGCCGCGTCGTGAGTGGGCTTCACGATGGCGGCGCCGCGCGAGGCCTTGGGCAAGGGCAGCGCGGTCGAGCGCAGAATTGCCGGCACGCGGGCGCGATAGCTCCACTTCGCATTGTTGAGGTCGAACGCCGTCGCCATCGGCCGTACATGCGCGTCGTGCAGGTTGAGCGGCGCCAGTCCCAGGATTTCCTCGATGGTGCGGATCATGCTGACAGTGGTGTAGCGCTCCGGCACCACGGCGCGCTGCTTGACGTAGGGCCCGGCGATGAAGGCGACCGAACGGTGCGCATCGACATGGTCGGGGCCGTCCTGGGCATCGTCCTCGATGACGAAGACGAGCGTGTCCTTGGCGTAGCGGCTTCTCGCAATCTTCTCGATCAGCAGGCCCACCGCGTAGTCGTTGTCGGCGATCTGCGTCTCCGGCGTGTTGACGCCGTCGATGGCGCTGTCGAAATCGCCGGTGTGATCGTGCATGAAGCGCACGGTCTCGAATTGTGGGAAGGAGTTCGTCCTGGATTGCGAATCGAATTCGCGGGCCCATTCGCGGTAGCGCCAGTAGTCGGGGAAGCTGTTGTCGAAGCCGCGGAAATAGATGTCGGTGGCGGGGGCGAGCGCGGGGTCTGCGGGGTAGGCAACGCGCAAGCCCTTGGACGCCGGCTCGCGCTCGAGCGGAATACGGTCGCCCGCCGGCACCTGCTTGAAGTAGCGGTCGATGTCGAGAAAGAAGCCGTAATTGCGGACGGAGAGCTTGGCGCCCAGGGCGGCATTCCACAGATAACCCTGCTGGTATTCGCCGGCGGGACCGTCCGGCGCCGTCTCGTTGGCGGGACCCGGGAGCAAATCGGGATCCTTGTCGCCGAACGGCGTGGTGGTGGCGCGCTCGGCCATGGGTAGCATCACGTTGACGCCGCGCGAGGTGCCTTCCTCGTCATAGGTCATGCCGCGATCGGCGTAGTTGACCGGGATCTGCTTCTCCACCGCGTCCGTGGTGCGCGCGGAGGTCGACCAGGCCCAGCCGTCGCCGCTCACTTCGCCGCTGTCATAGAAGGAATCGAGCGCCACGAATTCCTGCGCCAGCGCGTGCTGGTTCGGCGTCATCGCGGGACCGAACTGCACCAGCGACGGATCGCCATTGGCGCCGGGCAAGTCGCCGAGAATCTGATCGTAGGTGCGGTTCTCCTTGACGATATAGACGACGTGCTTGATGCGGCTTCGCAACGCCGCCATCGTCGCGCGGTCCTCCGCGTCTTCCGCCTCGCCGAAGCCATTGTTGCGCGCGACTTGGCCGGTGAGGCTCGCCAGCGCCGCCGCATCGGGCACGGGGATGGTCTGCAGCCCACCGGTGGTGAGCGTGTAGACGTATTGGTTGGCGGCGCCCGCCTGCATGTCCGCGTCGCAAGGCGGCGTCGCGTGCGAGATCTTCATGCAGTTGCGCGGATTGGGGCCGGTCGGGCTCTTGCCGTTGGCGACGTAGAGCGTCCTGCCGTCGGCGCTGACGCTGACCGAGTTGGGCTGCCAGGCGGTGGGAATGAGGCCGAGGAGCTTCGGCGTTCCCTCGAGCGAGATCACGCTGACGGCATTGATGCCGCCGTCGCTGACATAGAGCCTCTTCTCGTCCGGCGACAGCGCCAGCGCATTGGGCGAAGCGCCGGGCAGCGCCGCGACGGCGCCTGTGCGATCAACCGGTGCCACGGCAACTGAGGCCTGCGGCGCGCCGCTGACCGCGTCGAAAATATCCACGCGGTCGGCATTGTCCTCGGCGACGTAGAGACGCGTCTGCGCCCGGTTCAGCAGCAGTCGCGTGGGATTGCCCTTGACCTCGAGGCGCGCCGTCACCTTCGGCTTGTCGCCCAGCGCCACGACAACGATCTCGCGATCGCGCAGGCTCGTCACGTAGGCCGTGTCATTTCCCCGGACGGCGATCCAATAGGGAAACTCGCCTCCCGCCACGCCATGCTGCCCCGGATCGAGCTTGCCGGGCCGCAGGTCGAACTCGGTGCCGGGCTTTTCGTTGCCGACGAGCGAACCGGTGCTGACGATGGTGATGGAATCGTTCTGGTAATTGGCCACGACGAGGGTGTTGCCGTCGGCGCTCAGCGCGAGGCCGGCCGCTGCCGGCTTCAGCACTGCGGACTGATGGACCACGGCGTTGCCGGCTGTGTGGCCGAGCTTCCACGGCTTGCCGTGCTGCAGCCAATCGCCTTTGGGCCCGCGCGCAAAGGAGAGGACGGTGTCGTCCGCGCCGCCGCCGACATAGACGGTGTCGCCATCCGAAGCGACGGCCAGGCCGCCGAAGGCATTGGGCACCGGCAGAGCCTGGCGGAAGACGGGCATGCCGCTCGACACATCGAACACGAACAGATGCTCGGTCGAGGCCTCGGGGATGATCTTGCCGTGCGCATCGCGCCAGCTGTTATAGCCGCTGGTGAGCACCAGCAGCGTGCGGCCGTCCGGCGTGAGCGCAGTGGTGACCGCCTGGCCCGCCACCGCGCGGCCGATGACGGGCAGCTCGAGGGCCAGCGGATCGAAGCGCGCGCCGGCAGGAGCGAGCGGGGTCACCGTCTGCCCGGTCGGCAGCCACTGCGCCGAGGCCGCGGGCGCAACGAGGCACAGGGCCAGCGCGATGAGATACGGCCGCTTCATGTCGGGTCTCCACATTCTGCGCATCGAAAGAACGATGGTGCCCGGCAATGACCGGGCGATCAATGCGATGCCCGTTCTTTCACCTCCCCCAACGCGGGGAGGTCGAAGTGGCGAGCGCAAGCGAGACACTTCGGGTGGGGGGCTCACGATCGACGTCCCCC
>DATCOJ010000111.1:0-21179 GCA_036564785.1 Rhizomicrobium sp. | reverse complement strand
GGCTAAAACAGTGCCGCGAAATCCATCAAAAGAAAACGGCGGCCGCCGCTGCCGACATGGCAAGGCGATCCGCCGTTCAATTGACAATCGGTCAGTGGCCGCCAGGAGCGGGTGTGGCCGGCGTCGTTGTCGTGGTCGTGGTCGTGGTCGTCTTGGTCTTTGCCGCCATGTGATGCTTGTGATGCACCTTCTTGGTCTTCATGGCCGACGTCGAGCTCATCGAGGAACTGGTCGCCGCCGGAGTTGTGGTGGTGGTCGAGGTGGCATCGGCCGCGAACGCCGCGCCGCCGAGGAAGGCGGAAATCGCGATGGCCGGAACAATCACTTTCAATGTGCGCATTGAGTTCTCCCTAGGATCGCCGGATTGTCCGGCGCGGGGCCACGTTTAAGCGCGTTCGCTCTCCGCTCTCTGTCGGTAGCGTGAAAACAAAGTAACATTAGAGTGGCGAAAGGCTTACGCCGGAGCTGGAATTAGGGTCCCTCTAGGCTTCCTAACGGCGACCGGCGCGGGGGCATAGAGCGACTTGGTTGCCTCCACCAGATGAACGCCAGCGAGCTGCGGCCATAGGAGTTGACCGGCCTTTTCCCACCCCACGCCCCGGCCGATCAGCCGCCGGCCCTTGAGCGGCGGCAGCATCAGCGCGCTATCCCATCGCTCCGGAACGAAAAGAGCCTCCTGCAACAATTTGGTCAGCTGGAGGCGGGTGAAGGGACGACCCTGGGCAAAGGGTGAGCGGTCGACTTGAGCCCACAGACTTAGACGATTGGGCGCCACCACCAGCAACCGGCCGGCCGGGGCGAGCGTCCGCCAGACTTGGCGCATGAGGAGACGGATCGAGTCAGCCGACTCCAGGCCGTGAACCATCAGCACACGGTCGAACAGCCCGTCTGCAAACGGCAGGGTGTCTTCCTCCGCCACCAGCGACAGGCCGCGCCGCTCGGGCCAGCGCAAGGGCCCATGCTGCGAAGGCATCAGGGCAATCGTCCGCTCCGCGTCGAGGGCAAGGCCCCGCAGATAGGGAACCGCGAAGCCGTAGCCCAGAAGCCGCTGATTTCTGAGATCGGGCCAGAACATCCGCAAGCGGCGGTAGATGGCCCGGCGTGTCACCTGACCCAGCGGCGACTCGTAGAACGCGGCGAGGTCCCGGGAGTCGAACAGCATCGAGACCGCCTATTCCCTTGACCGACGAGGACAACAGCCGGTCCAAACTAGCCCGATTCGCCCGTTAACCGCATGTCGGGAAAGGAGAAATTTCAGCAAAGTCAAGCCAACATATCCGATTGAAGCGGGCTTGCCCCGCCTGTATAAACCCGCCCGCTCAGGTGATAGGGCGAGTCCTCTCGAAGGGGTGTTTGCATGGGTATGGAACTCCCGGCCGGGTACCGGCCGTCGGACAGCGAACCCTTTATGAACGAACGGCAGCGCGAATACTTCCGCCGCAAACTGATGGGATGGAAAGAAGACATCCTGCGCGAGAGCCGAGAAACCATTCAGAATCTACAAGCCGAAACCACGCCGCACGCCGATCTCGCCGACCGCGCCTCGACCGAGGCCGAGCGCCAGCTCGAGCTGCGGACGCGCGACCGTCAGCGCAAGCTGATCGCCAAGATCGACTCCGCGCTCAGGCGGCTCGAGGACGGCTCCTACGGCTTCTGTGAGGAGAGCGGCGAGCCCATCTCGCTGAAGCGTCTCGACGCCCGCCCGATCGCCACGCTGTCGATCGAGGCACAGGAGCGCCACGAGCGGCGCGAGCGGGTCTACCGCGACGACTAGAGCCACGCACCCGTTTCCGATCGCGCTCCACGCCAAGTTGGAGACAATTGGCCTCTCGTTTCAGTTCCGGATGGGGTGGCGCGCCCCATGTGGCAAGAACAGCCCATCCGGCACCGAAATAATCGTTCCAGCCGGTAGAAGCGGGAGCGCTTCAAAGGTGTTGCGCATCTTGGCGACAACGTCAGGGTAGAATACTATTCATCGCAATCTACCGAGTACAGTGGTCAACAAGCGGGCACACGATGAGCGGCCGGGTAGTCCCCGCAAGGTATGGCCCCGAATTCTTCCTTGGGGCTGCATTCGCCATAGTCCTGTTCGTGGCGAGTCTTCCCACAGTGCCCGTAACGGTAATTGTGGGAGCAATCGTCGGTGCGATTCTACTCATCGCTACATCGTGGGCGCCCAGCATTCAGCGGCTGATATTCTGGGGCATCGTGATTTTCTTTATCGGAGTGGGTCTGTATGGAGTTTTGACAAGATACGGAGTTCCAGCAGGTGATGAGCGCATCGCGAAGCGTACGCTACCAAAAACGCTCTCATCTCCGGTGAGAGAGAATATCGCAACGGCACCGAGGCCGCCAATTCGCAATCCACTTGTCGATCGGCCGGCCACCCAGACACCAGTTCAAATCCCCCCAACTGATATAGCGCGCGTTCCTTCCGCAACGCGCCTTGCGAACATTATCGACTACGAAATGGCGCCTGTGTCGGACGCCTCGATCGATTTTCCGCTGGATCATTTTCGTGCAAGCATCGGAGATTCGTTGGGAACTTTTGAAACGAACATAAAATCCCTTCGCGTAGGTGCCGCCTTCATCGAACCCGGCGAACTGCGCTCGCAAGCGTCGCAAGGAGCGGTCATCGGTTATCTATACGTCACCTTACCCGATGTCGTTGGCTGTAGCAGGCAATTCGGTGGCGTTGAAGAGTACGAGTATGCCAGCCCGACGATTGGTATAGCATACGCGATCAATGCAAATTCTGGCGCAATTGCAAATTGGCTCAAGCGCGCCACTGAGGGGGAGATTCCAAAATGTCCAGGCTAACCACGTCATGCCTGCGCCTTTCATACGCCGCACTGATCCTGATGGTGTTGGCCTTTCGATCCCCTGCGGCAGCCGACCAGGATTGCATCTCGGATCAGACTATCCGCGTCTGCGTTGTTTCAGCTTCGTTGACCGCCCTTCGAGTGGACGCGTTCGGAATCTACACGCAAGCCTCGGTCGTTCTGGAGATAGTTGACGAAACGGACTATCCAATAGGAATTGCCGCCCTCGATCAGGGTTATAACTGGAGCTTTACGCCCAAGAATGCAACGACGGTTAGCGGTTATGTCGAATTTGGCGGGATAGGTGAGTGCTATCAAACATGCAATTCGACTTCAGCTACGACGTTTGCACCCAAGATCCCTGCAAATGTGCAAATCACAATTAGAGGAACCATCGCTCCCAATAGCCTTCAACTCGCGCAAATGGCTTCGAAGGGCACACTGTCTGGCCTGCTGATCGTGGTGTCCCGTGGAGAGTCGCGCGTAGTGCCTCTATCCGTTAGCGAATTTGAATTCGGCAACGGTCTTGGTCAGTTGAGAACGTACTAGCAGCCGCCCGCCCGCGCACAAAAGCTTCGCGGCCGGACCTTTCGATCCGGCCGCGTGCGCCCCTAGCCCCGCCCACCAAGGCGTCATCCCGGCTAGAACGGCATGAGGACATCGTAGAGCTGGCTGCCGTAGCGCGGCTGCTGCATGTCCGTGATCTGGCCCTGGCCGCCATAGGACACGCGCGCTTCGGCAATCTGCGAAAGATTGACGGTGTTGTTGCTGGTGATGTCCTCGGTGCGAACGATGCCCCCGATCTGCAAATCGCGAAGCTCGAAATTGACCCGCACCTGCTGATGGCCGCTCACCACCAGATTGCCGTTGGGCAGCACCTGGGTGACGATTCCGGCCAGTGTCAGGTTGATGGTTTCCGAGCGGTCGACCGCGCCGGCCCCCACATTGGAGCTGTCCGAGCCCATCTTGACGAGGTTGGCCGGATCGGCGCCCAAGACGCTCTGCAGCTTCGACTCCAGGCCGAAAAAATTGGTCAGGTTGGCGTCCTCGCTATTGGTGCGCGTTCGCGAGGTCGAGTCCGAGATTTTGGCCGCATCGGCGATGGAGATGTCGATGGTGATGATGTCGCCCACATGGCTGGCGCGCGGATCGTGGAAGAAGCTGCGCGCGCCCGGGGCCCACAGCGAATTCGCCTGATGCAGTCCGGCGGGGCTCTGCTCGGTCGGCATGGTCACCGGCTGGTAGTTCGGCTGCGCGATCGGGTTGGCGATGGGCGCGAGCGCCGGCGGCGAGCCGATATTCTCGATGCGATCCACGGCGCTGCAGGCCGACAGCGTGGAGGAGAACGCCACGAACAGATTGGTGATGGTCAGCTTGCGTAGAAACGACCGCTTCGGCTCCTTCGCGGTTTCCAGAAATTCATCCGCCAGGCGCTGGCGCGTTGAGACCTTGACGGTCGCGCAAACGGGTTTTTCCTTATGAACGGTCTTCTTCGGCATCGCGGGTTCCCGGTTTATGGCTGAGCTTGAGCGATCTGGTTGGGCGAAGCGAACGGCGTGATGTCACCGGCGCGGACAGTGCCCGCTCCCATCACCACGCCGGTGATCTGACGATAAGAGATGGGATTGAGCACGGTGATGGTCTCGCCCATGCCGCCTTCCGTCATCGCTTTGCCGATGGCGGTCAGCGTGATGCCGGGCGCCTCGAAATTCATGGTCACGGTCGATCCCTTGGTGACCAGCACGGGAGGGCGTACATCGTCGCTGCGCACCGGCTCGCCCATGTGCAGAAAGCGCCGCGTCTGCATGCCGTCGAGCTCGTTCATCGAGGTGACGAGGCCGGCTTTCATCTGCGCGCCGGCAATCGCCTGATAGGCGAGATCGGAATCGGCGATGATCTCGCCGCGCACGATGTCGCGCGAGGGAACCACGATGCGTGCCTGCGTGGGCTCCGCGGCCGGCGCATCGGCGAGAGCCGGTGCCGTCGCAACAAGCGCGGCAATCGCATAGAGGGCGAAGGATGTGCGCATCAGCCACCTCCCATGCGCGCGGTCATCTGCAGCATATCGTCGGCCGCGGTCACCACCTTGGAGTTCATCTCATAGGCGCGCTGGGCTGAGATCAGCGAGGTCATCTCCTCGACCGGATTGACGTTGGCGGTTTCCAGGAAGCCTTGCTGGATTGTTCCGTAGCCGGAGGAGCCGGGAAGGCCCGACTGCGGCGAGCCGGAGGAGGCTGTCTCCAGGAACAGATTGTCGCCCTGCGCCTGCAGCCCCGCTTCGTTGGGAAAGCGCACGAGTTCGAGCTGGCCAAGTGTTTGTGGGGCCGTCTGCCCGGCAATGCTCGCCTGCACCTGACCTTGCGCATTGACCGTGACGGTCAAGGCATTGGCGGGAACGGCGATACCGGGCGCCACCGTGTAGCCCTTGTCGGTGACGATCTGGCCTTCCGGCGACAGCGCGAAATTTCCCGCCCGCGTATAGGCGTCGGTCCCGTCCGGCTGCTGGATGTGGAAATAGCCCGGGCCCTGGACCGCCAGATCGTAGGGATTGGAGGTCGACTGCATGTCGCCCTGGCTGGTGACGCGATAGACCGCGGCCGTGCGCACACCGGCGCCGAGCTGGATGCCGGAGGGCACGATGGTTCCGGAATCGGAAGACTGGGCGCCCGCCTGCTCGACATTCTGATAGAGCAGGTCCTGGAACTCGGCGCGCTGGCGCTTGTAGCCGGCGGTGTTCATGTTCGCCAGATTGTTGGCGATCACTTCCACATTGGTCTGCTGCGCCAGCATGCCGGTCGCCGCGATGCTCAAGGCTCGCATGACAGATCTCCTTAGCTTTCGACCTGGCCGAGCTTGTCGATGGCCTGGCGCATGAGGTCTTCCTGGGATTGGGACAGCGTGGCGGTCGCCTGATAGGCGCGCATCACTTCGATCATGTGCGAAATCTCGATCACCGGGGCGACGTTGGAGGCTTCCAACATGCCCTGCTTGAGGCTGGCCTTCTCCACCGGCTGCGGCGTCTGCACCGCCGAGTAGAGACTGGTGCCTTCCTTCTTGAGCCCGCGCTCGTCGGCGAAAGTGACGAGGCGCAGCTTACCGAGCTGGCCCTTGAGGCCGGTCACCGTGCCGTCCTGGGCGACGTGAATGTCGCCATCGTCGGCGGTGACGGTGATCTCGCCGCCTTCGCCCTGCAGCTGCTCGCCGCTCTCGGTGACGATGCGGCCCTCGGGATCGAGCGTGAAATGGCCATTGCGGGTGTAGCGGTCGCCGTTTGCAGTCTTGACGACGAAATAACCGTTGCCGTCGATGGCAAGATCGAACGGCGCGTTGGTGCGCTCGATCGGACCGCCGCTCAGATCGCGCACGATGCCGGCGTCCTGCACGAAGCTCAGATATTGTGGCGCGGTGTCGCCTTCCGTCGGCTGTGCGGCCTGGACGTATTCCTGGAACTTCGCGGTCTCGCGCTTGAAGCCGGGCGTGGAGACGTTGGCAAGATTGTTCGCGATCACGTCCATCGAGCGAAAGGCCGCAATCTGGTGCGAGAGGCTGACGAGGAGTGTGTTGTCCATGGCAGGCGGGGATCCTTTCTGGTCCGTCGCTTGGCACCATGAAGTGCAGCACCCGTGCCGCGCCAAAACGCCAGGGTTTTCCAGCGAATTGCGGAGCCATTCGGGCTCGTCGCGGCAAACTCTGCCGGGCGAACTCTTCCGCTTTTGCGCATTCGACGGACAATTTGAACCAGTCCTTAACCACGACTGCCTAACGTTCCCGCCGGTAGGGAACGCGAGCGGGCCGATGGCGAAGACCGAGATTGCGAAGCGCGGCGACGACGACGAAGCGCCGGAAGGCGCCGACGATTCCGGGGCGAAATCTGCGAAGCAAGGATTCGTTAAGAAGCTGCTCGGCAATCGCAAGCTGCTGATCATTGGCGGCGGCGCGCTGCTGGTTCTGCTCGCAGGCGGCGGTGCGGGTTACTACTTCCTGCTGAGCGGTCCCGGCGAATCCTCCGAAACGCAGGCGGCGGACCTTCCGCAAGAGCCCATCGTCGCGCCGCAGGTTGCGTTCTTCGACGTGCCCGACATCGTCGTCAACATCCAGACTGCCGACGGAAGCCCCGCCTATCTCAAGCTTTCCGCCTCGCTGGAGCTGGGCCGCGCCGATGAAAAAGCCGCCCTCGAGGCGCTCAAGCCCCGCATCGTGGACCAGTTTCAAGGCTATCTGCGCGAGCTGCGCGTCGACGACCTCAAAGGAAGCGCCGGCGTGCTGCGCCTGAAGGAAGAGCTGCTGCGGCGGGTCAATGTCGCCGCCGCGCCCTTTCCCGTGAAAGACGTGCTGCTCAAGGAAATGATCGTTCAATAAGAGGCATCATGGCCGACGAAATCGAAGCGACTGTCGAAGAAACCGCGCCCGAGCCGGCGCCGGCCGAAGGCGCCGCGCTCGCCGAACGCATCCTCAATCAGGACGAGATCGACAGCCTGCTGGGCTTCGACGTCAACGAGGATCAGTTCCAGGACAAGAGCGGCGTGCGCGCCATCATCAACTCGGCGCTGGTGTCCTATGAACGGCTGCCGATGCTGGAAATCGTCTTCGACCGCCTGGTGCGGCTGATGACGACATCCTTGCGCAATTTCACCTCCGACAACGTCGAAGTCAGCCTCGACAACATCACCTCGATCCGCTTCGGCGACTATCTGAATTCCATTCCGCTGCCCGCGATCCTTGCCGTCTTCCGCGCCGAGCAACTGGACAATTACGGCCTCTTCACCGTCGATTCCAATCTCATCTATTCGATCGTCGACGTGCTCCTGGGCGGCCGGCGCGGCACTGCCGCCATGCGCATCGAGGGCCGGCCTTATACCACCATCGAGCGCACGCTGGTTCAGCGCATGACGGAAGTCATCCTCCAGGACATGTGCCAAGCCTTCGAACCGCTGGCGCCGGTGACCTTCGCGCTCGACCGGCTTGAGACCAATCCGCGCTTTGCGGCGATCGCGCGGCCGGCCAACGCCGCCATCCTGGTCAAGCTTCGCATCGACATGGAGGACCGGGGCGGCCGCACCGAATTGCTGCTGCCCTATGCCACCCTGGAACCGATCCGCAAGCTGCTGCTGCAGCAGTTCATGGGCGAGAAGTTCGGCCGCGATTCCATCTGGGAGAGCCATTTGGCCAGCGAGCTATGGTCCACCCGGGTGGAGATCGACGCCATTCTCGACGAGCAGACCATGCCGCTCAGCAAGATCATGAATCTCCAGCTGGGCGAGACGGTAATGCTGAACGCCGGGCCCGACTCCAAGATCGAACTCCGCTGCGGCGGCGTGCCGCTGCTCAAGGGTCGTATGGGACGGGTCGGCTCTTCGGTGGCGGTGCGGGTGGACGAAGCCATCCGCCGTACCGACGCCTCACGCGCGCTTTGAAGGAGACTGCCGATGCCGATCTCCCTGATCGTCGAAATCCTGCTTTCGCTGCTGTTGCTGGCGACGCTCGGCTATTGCGCGCTGCTGGAGCGGCGCCTGTCCGCGCTGCGCAGCGGCCAGGACGGCTTGAAGGAGACCATCGGCGAATTGAACGGCGCCATCGCCAATGCCGGCTCCTCCATGCGCTTGCTCAAGGCGGCCGCGGCCGGTGCGTCGGAGACGCTGGATGAGCGGCTGAGCCGCGCCCGCAGCCTGGCCGACGAGTTGTCGCTGCTCATGGTCTCCGGCGAGCGCATCGCCGACCGCATCGAGCGCGGAACGCCGAAGGCGGCACCCGTGCTGCCCGCTGTTCTGGCCGCGCGCCTTGAGTCGCGCACGCCGCAAGCTCTGAGGAACGTCCGGTGACACAGTTTCGCAAATATCTGCGGCCCATTCCCGCCGTCATGGCGATGGCTCTGGCCTTGCTTGTGTTGAAGAGTGTCGGTCTTGCCATCGATGCCAGGGCGCAGGACGGACAGCCTGCGGCAGCGGCCGCGCAGCCGTCGAAGCCCAAGGCAGCAGCGCCGGATCCGGCGGCGGACGACGCCAAGGAGACGAGTGCGGCGGAAGTCGACGTGCTGACCAGTCTCTCCCACCGGCGGTCGGAACTGGATGCGCGCGAGGATTCGCTGACGGCGCGCGAGAATCTGCTGGCCGCCGCGGCCAAGCGGGTCGACGGCAAAATCTCCGAACTGAAGCAGTTGCAGTTGCAGCTTCAAACCTTGCTCGGCCAGCGTGACGCCGCGGAGCAGAAGCAGCTCGAAGTGCTGGTGAAGAGCTATTCCTCGATGAAGCCGCGCGACGCCGCGCGCATCTTTGAGTCCCTGGACGACGACGTTCTGCTGCCCGTGACCGGCGCCATGAAGCCCGATGTCCTCGGCGCGGTGCTGGCGCAGATGAAGCCGGAATCGGCACAGAAGCTGACGGTCAAGCTTGCCAACCGGCTGAAGGTGAAAGAGCCGCAGCCCGCTCAACCGGCTGCTCAGGTGGCAGCGTTGACGCCAGCCACCGCGCCCGTTGCGACGACGGTCTCGCCCGGCTCGGGAACGGCATCACCCGCTCAAGCCGGTCCCGGCCCGCAGACCGCGAACGGTCCAACTCCCGCTCCGATTCCGCAAGCGACAACGACGGCGGCGACGACCGCTGCGAGCGCGCCGCCTCCGGCCAGTTCGCCGAACCCGGTTGCGCCGCCAAAGTGAGTGCTTCGACCAAATCTTCCGAGAGCCTTGCGCGACAGAGCGTGGGCCGCATGCGCGCCTTGAGCTTGGCGGCCGCGCTTGCAGCTGCTGGTGCCATAGGCGGCCCGGCGCTCGCCGATTCCGTTTCCACCTCCGCAGAGAATGGCTTCGGGCGAATCGTGTTCACGCTGGACCCGATGGCGCACGGCACGGTCGGATTGGCTGGCGGGGTGATGACCATCGCCTTCGACCGCAAGATCGATTTCCAGCCGACTGCCGTCCCGCAGGGGCTCAGCGCGTATGTCTCCAGCGCGCGCCTGGATGCGGACGGCAGAACTTTGCGCCTGGCGCTGGCGCAGACGATCCGCCCGCACACCAGCGTTTCCGGCAACCGGCTGGCGGTCGATCTCGTACCATCCTCCTTTGCCGGCGTGCCGCCCGATCTGCCGTCGCCGCCGACCAAAGAGAAGGCGGTCGATGTCAGCGCGTTGCCGGCGCTTGCCGTGCGCGTCGCCGCTCATGCCGACTACACCCGGCTGGTGTTCGATTGGCCGGGCAACGTCGCCTATTCGGTGTTTCCAGCGCCCGGACACCTGTCAATCCGCTTTGCAGCGGAGGCGCGTCCCGATCTCTCTGCGCTCGAGCACATCGCGCCGCCCTGGATAAAGCCGGCGGGTTGGCGGGTGGAAAATGGCGGCACCGTGCTCGAATTCGCCATCGATTCCGGTTCCAGCCATCGCCTGTCGCGTGACGGCAACCGGATCGTTCTCGATATCCTGACGCCCAAGACCGACGCCTCCACCAACGCGGCGACGCCGGCAAAGCCCGATTCGAAAACGGTCGCTGCCAAGGCCACAGCCGTCAGCAGCGCTCAGGCGCTAGAGATCGCTTCAGCCGCGAGCAAATTGAACGACGCCGAGCCAAAATCCGAGGCGCCGCCGAAATCGCCTGCGCCGTCACAGCCGAGTGCTCCCGGTTTCGCCAACGCGCCGCATCCGCTTATCAGAATCGTCGGGCCTATCATTCCGACGGTCATCACGCCCCCAGTTCCACCGCAAGCAGGCGCGGCGCTGACAAATGGCGGTGCCGTTCTGACCTTTCCCAATGTCCGCGCGGCCGCCGCTTTCATCCGCGGCGCCACGGCCTGGATCGTGGTCGAAGGCGGACCGGCGGTCGATGTCGCGCTGCTCAAATCGCAGCTGGGCGACTACCCCAGTTCCGTCGATGGATCGAGCGGCGATGGCACCACGATCCTTCGCCTGGGCCTGAAGCAGCCCGCTCAGATCGCGGCGCAGGCCGCGGGCGGCAGCCTGAAGGTCGAGATCGGCCCCCATGCTGCAGGCGTGACCGCCGCGATTTCGCTCATCCGCAACGATGACGACGCCAAGCACGCGGCGCTGGCCGCGACGCTGCCAGGCGCCACGCATGCGCTGAAACTTGCCGACAATTCCGTCGGCGATACGCTGATCGTCGTTCCTGCGTCGCCCGGCCGGGCGATGCGCGGAACGCACAGCTATCTGGAATTTGCCGCGCTGCAAACGGCCTCAGGACTCGTTCTGGCGCCGCTGGGCGACGATCTCGACGTCACCGTGGCGCAATCGCGCATCTCCATCACGCGGTCCGGCGGCCTCTCGCTGACGCCGCCCGCCGTGCCGGTCGCGGCATCGCCGGCGGTGTTCGCCCGCACTGGTGAAGGCCCGACCTTTCTCGACCTTGCCAATTGGGGACGGGGTGGCGATTTCCTGGCAACGACCCGGTCGCTCCGCGCGCGTGCCGTTTCCGCAAACCCGGGCGTCGCTTTTCGGGCCCGGCTGGCGCTGGCACACTTTTATCTCGCCCGCGGGTTTGCCGCGGAGACGCTCGGTCTCATTCAATTGATGCAGACGGCGGATCCCGCGCTGCAAGGCGACCGGCAGCTGCAGGCCATGCGCGGCGCGGCGGATTGCATGATGGGCCGCTATCGCGATGCGCACAACGATCTCTCCGATGTTTCCTTCGATGCCGACCGCCACGTCGCGTTGTGGCGCGGCTTGACGGAGGCGGCGCTGGAGAACTGGACGGCCGCGCAGAAGTCGCTGGCCGAAGCCCAGCCCGAACTCAAACTCTATCCGCCAGAGTGGCAGGTGCGGGCGCGGCTCGCCGCGGCGCAGGCCGCGGCCGGCGCCGGAAAATTCGAGGCGGCGAATGCGCAGCTCGCGCACCTGCCGCACGACCTGTCCAGGCCGCAGATGCTGGAAGCGCAACTCGTTCGCGCGCAAATCCTCTCCGCCTCCGGTCGCGCGCGGGACGCCGCCGCGCTGTTTCGCGCTGTGGAATCCGGCGGCGACGAGGGGCTCGCGGCGCGCGCGATGTTTGGACGCATCGAGTCCGGTCTTGCTTCGCACAGCATGTCGCAGGCGAGCGCCATCGATGCCCTCGAGCAGCTGCGTTTCCGCTGGCGCGGCGACGTGCTGGAACTCAAGACATTGCGCAAGCTCGCCGCGCTCTATCTCGGCCGCGGCCGCTGGCGCGAAGGGCTGCAGACGCTGCGCGCCGCTGCGCTCACCTTCCCCAATGACGATTTCGGCCATCAGGCGGAAGACGACATGCGCACCGCCTTCGAGACTCTGTTCCTCAAGGGCAAGGCCGACAAGCTCGCGCCCATCGACGCGCTGGCGCTGTTTTACGATTTCATCGAACTCACCCCCATCGGGCCGAACGGCGACGAGATGATCCGCCGCATGTCGGACCGGCTGGTGGCGGTCGATCTGCTGGGGCCGGCGGCGAAGCTGCTCGACTATCAGGTCACCAACCGTCTCGACGGCGTGGCCCGCGCCCAGGTCGCCACCCGGCTTGCCATGCTCGATCTGCTCGACCACAAGCCGAAGGAAGCGCTGGCGGCCTTGCGCACCACACGCACCAGCGGCTTGCCCGACGAGATCAACCATCAGCGCGTGCTTCTGGAAGCGCGTGCGCTGGCCGGCCTCAAGCAATGGGATCAGGCGCTGGAACTGGTCGCGCTTGACGACTCGTCCGACGCGCGCAAACTGCAAGCCGACATCTACTGGGAAAGCGGCAATTGGGAGCAGGCCGGCGAGAAGGCCGAAGCCCTGCTCCCGCCCCTGCCGCCCAATCCGCCGGGTCCGGCGAAACTCTCCAACGCCGAGCGACAGACGCTGATGCGCGCGGCGATCTCGTACTCGCTGGCCGCCAACCAGCCGGCGCTCGATCGGCTGCGCGCCGCGTACGGAGCGCGGGTGCTGGGCAGTCCGGATGCCAGCGCCTTCACGCTCGTCACCCAGAAGGTGGATACCCAAGGCGTCGCTTTCCGCGACCTGGCCGCCCAGATCGCCTCCATCGACACGCTCGAAACCTTCATGAACGATTTCCGCAAGCGTTATCCTACGATTACGGACTAGGTTTCGTATTCAATTGGAAAACCCACCTCGGTGTCATGGCCCGCAACAGCGGGCCACCCAGGTGAATCAGCAAGGTTGTCGACGATGATCCTCTCTGCGTCTTCGCTTGAATCCCCTTTTCTCACGCAGAGCCGCGCAGGTGCGCGAAGGCCGGGCGTAGTGCAGAACCCAACTGGGTGGCCCGCTGTTGCGGGCCATGACAAAGTGTTGAACAACATGACAGGGTGTTGAACACATTGGCTGCAATTGAGTCCCGACCCTAGAATGGGATAGCGCGCGATTGGCTCCTGCGAGATCGAACCCTCCCCTTGAGGCCACCTTTTTTGGGGTCGCCTAGGGTCGCCTTCGCCTTCAGCTTCAGAGTGCCAAGCGAGCCTCAGCTGCCGCGGCATAGCCGGGGACAAAGCCGGGGAGGGTCGAAATCTGCGACGCATATCCCGCTCCTCCGAACAATTTGCTGTATTTTGTTCACCCGCGCGCGCCCTATCCGGCCCCCAAAAAAGGAAAAAAGACCCTGCCCATCTAGACCGTTTCACCTGACAGCATATCGCGCTACGTTCACAACATGCACTTCGGCAGACATTGGGTTGTTTGCTAATGGCCACGACCATCACTAAGGCTCGGAGAGCCTGCTAGAGGCATAGATGGTTATTGTCTTCGATGGGGTCTGCAACTTCTGTACAGGATGGGTTCGTTTCCTCCTAAACCGGAAACGTGGGTCTACATTCCTTTTTGCCAGTGCTCAATCTGAGACCGGAAGCCGCCTTCTAAGAGAACGTGGGCTAAATCCAGACCATCTGGAGACGATGATTCTCGTTGTTGGCGAAAACAACTACACGAAGTCCGATGCTGCAATTCAAATACTTTATCGTCTCGGCGGAGTATGGAGAATAGCGATCTTCGCGCGAGCGATCCCCCGAACGCTTCGCGACGCCCTATATTCGGCCATTGCTCGTCGACGCTATTCCATTGCTGGAAGACGAACTTCGTGTTGGATACCGCCCCAGGAAGCGGCACAGCGATTTCTTCCCTAGCATTGAATTAATCCGAGACCCGAGTATTCTTGCGTGGATAGCTGAGGGGAGCATGCCATGCGATCGCTAAATCGCAATGAGCTGGGGCAAATAGATCAACTCATCGAAACCATGACCTTTACTCCAGCGGGATTTGACGCAGCAGACCAGATGATCGACGCCATGATGAAGGCGGAGCAAGCGAAGGTCGACGCCCATATCCACGCAGAGCAGGACAAGCAAATGCATGACGCAATGGATCATGCAATCGACCACGCGCAAGCCGATCACGCCGAAGCGGATCACGCCCAAGCTGACCACGCGCAAGCCGATCACGCCGAGGCGGACCACGCCGAAGCAGATCACGGGGAAGGCGACCATGGCGATGGTGGGGCAAATTTTTTGGACGCTCGGACCTTGGCTGGCCCGTTCCGCGGAAATGAGGACGCTTCTCTGAATTCCCTGTTAAAAAGAAGAGCTCGCGCGATTGAGGCCACAACAAGGTAGGCGACTGATGTGATCGGCAGTGCCCTCATAGTCCTCGTCGCAGTTTGGCTCGCGATCACTTTGCTGGCTCAGCTCCGGACGTTTGCACCTGCCATCAGCTCGAAAGACCCGTTTCATTTAGTTCCGAGGTGGACTTTTTTTGCGCCGAACCCCGGCATTAGGGACTATCACCTTATAATTCGAGATAAAAACTCTGACGGTGTTCTACATGAGTGGCTACCAGTGCCGATCAGCCCGGCTCGCCCCAGAATTGCATTTGTTTGGAACCCACCTCAGCGACAAAAAAAAATCGTTAGTGACGCAATTCAAAGCCTGAAACGTCAACGACAATTCTGCACAAATTGTCCGGATTCCCTAACGCTGTCGCTGCCCTATCTTTGCCTCCTTCATGCGGCGTGCTCACTGGCGCCAATCAGCCCGCGCGCCACCGAGCGGCAATTCGCGATTGTTGAAAGCAGCGGCCACGATGATCGGAAAATTTGGGTGTCCTTCTTGTCCAGGTTTCATCCGTTGTGACCATGTATTTGAATTTCACCACTCATGACTGTCGGATAGTGACGACCGCGTTTATTGGTGTCGCCACCATGATCATGACAGCTGAATGGCTACAAAATCTGGCGTTGTTCGATGATACCGGGCTTCTGTCGTGGCGTGTCTTACGTCTGCGTCAAGGATGGCTCTACCAAAACCGCGTGTCTGAACCGCTCTTCAGCAAGTCCACAGTGTTGGGCGTTCTAGTGCTTCGATTTGTTTGTGCCGCAGGGCTTGTTGCAATCCGATCGCCAACGATTGAGATCGCCTTACTCGCTTTCATTCTTGTCAGCTCGATATACCTCACAGTTCGCACCGGCTGGGGCGGTAACGGAGCTGACCAGATGTCAACCGTGTTGGTTGCAGGAGCACTTCTAATGTCAGCGGGCGACGCCACCCGCGATAGCCGAACCGTATCGGCCGGTGTGCTTTTGATAGGTGGCCAGGCATGCATCTCCTATTTCGTGTCGGGAGCAGCGAAGCTCGTTTCGAGGAGTTGGAGGAGTGGTAACGCCCTTCCGGGCGTTATGCTCACGCAAACTTATGGCCATGCATTCGCAGCAAAACTTGCAAGCAGTACGTCTGTTGCATTTCTCTTTTGCTGGAGCGTGATAGTAACAGAAATGGCTTTTCCGGTCGTGCTGATTGCGCCGCCGAGCCTGCTGCTGCTGATCCTTTCTGGCTTCATGATCTTTCACCTCAGCAATGCAGTCTTTATGGGACTGAACGGGTTTGTATTTACCTTCATTGGCACGTATCCCGCCGTGTTTGTCCTTAACCTCTGGACAAGGCACTTCCTCGGACTGCTTAGTTGAGGAAAATTTCCCGACGGGCAACTAAACAAACGCAGCGTTTTCCCCAGATCGCTGACTTTAACGTCGCCCATGAACGTCGCCCATGCTTTGCGTGCGAGGTTGCGTTCCTCCTCACCCATGGCGCTCGCGTATATAGCCGTTGTCTCTATACGAGCACGCCAACGCTGGACGATGTTGAGCGGAATCCCCTTTTGTCCGGCCTCCATGGCAAGCGCATCGCGAAGTGCCCTTGGCTTGGACAGGCAACGCGCAATCCCGGCCTTTTGCAGTCGCGGTCACAAGATTGACGAAGAAGAGGAGATACGAACAGAATACAGCATTCTGTTCACTGCTGCGCGGCAAGCTGCCGATTCACCGCTCGTCACTCGGCGCCCGCAAAGCACGGGATCGGGCAGGTCAGTTTTCGCGCGTCGATTTCGCTGGCGCCGCGATCGATCAAGCCACGGGTCCCGCAAGGTCGCGGAAGGACGTGATCACCTTCATGTAGGTGTCGCGCTTGAAGGGAACGATCAGCCGCGGCAGCGCCTCGATGGCGAGCCACTTCCATTGCGCGAATTCCGCCTCCGCGGTGTGGACGTTGATGTCGGAATCCTCGCCCAGGAATCGCATGGCCAGCCACTTCTGCCGCTGGCCGCGATAGCGCCCGCGCAAGGCAATGCCGAGGAGGTGCGAGGGCAGGTCGTAGGACAGCCATTCGTCATGCTCGCGCAGGAACTGGGCCTTGCGCGTGCCGATCTCCTCCTCGAGCTCGCGCAAGGCCGCTTCCTGCGGCGTCTCGCCATCGTCGATGCCGCCCTGCGGCATCTGCCAGCCTTCGACGGTCTGCTCGATCCGCTTGCCGACGAAGATGAGGCCTTCCTTGTTCAGCAGCATCACGCCGACGCTGGCGCGATAGGGCAGATCCTCGTGCTTGTATTTCGGATTGTGGCGGGACATGCGGACAACGCGAACTATTTGCCGGCCACCACTATGGCCGAAGCGGGAACCAGAACAAAGCCCCGCCCGGCCAGGCCCTGCGCCCAAGCCCCGATCCGCTCGACCGTCAGGGGATAGAGGAAGCCCGTTCCCGCCGCAGCCCCGCCCGCCCGGGCTCGAGTCTCCAATTCCGAAAGCCGCTGGTCGATCTCCATCCCGGTCTGGATGGCATCGATGGTCACGGCGCTCTGCGCGAACGGCGCACCCAGCTGCGAGGCCACCTCCGGCACCGCCGAACGTCCGCCGGAGCCGCTGTCGAAGAACAACAGTCCGCGGCGCGACACGAAGGTCATCACCGGCTCCAGCGAATCCGCATCCGCCAGGAAGCGGCCGCCCAACAGATTGGTGACGCCGGCATAGCCGGAGAAGCGCGTCATCGCCCAGGTCAGGCGCTCGATATTGGCATCTTCCGGGGCGCCGATGCGCAGGGTGTGCGGTCCCGGATCGCTGTCCGGAAAATCGTAAGGCTCCATCGGCACTTCCAGCAGCACCTCGTGGCCTCTGCGGCGCGCTTCGCTCACCCAGCGCTGCACGTCGCTGGCATAGGGCGCGAAGGCGAGCGTCACTGCCGGCGGCAGGCCGGCGATGGCGGCGGCCGTTGCCTTGGCGCTGACGCCCAGACCCGTCACCACCATTGCGATCTTCGGCGCTTTCGCCGCCGCGACGGCAGGGGCATAGGCCGCCATCGGCGTGCGGCCGTTGTCAGCGATGCGAGGCAAAGGTCCGGCGGCCGTTTGTTCGATCAAGCCCGGATCGGCGACCAGCGCCGCGCCGGCATAGAGCGGACTGTCGATTTTCGTCGGTACGCTCTGCATCGGCGGCGGGGCGGCGGCAGCTGCCTCAGACGGTGCGCTAGGCTGCGGCCCGGCGCCAATCAGATTGGTCTCGGCGCTTGCGTGCTGCGCCGCGTGCTTTGGCGGCATCGCCCTTTGAACAGCGGCTCCGGCAAGCTCGAGCGAGACCACCGGGTCGCCGTCCGAGGCGCGGCCGAAGAACGCAATCGAAGCCAGCAGCAAAAGCAGGGCGGCGAAGACGATCAGCCAGGCGAGCGCCAGCACATTGAGTCCGCGCCCGCCCGCGGAGAAGCCATCGTCCTGGATATCCGCCGCCATGTCCCACCATAGCGCAGATCGCGGTTACAGTGGGTTAATCGCGACCGGTGTTGGCGGCATCCGCCTCGCGGCTTCGCTTCGGCCGCGACGCCGTGCCGTGCAGGAGATCGATCGCATAGCTCAGCTGAAAATCGTCGTAGCGTTTCGCCGGATCGGGCCGGATCACCGAAGCCACGTCGGATTTCACCGCCGGGCCTTCCGCCGCGAGATGGCGCGGCAGATCGGCCTCGCGGCCGATCAGGCTCTGGAAATCGTTGACGTCCGTCGCGTCTTCCGCCACGCCGACGTCCGGCGCGATGCCGGTGGTCTGGATCGAGCGGCCCGACGGCGTGTAGTAGCGCGCGGTGGTGATGTGCAGCGCGCCGGCCCGGCCCTCGTCGAGCGGGATCACGGTCTGCACCGAGCCCTTGCCGAAGCTCACCGTGCCCACGATGGTGGCGCGCCGATGATCCTGCAGCGCACCGGCCACGATTTCCGAGGCGCTGGCGCTGCCGCCATTGACCAGCACGATCAGCGGCTTTCCCTGGACGATGTCGCCGGGCTGAGCATTGAAGCGCTGGGTGTCCTCCTTGTGCCGCCCCCGCACCGAGACGATCTCGCCGCCATCCAGGAAGTCGTCGGACACCGCGATGGCCTGGTCGAGCAGCCCGCCGCCGTCGTCGCGCAGGTCGACGACATAGCCCTTGATGCTGCCCTGCTTCTGCAGCGCCTGGACCGCGCTGCGCACGCCGGTGCTGGTGCGCTCGTTGAAGGCGGGAATCTTGATGTAGCCGACATCGCCCACGCGTTTCTCGGTCACCGCCTCCACCGCGATCACCTGCCGGACCAAGGTGAGGTCGAAGGGATCCTTCACGCCGTCGCGCAGGATGGTGAGCGTCACCTTGGTGCCGGCCGGCCCGCGCAGCTTGTCCTGCACGTCGTCCAGCTTGACGCCGGTCATCAGCTTGCCGTCGATCGACAGGATGTGGTCGCCCGCCTTGATGCCTGCCTTGGAGGCCGGCGTGTCGTCGATGGGCTGGATCACCCGGACCAGACTCTCCTCCAGCCCGATGACCAGGCCTACGCCGCCATACTGGCCCTCGGTCTTCACCTGCATCGCCGCGAAGGTGCGCGGGTCGAAATAGCTCGAATGCGGATCGAGGTTCGACAGCATGCCGGAGATGGCGCCCTCGACCAGGTCGCTGTCCTGCGGCTGCTCAACGTAACTCGCGCGCACCACGGCATAGGCCTTGCCGAAGCGGTCGAGTTCGGCGGTGGCGTCCGCGCGGGCGAGTTGATAGACGGCGCAGGTCGCGGCGAAGGCTGCAACGGCGCTGACGCCCGCGAGTGCAAGGCCCTTCATAACCGGTGAAAGCTCCTCCGCGGGCTAGTGTCAGTGCCCGCCGATCAATTCGCCTCGGCGCTCTTGACCACCGAGCTGACCGTCATGTGGCCGCGCAGCAGATCGAGCGCATAGGACAGCTGGAAGTCGTCGTATTTCTTGCCCGGCGCGGGACGGATGACGCTCTGGCTCTGCTTCTTGCCGCCTTCGCCCGCGAGATGGCCCGGCAGATCGGCTTCGCTCGGACGGGTGATCTTGGGCGCGTCGTCGTCGCCGCCTTGAGCCACCGCCACGTCCGGCACGATGCCCATCGCCTGGATGGAATGGCCCGACGGCGTGTAGTAGCGCGCGGTGGTGAGCCTGAGCGCGCCGCCGCCTTCGCCCAGCGGAATGATGGTCTGCACCGAGCCCTTGCCGAAGGACGTCATGCCGACGACGGTGGCGCGCTTGTGGTCCTGCAGCGCGCCGGCCACGATTTCGGACGCGCTCGCCGTGCCGCCATTGACCAGCACCACGATCGGCTTGCCGTCGGTGATGTCGCCGGAATGCGCATTGTAGCGCTGGGTGTCGTCGGGATGGCGGCCGCGGGTGGAGACGATCTCGCCGTTGTTCAGCAGGTCGTCGGAGACCGCCGTCGCCTGGTCGAGCAATCCGCCGGGATTGTTGCGCAGGTCGAGCACGTAGCCCTTGAGGCCGCCGCCGATCTGGGTCCGCAATTCGCGCACCGCGCGCTGCATGCCGCTGTCCGTCTTCTCGTTGAAGGCGGTCAGGCGGATGTAGCCCACGTCGCCCTCGCGATGAAACTTCACGCTGTCGACCCGGATGACGGCGCGGGTGAGCGTGACGTCGAACGGCTTCTTGGCGCCGGGACGCAGGATGGTCAGCGTCACCTTGGTGCCGTTGGCGCCGCGCATCTTGTCGATGGCGTCGTTGAGCGCCATGCCCTGGATCGGCGTCGAGTCGATGGCGGCGATGAAGTCGCCGGTCTTGATGCCCGCCTTGGCGGCCGGGGTGTCGTCGATGGGTGAGATCACCTTCACCAGCCCGTCTTCCATCGTCACTTCGATGCCGAGGCCGCCGAATTCGCCCTTGGTCTGGATCTGCATGTCGGCGAAGGTCTTGGCGTCCATGTAGCTCGAATGCGGATCGAGCGAGGACACCATGCCTTCGATGGCGTTGTTGACGAGCTCCTTGTCCTCGACCGGGCGCACATAGGCCGCGCGCGTCTTCTCGAAGGCGTCGCTGAAGAGATCGAGCTGGCGGTAGGCGGAAAGGTCGCTCGAACCATGAGCGGCAGGGAACAACGTCACGGCCAACGCGAAGCCCGTAGCCGCACCGACACCAACCAACGCATACCGGTTCATGATTTTCTTGCCTTCCTCAGATCGATCCCGAGCCATGGCGCCGGACTGACGCCTCTTCCGTTCTGCCGCACTTCGAAATAGAGCCTCGCCCCATCGCTTGCCAGAGCCATCCTGCCGAGCGGCTCGCCGGCAAGCAGCCGGTCCCCAGGCCGCACCTCGATTCGATCGAGGCCCGCAAGCACAAGATCGTAACCGCCGGATATTTCTAAGATCAAGACTTGGCCCGTTTTATGGTAACGGCCGGCGAAAAGCACCTGGCAATCCGCCGGTGCGACCACGGCGGCCCCCGCCGGGGTGAAGAAGGTGAGGCCGGGCGCGCGGTCGGCCGCGCCTTCCGCGCTTCCCTTGACGATTTCGCCGACCACCGGACGAAGCAGCGAGCCCCGTGCGGGAAACTCGGACTTTGGGCCGCTGTCGGCGGTGACCACCACCATGCCCTGCTGCGGCGCGCCGGCCCTTAAGGCGGCCACCCGCTCGAGCAGGGTTTCGAGGTCGGCGGCCTGCCGCGCGATGGCGTCGAACTGGGTCTGCAGCGCGGCATAGGTGCCGGTTGCGGTGGCCGCCTCCCGCTCCCGTATCGCAAGAAGTTGATCGAGATCGCGCCGCGCGCTGCCCAGCTTGAGCGCGTTCCTGGCATCCTCCGCGCGGCGGACGACCAGGGCTGCCTGCGTCCGCCGCAGCGCGCTCAGC
>DATCOJ010000110.1:0-2851 GCA_036564785.1 Rhizomicrobium sp. | reverse complement strand
CCCCCAATCCTCACTTGCTTCGCAAGTTCGGATTGCCCCCTCCCGCAAGGGGAGGGGGGAGATGCGCGGTGAGATAAGAGAGCGAAAGACCGTCGCGCGGTGCTCAACCCAACGCCTGTTGCAGGTCGGCGATAAGGTCGTCGGAATCCTCGATGCCGCAGGAGAGCCGCACCAGCGAGTCCGAGATGCCGAGCGCGTCGCGCTTGTCGGGCGGGATGGAGGCATGCGTCATGATGGCGGGATGCTCGATCAGCGACTCCACGCCGCCCAGCGACTCGGCCAGGGTGAACAGCCGGCAGCGCTCCAGGAACCGCTTGGCGCCGGCGAGATCTCGCTTCAAGATGACCGTGACGATGCCGCCGCCCGCCGCCATCTGCCGCTTCGCCAACGCGGCCTGCGGGTGCGAGTCGAGCCCCGGATAGATCACCCGCTCCACGTCAGCGGTGCGCGCCTCCAGCCAGCGCGCGATCTTCAGCGCATTGGCGCAATGCCGCTCCAGCCGCAGCGCCAAGGTCTTCAGGCCCCGCAGCGCCAGGAAGGAATCGAACGGACCGGAGATCGCGCCCACCGCGTTCTGCAGGAAGCGCAGCCGCTCGGCCAGCTCCTTGTTCTCACCCACCACGGCGCAGCCGCCCACGATATCGGAATGGCCGTTGAGATATTTGGTGGTGGAATGCACCACGATGTCGAAGCCGTGCTCCAGCGGCCGCTGCACGTAAGGCGAGGCGAAGGTGTTGTCCGACACGGTGAGGACGCCGCGCCGCTTGGCCAGCGCCGCGATGGCGCCCAGATCGGCGAGCTTGAGCAGCGGATTGGTCGGCGTCTCCACCCAGATCATTCTGGTCTTCGCCGTCAGCGCGCGCTCGATATTCGCCACATCGCTCATGTCGACGAAATCGAAGGCAAGCCCGGCGCTGCCCCGCCGCACCTGCTCGAACAGCCGGAAGGTGCCGCCATAGACGTCGTCGCTCACCACAAGGTGGTCGCCGCTTTGCAGCAAGTCGAGAATGGTCGCTTCCGCCGCCAGCCCGCTGGCGAAGCCGTAGCCTTCCGTGCCGCTCTCCAGATCTGCGATGCAGCGCTCGAAGGCGGCGCGGGTCGGGTTCTGCGAGCGCGAATATTCGTAGCCCTTGTGCACGCCCGGGCTTTCCTGTGCATAGGTCGAGGTGGCGTAGATCGGCACCATCACGGCGCCGGTGGTGGGATCGGGGTACTGGCCGGCGTGAATGGTGCGGGTGGCGAAGGCGAGCCGGTTGCGGCCGGACTTGTCGGTCATGGATTCTGTCTCAGGTGATTGATCAGGTCGATGCGGGTGATGAGGCCCACGAACGTCTCGCCTTCCAGCACGATCGCCACTTCGTTGCGCTCGAAGATCGGCGGCAGCACGTCGAGCTTGTCGCTCACCTGCACGGTCTTGAGCCGCGCCGTCATCGCCGTGCGCACGGGATCCTTGAACTGCTGGGCGCGGAATTCGTCATGGCCCTCGACATGGGTGAGAATGTCGTGCTCGTCGAGGATGCCGACGATGCGGGACTCCTTCACCACCGGCAATTGCGAGACGTCGGCGCTGCGCATGCGGTTGTAGGCGACCATCAGCGAATCGTCCGGTGACACCGTCACCGTGCCGCCGGCATCGAATCGCCGGGCGATGAGATCGGAGAGATCGCCGTGCAGCTTGCGGTCGGCCAGCCCCTGCTCGATGATCCAGTAATCGTTGAACACCTTGGAGAGATATTTGTTGCCGCTGTCCGGCACCAGGGTCACCACCCGCTTGATGGTGGTCTGCTCGCGGCAATAGCGCAGCGCCGCTGCGAGCAAGGTGCCGGAGGACGAGCCGGCGAGAATGCCTTCCTTCGAGAGCAGCGCGCGCGCCGTCTCGACGCTCTCCTTGTCGCTGATCGCATAGGCATCGCTGACCAGCGAGAGGTCACAATTGGGCGGCACGAAATCCTCGCCGATGCCTTCGATGGTCCACGAGCCCGCTTCCACCGTCTTGCCCGTCTTGACCAGCGGCGCCAGGATGGAGCCTGCCGGATCGGCGAGAATCATTTCCGTGCGCGGCGAGACGCGGGCGAAATAGCGGCCGATGCCGGTGAGCGTGCCGCCGGAGCCGACGCCCACCACGATGGCCTGCACGTCGTGTTCCATCTGCTCCCAGATTTCCGGCGCCGTCCCGGTTTCGTGCGCCAGCGGATTGGCGGGATTGGCGAACTGGTTGACATAGAAGGCGCCGGTCTCCTCGGCGATGCGTGCCGCCATGTCCTGATAATATTCGGGGTGGCCCTTGTTGACGTCTGAGCGGGTGATGCGCACGTCCACGCCCATGGCGCGCAGATGCTGGATCTTCTCCCGCGCCATCTTGTCCGGCACGATCAGCAGGATCTTGTAGCCCTTGAGCATGCCGACCTGGGCGAGGCCGAGGCCGGTGTTTCCGGCGGTCGCCTCGATGATGGTGCCGCCCGGCTTCAGCCTGCCGTCCTTCTCCGCCGCCTCGATCATGGATTTGCCGATGCGATCCTTGATCGAGCCGCCGGGGTTCTGGCTCTCCAGCTTGACGAACAGCCGGCAGGGGCCGGTGTCGAAATGGGTGAGCTCCACCATCGGGGTATTGCCGATCAGGTCGAGGGCGGATTTCAGGGGGCGGTCGCGGCCGGTCATGGCGATGTCTGAGGGTGCGCTTTGCGGGGCCGAACATAGCCGGGCCGAGCGGCGAAGGGCACCCTCAAACTTGTCATGGCCCGCGAAAGCGGGCTACCCAGGTGACCGCGGCTGCGGCGGTCGAGGTCCGTCTCCGAGTGATCTTCGACAGCCCGTCTCTTTCAACTGGGTGGCCCGCTCTAGGCGGGCCATG
>DATCOJ010000109.1:0-1603 GCA_036564785.1 Rhizomicrobium sp. | reverse complement strand
CATCAGAAGTAGTCCAAAGCGTCGGATCATCGTTCACCATGAAGCGGGGGACCTGAAATCCCCAGCCGTCCCGCGGTCTGATTGCCTTGGGATGAAGGCACATTCAAGACAAGAATACGGCTATCTCAATAACGTGATTCTGCCGTGACGGCTCAGATTTTCGTCATGTTTTCTTGGTCTCCCCCGCCAGCACCTGCTTGGCCACGCGGTGGCAATCGACCGCGGCCGGGAAACCGCAATAGATCGCGACCTGCCGCAGGATGGCGCCGAGTTCCTTCGGCGTCAGCCCGTTGCGCAGCGCGCCGCGGAAATGCGCCTCGAATTCGTGCATGCGGCCGAGGCAGGCGATCATGCCGAGATTGAGCAGGCTGCGGTCGCGGGGCTTGAGATCCTCGTCGGTCCAGACCGCGCCCCAGGCAAATTCGTTGAGCAGGTCCTGGAATTTGCGATTGAAATCGTCGGTATTGGCAATCGCCCGGTCGACATATTCGTCGCCCAGCACCTTGCGGCGCATCGCCAGGCCCTTGTCGTAGAGTGCCTTGTCCATGCTGATGCCTCCCCTTTTTTGTGATGCATGATCTCG
This sequence comes from Rhizomicrobium sp., assembly GCA_036564785.1. Classification (GTDB taxonomy): domain Bacteria; phylum Pseudomonadota; class Alphaproteobacteria; order Micropepsales; family Micropepsaceae; genus Rhizomicrobium. The sequence goes on along the minus strand of DATCOJ010000109.1, from coordinate 1,020 downwards.
TCCGGAAACCGGTTTCCGATTTTCTGGATCACGCTCTTGAACGGCTAATCGCGCCGGTTGGGCGCAAATTGACACGGTCTTCCGGAGGGCGAAAGGGCGGGCTCGCGCAAGACCGCTCCCGGGTTGCTAAATGGCGATGATTCAATAGGTTAGACTGGCGCTCGGGCGCACTTTTCGCCGCTTTGCCCGGCGTCCGTTCCCCACAGGATTCCGCATTCCCGCACGTTTAATGGACAGGCCAAGGTCTACAATGGACGGGAATCCCCGATGGCGGTCGCCTCCCTGCGATGGATGACAGCGACGAAGCGCTCATGGCCCGGATCGCGCGCGGCGACGAGCGGGCGTTCCGTGCGCTCAGCCGCCGCCATCTGCCGGCCATGCTCGGGCTCGCCCGCCGCATTCTGGGCAACGCCGCCGATGCCGAGGACGTGGCGCAGGAAGCCATGCTGCGGGTCTGGACCTTTGCCCCGCGCTGGCAGCCTTTGGCGCTGTTCCGCACCTGGCTCACGCGCGTGGTGGTCAATCTCTGTCTCGACCGCAAACGGCGCGCACCCTGGGTCGCGCTGGAGACCGCCGGCGAAATCGTCGACCCGGCGCCTGGCGCGGGCGAAAAGGCCGAGCGCGACGAGCGCGAAAAGCTGGTCGCGGGCGCGATCGCCGAACTCCCTGCGCGCCAGCGCACCGCCATCGTGCTCACTTACGGTGACGGCATGAGCAACGCGCAGGTGGCGGAAATTCTCGACACTTCGGTGTCGGCGGTGGAGACCTTACTGGTGCGCGGCAAGCAGAACCTGCGCCGCGCGCTCGACAGCGTGATCGATGAGGACGACTAAAATGACCGAAGGGCAGTTGCCGGAATTTCTCGAGACCGCGCTCAAGCGCCAGACGCAGGCGCCGCCGCCCGACGACGCGGCGGTCGAGCGCGTGCTCAAGCGCCTGAGCTCGCTGCCGCGGCAGAAGCAGCCGCTGTGGCGCCTGCCCGGCGTGCTGCTCGACTGGCAATTCGCGCCGGCCTGGCCG
>DATCOJ010000108.1:0-6175 GCA_036564785.1 Rhizomicrobium sp. | reverse complement strand
GCCGTAGACGGCCGCCGCAAGTCCCGCCGGGCCCGCGCCCACGATGGCAAGATCGTACAGCTTGGCGAAATCGACCGGCTTGATCAGGCCCAGGCACTGCGCCAGCTCATGCTCATCGGGTTTGCGCAACAACTGGCCGTTGGGGCACAGCACGATCGGCAGATCTTCCGCGCCAACATGGAATTTCTCGATCAGCGTCTTGGCGCAGTCGTCGGTATCGGGGTCGAGGCGATGATGGGGATGGCCGTTGCGCGTGAGATAGTTTTCCAGGCGCAGGACCAGCGCATCCATGCTGCGGCCAATGAGGATGGGACCGGCGAGGCCGCTTTCCAGCAGCGCCATGCGGCGAAGGATCATCGCGCGCATGATGCGCTCGCCCAGCTCGGCTTCCTCGACCATCAGCTGGCGCAGCTTTGGTGTGGGAATGACGATGGCTTCGACCGGGGATTGCGCCACGCCGTCCACCAACGCGGGATTGCCGGAGAGCACGGCGAGTTCGGCCATGAAGGAGCCCGGACCGTAGCTGACGATCGGTGCCTCATGGCCCAGCGGATCGCGCTGGGTCACTTCCACCTCGCCCGACAGGATGACGAACATGCCGGGGCTGACCTCGCCCGCTTTCGACAGATAGGCGCCCGCCGGATAGGAATGCTGCGTTCCGAACCGCCGCAGCCGCTCGATCTCGCTCGCGTTCAGCGTCGGGAACATCTGCGCGCGGCGCGTCTCGATGATGGAAGGCGTTTCGCTGGCCATGAAAACCCGTGTGGACCTGAGGCAGAATAGGCCAGGTTCGCCGGGAAGGGCAGCGCCAATGCGCAGGCACCTGATATGCTGAGGCGGGATCTTGAAGGTTGTGAGCCTTGGCGTGGGCCGTTCAAACCGCTGGCGACGTCTGCACGGCAAGAGCGGCGATTTCCGCGCCGTGCCGGCATCCGGCCCTGGTGCTCGTCACCTGTATCCTGGCCTCCAGCCTCGCTTTCGTGGACGGATCGGTCGTCAATGTGGGGCTGCCCGCCATCGGCCGCAGTTTCCAAGGCGATGCGGCGGACCTGCAATGGGTGATCAACGCGTATCTGCTGCCGTTGAGTGCGCTGCTGCTGCTGGGTGGAGCGGCGGGAGACCGCTTCGGCCGGCGCGGCGTGCTGATCTTCGGGGTGGCGCTGTTCGGCGCAGGCTCCGCGCTATGCGCGGCGGCGGCCGATTTGTCGTGGCTGCTGGCGGCTCGCGCTCTGCAGGGCACCGGCGCGGCGCTGCTGCTTCCCAACAGCCTTGCCATCTTGGGGGCGGCGTTCTCCGGCGAGGCGCGGGGCAGGGCGGTCGGCACCTGGTCCGCGGCGAGTTCCATGGCGGCGGCCGTTGGACCGGTATTGGGCGGCTGGCTGATCGACACCGCCGGCTGGCGGACGATTTTTCTGATCAATATTCCCCTCGCCATGGCGGCCATTGCTCTCGCCATCGCCTTCGTGCGTGAGCCGCGGCGCGAGGAGCGGGAGTCGCCGCTCGATGCCTGGGGCGCGCTCTTTGTGACCCTGGCGCTCGCCGCGCTCACCTGGGGTCTGACGGCGGGCGGAGGACGTGACGGCTGGTCGGTTCCCGTCCTCGCCGCGATCGGCTGCGGTGTCGTTTTTCTCGCGGCCTTCTTGAGGATCGAGAACCGGTTGGGAAGCGCGGCGATGATGCCGCTGGCGCTGTTCAACTCGGCCGACTTCATCGGGCTGACCTTGCTGACGCTTCTTCTTTATGGCGCGCTCGGCGCCTTGCTGGTGCTGGTGCCTTATGTGCTCATTCAGGGATTGGGCTTTTCCAGCACGGCCGCGGGCGCGGCACTGCTTCCGTTTCCCATCGTGCTCGCCTTGACGTCGCGCGCCATGGGCGGATTGGCCGGTCGCTGGGGCTCGCGGCTGCCACTCACCATCGGGTCGATGATCGTGGCCTGCGGCTTCCTGCTGCTGCTGCGCGTGGACCCGGCTTCCGGCTATTGGAGCGGCGTGCTCCCGGCGATGCTGGTGATTTCCCTCGGCATGGCAGGCGCGGTGGCGCCGCTGACCACCGCCGTGCTGACGTCGGTCGATGCGCCCCATATCGGATCGGCGTCGGGATTGAACAGCGCCGTGGCGCGCACCGGCGGGTTGATTGCCACGGCGCTTCTGGGCGGGGTCTTTGCAGCCAAAGGTTTGCAGCTGTTCGCGGCCTTCCACGTGGCCGCGGCGGCTTGCGCCATCGCCTGCTTCGCGGCGGGCGCCGCCGCCTTCGCACTGGTCCGGCGGGCGTAATCTTGCGGCTCCGGAGCCTTGCGGCCACTATACCCGCGAGTCGCCAGCGCCTCGGGGATCGATGTTCACGGCCAATCCGTTCGCGGCGCTTTCCTCCACGGTCACGCCGTTTGTCATGCAAATCTTCGTCGCCGCGATGATCCTGCTGGTGGCGGCGGGCACCCTCTTCGACGTTCTACACAAGCGGAGCGGACGGTACTTCTTCGACAATTGGCGCTCGGCGAAAGCAAGAGGACGGCGGCTCGGCGGCGGCGAGATGCTGGCTATTGCGGTGCAGACCGCGGTGGTGGACGGCCTGGCATCCGGCGAGTTCTGCAACACGCGGCGCCGAATCGCGCATCTTCTCACCATGTACGGCTTTCTGGCTTACGCGGCCTCAACCGTCATCCTGGTGTTCTGCTATCCGACAGCGGCCACGCCTGCACCCGCCATCCTGCCGCTTCTATGGCACATCGGAGCGCTGATGATCTGTCTCGGCGGCACCTGGTTCTGGTTCTTCATCCGGGTCGACGTCGCCGCGGAGGGCAACTCGCCGTTCCGCGTGGTGCGCGCGGATTTGTTCATCGTCGCCCTGCTCAAGAGCGCAACGCTGGCGTTGATCTGGTCTTGGCTGCAGACGGCAGGAAGTCCGTGGACCAATCTCGCGCTCGGGCTCTATATCCTCGCCACCACCGTCCTCTTCGGTTCGGTGCCGTGGTCCAAATTCTCGCACATGTTCTACAAGCCCGCGGCGGCGTTTCAAAAGCGGGTGGAGGAAGCCTCCGGTTCGCGCAGCAACCTGCCGGAGCCTGCGGCGACGCCGGAGACCTTCGGCAGCGCCCGCACCCAGCCGCGGCATTTTTAGAGATCCATCGGGAAACAGAGGGCCACCAAGATGCCGACTTTCGTCTATATGACCCGCTGCGACGGCTGCGGCCACTGCGTCGACATTTGCCCATCCGATATCATGCACATCGATACCACCACGCGGCGCGCCTACAACATCGAACCGAACTTCTGCTGGGAGTGTTATTCCTGCGTGAAGGCCTGCCCGCAGAACGCCATTGACGTCCGCGGCTACGCCGATTTCGCGCCGCTGGGCCACAGTGTGCGGGTGCTGCGGGAAGAGGCGAAGGCCACCATCTCCTGGAAGATCAAGTTCCGCGACGGCCGCGAGAAGAACTTCGTCTCGCCCATCCGCACCACGCCCTGGGGCTCGATCAAGTCCGCATCCGAGTATGAGAAGCCAAACGCCGAAGCGTTCCGTTCCCAGGAGCTGGCGCACGAGCCGGAAGCGCTGCATATCGAGTGCTTGCCGGCGCTGACGGCGGATCGCTTCAAGCGGGGCGCGGCCTGATGGGTCTGTTCGGACACCGCAAGACCGTCTTCACGGATTGCGACATCCTCGTCATCGGCGGCGGCATGGCTGGCTGCGGCGCCACTTACGAATCCCGCTACTGGGGCCGCGACCTCAAGATCGTCTGCGTGGAGAAGGCGAACATCGAGCGCAGCGGCGCGGTGGCGCAAGGCCTCTACGCCATCAACTGCTATATGGGCATGCAGTGGGGCGAGAACCGGCCGGAGGACCACGTCCGCTACGCGCGCAACGATCTGATGGGACTGGTGCGCGAGGACCTCGGCTACGACATCGCGCGCCACGTCGATTCCACCGTGCACAAATTCGAGGAATGGGGCCTGCCCATCATGCGCGATCCCGCCACGGGGCGGTATCAGCGCGAAGGCAAGTGGCAGATCATGATCCACGGCGAGAGCTACAAGCCGATCGTCGCCGAAGCAGCGCGCAAGGCTGCCAGCGAGGTCTGTAACCGCATCATGGTGACGCATCTGCTGATGGATGCGGCGAAGGCCAACCGCGTGGCCGGCGCCGTCGGCTTCAACGTGCGCACGGGGCATTTCCACGTCTTCCGCGCCAAGGCGGTGATCGTGTGCGCCGGCGGGGCCTCGCATATCTTCAAGCCGCGCGCGGTGGGCGAGGGCATGGGGCGCACCTGGTACGCGCCATGGAGCAGCGCCTCGGCCTACGCATTGCCAATTCTTGCCGGCGCCAAGATGACGCAAATGGAAAATCGCATCGTGCTCACTCGCTTCAAGGACGGCTACGGCCCGGTCGGCGCCTATTTCCTGCATCTGAAGACCTACACGCAGAACGCCTATGGCGAAGAATACGAGTCGAAGTGGTTCGACAAGCTGCGCGAGCAGATCGGCGAATATGTCGACCATCACCCGGTGCCGACCTGCCTGCGCAACCATGCCTTCCTCGAGGAGGTGAAGGCGGGCCGCGGCCCCATTCGCATGGTGACCACCGAGGCCTTCCAGGATCCGCACAAGGAAACGGTAGGCTGGGAGAATTTCCTCGGCATGACCATCGGGCAGGCGGTGGTGTGGGCCTCGCAGAACATCGATCCCAAGCACATCAATCCGGAGCTGACCACGTCGGAGCCCTATGTGATGGGCTCGCACGCCACCTGCTCCGGCGCCTGGGCGAGCGGGCCGGCCGACTGCGCGCCGTCGGAGTATCAATGGGGCTACAACCGGATGATGACGGTCGACGGCTTGTTCGGCGCAGGCGACACGATCGGGGGCAGCGCGCACAAGTTCTCCTCGGGCTCCTTCACCGAAGGCCGCATCGCCGGCAAAGCGGCGGTCAATTACGTCAACGATCTCGGCCGCGAGCAGCCGCAGGTGAGCGAGGCGGAATTGGCCGACCTCAAGAAGGCAATCTACCGGCCGATGGAGAACTATGCGATCGGCCGCAACGAGATCGTGGCGGGGACGGTGTCGCCCAGCTACCTGCTGCCGATCCACGGCCTTCAGCGGCTCGAGAAGATCATGGACGAATATGTCGGCGGCATCAGCGCGCACTACACGACCAATGCGCCGATGCTCACCCGCGGCCTCGAGTTGCTCGCCATGCTGAAGGAAGACCTCGACCACATCGGCGCCGAGGACCTCCATCAGCTGCAGCGCGCCTGGGAGCTCGAGCACCGGGTGCTCGCTTCCGAGGCGGTCACCCAACACACCATGTTCCGCACGGAAACGCGCTGGCCCGGCTATTACTATCGCGCCGATCATCCCAAGCTGGACGATTCCGAGTGGCACTGCTTCACGCTCTCCCGCTACGACCGCCACTCGGGACAATGGCAAATGGAAAAGGCCCCAGTCTATCACATCGTCGATTGAGCGGGGGTGCGGCGCTCGCCAACTACAGATCGAGTCGACGACAAGATCCTCAACGCTTACGCCGTGATGAGCTGCAACTGCCTTGAGCAGCTCCGCCAGCGTGCCGATCTTTACGGGGCTGTGATCAGGTATTGTGACATGGTGCGTACCCCATGCTCGCTCGTCAAACGAATATGCGACCCGTCCTGCCTCACCCGCTCGTAACCGAGCACGCGAAACGCTTTAACGAGGTCTTGTCCGCTGATGTCACGGGGAAGCTTCACGTCGCGAACACTTCGTCCCGGACAAAATGAAGGCGGATAACGCCGGGGATAGCGCCGGGGACTCCGTCACCAAAATGACATTGAACCGCGGAGCGAACATTCTTGCGAAGCTCATCGAGCGTATCAGCCTCGGTGAAGATGTCGAACCCAAGCGCGGAGGCCGTGTAGCCACCATCCGCTTGGTCTTCCCGGACTTCAAAGATTATTTCGCTGGCCATCCGCGAATCCTAGTCAGGACAGACATCGATCGCAAGCATTGACGTAAACCGGGCCGCAATCAGCTTAGAAACTCGCGAATATCCCCGATCGCCTCCGACAGGCCGCAGCGCTTGACCGGCGCGTCTGGCGGAAAGGCGGAGAGCAGGCGCGAGGGCGTCGCCGGCTCCAGAATGACGAAGCAGCCCTTGTCGGTCTGCGAACGGATCAGGCGGCCGAACGCCTGCTTGAGCCTGAGCCGCG
>DATCOJ010000107.1:0-4048 GCA_036564785.1 Rhizomicrobium sp. | reverse complement strand
GATGTGGGGGAGAGGGTTAGGGTGAGGGGGATGCAGAGCACAGAATACAGACGATAAGGATCAGATCCGCTGTATCAGCATCCGCTCTGGTTCCTGTTCTCTGTATTCTGACTTCTGACAACCCCCTCACCCTAGCCCTCTCCCCCTGCTTCGCGGGGGAGAGGGAATTCATTTGGTCGGCGCAGCGGTTTCCGACGGTCCATCCGCAAATCTGGACAGCTGCGCTAGGATGCCGATCCACGCCGCTTCGCCGCCTCCAATCCAATCGTCCATGATCGCTTCCGCCCCATGCTGAATTTCAACCGCAGCGAAGCCGCGGGCGGGCACTATCGCCCGGACATCGACGGTTTGCGCGCCCTCGCGGTGCTGCCGGTGGTGCTCTACCACTATCGCCTGCCGGGCTTCTCGGGCGGCTTCGTCGGCGTCGACATCTTCTTCGTCATCTCGGGCTTTCTCATCACGTCGCTGATCCACGCCGAGATGGGCGACGGCCGCTTCTCCATCCTGCGGTTCTACGAGCGGCGCATCCGGCGCATCTTCCCCGCCATCTTCGCGCTGCTGGCGGCGGTCACCGTTGTGGCGCTGGTGCTGCTGTTTCCCCGCGACCTGCTGCAATATGCGCGCAGCCTGATCGCCACCACCGTCTTCGCCTCCAATATCGAGTTCTGGCAACGCGCCGGCTATTTCGACACCGCCGCCGATCTGAAGCCGCTGCTGCACACCTGGTCGCTGGCGGTGGAGGAGCAGTTCTACCTGGTGTGGCCGGCGATTCTGTTCGCGAGCCGCCGCGCCGGTCCGCGCCTGCTGCTGCTCATCGTTTTCGCCATTCTTCTGCTGTCGCTGGCCGAGAGCGAGCGCGAGGTGGCGCAGGCGCCAACCGCCGCGTTCTATCTGCTGCCCTCGCGGATGTGGGAGCTGATGCTGGGCGCGGTGCTGGCGGTGGCGCAATTGCGCGCCCCACAGAGTGCGGTGACTGGAAACGTCATCGCGGGATTGGGGCTGGCGCTGATCGGCTGGGCCGTGTGCAGCTTCGGGCCGGATACGCCGTTCCCCGGTCTTGCCGCCATCCCGCCCTGCCTCGGCGCGGCGCTGCTGATCTACATCGGCGAGAACCGTGCGCTGCTCGCCACCCGCGCGCTGAGCGTGGCGCCGCTGGTGTTCATCGGGCTGATCTCTTACTCGCTCTATCTCTGGCACTGGCCGCTCTACGTCTTCGCCAAATATTATGCCGCGGCGCCGCTTGGTGCCGGCGAGACGCTCGGGCTGATCCTGTTGTCGGGATTGCTGGCGTGGCTCAGCTACCGCTTCGTCGAGCAGCCGTTTCGCCAGCGGAAAGATCTGTTTCACGGCCGGCGCCTGTTCGCGCTGGCCGGCGCGGCGATGGCGAGCGCGATTGTCATCGGCGGCGCGATCGTGGCCGGCAAGGGTCTGCCGCAGCGCTATCCGGCCGATGTTCGGCTGCTGCTCGCGGGCGCCACCGATCGCGAACACCGGCGCGGCCACTGCTTCAATCTTACTGCGGCGCAGGTGCGCGAAGGGCGCCTGTGCCGCATCGGCGATCCCACGGCGAAAATCGATTTCGTCTTCTGGGGCGATTCCCACGCGGACGCGCTGCTACCGGCGGTCGAGGACGCGGCGAAGGCCCGGCACCGTGCGGGACTGTTCGCCTCGCGCTCGGCCTGTCCGCCGCTCGTCGGCGTGGAGCGAGTCGATGTCGCTGGCGGCCATTGCCGCGCCTTCAACGACGAGGCGATGAAGGTCATCGCCGCGAGCAACATCGCGGAAGTCGTCATCGCGGCGCGCTGGGCCCGCGATGCGGAAGGCACCGGCTATGGCGATGAGACGGAGACCACGGCCTTCCTCGCCGACGACCACTCGCGGCAGCGATCGGTCGCGGAGGACAGGGCCGTGTTCGACCGGGGCCTGGAACGGACCATCGATGCGCTCGTGCGCGCGAAGAAGAAGGTCGTGATCGTCGGGCCCGTCCCCGAGGTCTCGCGCTACGTGCCCGAGGCGCTGGCCAAGATGAAATATTTCGGCCTGAAGGACGACGTTCGTCCGACCATCGGCGAATTCCGCCGCCGCCAGGCCTTCGTGCTGCAGAGCCTGGCGCGGATCGCAAAGACCCATCCGGTGACCATTCTCTATCCCGACCGCGTGCTGTGCGGGGGTGGAAGCTGCGCGGTGGAAGCCGGCGGCCACTCGCTCTATGTCGACACCAACCACCTGAGCGCCTTCGGCGCCCGTCGCCTCGCGCCGCTGCTCGAACCGGTCTTTTGATTGAGAATGCGATTAGTCCAGGATTTTCTCGAGTTCCCGAAGGCGTCGCCGCAGATCTTCTCTCTCGGCACTTGCCTGCGGCGTTCGTTATCGAGAACGGCATCTTCGCGAAAGCCATCTGCCCAAAGGATTGCCCCGAGCCCGGCTATGAAGGCGGTCAATCCGCCTGTCGGTGGCGCGAGCGCGATGCCCGCGATTGTGGCGACCGAACCGGCGACAATCTTGAAGGTACCGCTCCACCCATCGTGTTTTTCGAGTCTAGCCTCCAAAGCGCCCAGCCGGCGCTCGATGGCGCGAATTTCGGCAAATGTGTCTTCGCGAGATTGATCCGAACCCACTCTCAATGGGCCTTGGGCTCGGAAGCAGCGGACGTTGAGGATTGCGTCCTCGCCAGGAGAGCTTTCGCGTAGAGACGGGTGTCGTTGATGTCCGTGCGCGTTCGTCTCGCCTCAGCGGCGTGGCGGCGTGCGACGATCAGCGACATCGCTGCGGCCCCGGCGCATAACACGGCCAACACCAAACACGTCCTTGCCGCAGGGGAATCCCACTGCCAAGCTTGCGGACTAAAGATGATGAAGCTTCCGATGCCGGCGCCGAAGGAAATCAGGGCGACCAGGATGGCGACCGGCAATTCGGTGCCAGTAGGAAGCAGCCTCGCGCGTGTCTCGCGAGATTGGGCTAGATCATCCATCCGATGCCTCGTTCAAGGAGGTGGAATATACCCCTCCGCCGAGAGGGACTGAAAGGGTTGACTATTGACGTTTGGCTCACAGGAACATAAGAAGAACTTTGTTCTAGCCGGCCGCGGAGCGTGGCGAAGAGCGGGGGCCGGGAGCTAGGGTAAAGGTTCGGGGTGCCAGGGAAGGACAGGACATGGCCGGCAGCGTCAACAAGGTGATTTTGGTGGGCAATCTGGGGCGCGATCCCGAAACGCGGCGGATGACCAGCGGCGATCCGGTGGTGAACCTTTCGGTCGCCACCTCCGAGAGCTGGCGCGACAAGGCGAGCGGCGAGCGCAAGGAAAGGACCGAGTGGCACCGGGTGGTGATCTTCAATCCCAACCTCGCCGAGGTGGCCGAGAAATATCTGCGCAAGGGTTCCAAGGTCTATCTCGAGGGCCAGCTTTCCACCCGCAAATGGACCGACAAGGACGGTGTGGAGAAATACTCGACCGAGATCGTGCTCAACCGCTTCCGCGGCGAGCTGGTGATGCTCGACACCCGCGGCGAGGGCGGCGGCGCCATGGCGCGCTCCGGCGGCGGCGGCAGCAGTGAAGCGCCGGCCAATTTCGACCGCAGCAGCGAGCTGGACGACGAGATTCCGTTCTAGCGCGATGCGTGCGTTCATGGCGGCGCTGATTCCGGTTGCGCTGGCGGCTTGCGTGCCGATCAGTTCGTCGGGCGAGCGCGCCGGCGGCTTCGCGCGTCCCGAAATCGCCGCCGCCTATCTGCCGCTGGAAGCGCAGCGCTATCTGGTGCTGGAAGGCCATGGTGCGGCGGTGGTGATCCGGCCGGGCATCGCCGTGACCAATGCGCACAACGCGCCGCTCGTGGCGCAGGACACCGTCATCGGCGTTTCATCCACCTTCGACCTGATGTTCTTCCGGGTGAGCGGCGGCAGGTCGCTGGCCATCGCTACGCCTTCGCTTGGCGAACGTGTCACCGCTTACGGCCAAGGTTCCGACGGCAGCCTGCGGGTGGCCGAGGGCACGGTCCGCTGGCTGGATGCGCCGGTGGAGGCGCGCTGCCCGTCCTGCCCGGTGCAGCAT
>DATCOJ010000106.1:0-2537 GCA_036564785.1 Rhizomicrobium sp. | reverse complement strand
CCTACGCCCTTCCCTATCGAGCAAGGCACGTCTGCCGCAGGATGCCCCTTTTGCCGGTCTTCTGTTCGACGAGACCGGGGCCGCTATGCTGCCGACTTATTCCATCAAACGGGGCGGCCTTCGTTATCGCTACTACGCCAGCAAACCGACCCTCAAGGGCGAGCGTTCCACGGCTTCCATCAGCCGCATTCCGGCGCCGCCGTTTGAGGCATTCATGGCCAGTACCATCGACCGGCTAGGCCTTCCCAGGGGCGACCAAGTCAGCCAGATTCGCACCGTCGTGCAGCGGATCGAGGTTCAGGCCAACAGCATCGTCATCCAGTTCCATCGGGCAAACGTGCTGGCGTCGTGGCGAACGACCAATCCGGATGCGGCCCCGCCCCGCGACAGGGAGGTCATCGACGACCGCCGCGCCCTGCTCGCAGGCGGCGAGACCGTCGCCGACGACGGCGAACTGCTGACACTGTCGCTGCCCGTCCGTGCCCGCTTTCGGGGCGGGCGCACCGACATCCTGCACCCGGCAGGCTCCGCCCGGCACACACCGCGACCGGACATGCCATTGGTCAAAGCCATAGCCCGCGCGCATCGCTGGCGACAAATGCTGCTGGACGGCGAAGTGAGCTCAATCGAGGCGCTCGCGCGACACGTCAAACTGGACCGCGGCCACGTCGGGCGCACCCTCAACCTCGCCTTCCTCAGCCCGGCCCTGATGCGGGCCATCGTTCGGGGCGAGCAACCGCCTGGCCTGCGCCTCACCCATCTCTTGGCTGCAGACATCCCGCTGTCCTGGGAGAGGCAAAGCGCGATGTTTCGGGATCCCGCAGGCACGCAGTAGTCACGCCCATGCCGTGCGATCTCATCAATCGGGTCGCGCACCTCCCCGAATCTCGCCGCAGAATACATTTCCCTGATACGCTCGAGAAATTCCCTGTTGTCGCCAGAAAATTCCCTGTTATGGCATTTGAAATTCCCTGTTATTTTCGGGCTTTGGCGATTCCCGGAATGCGCTGAAGCCCAATGAAATAGTGGATTCCAGACGATTTTGGTAGCCGAAAAAGGCCCTCCCACCCGCGAAAATTCCCTGTATTTTCCCTGATAAACAGGGAATTTGAGTTTTTGGAGAGCACAGGTTCGACCGTGGGCGGAATGCCAAAAACCTCGACCCTCAGTCTGGGCCCAAACTGGAGGTCTCCGGTCTGAGGGTGGAGACCGACGGTCGTAGGGCACGATATTTCCCTGTTCCGGGCGTCTCTACCGCAGGGCTGGAGACGCAAAGCGCGCACAATGTCGGCGGACTGCGGGGATTTCGCACGCCAGTCTGAGCGGGCACAGTTCGAGGCAAACGGACTGGTACAGCTGGGTGGATTCGAACCGCCGACCTCTGGATCCACAATCCAGCGCTCTAACCAACTGAGCTACAGCTGCCCAAAGGGCGGAAAAACCGCTCCGCGAGGGCCGGAACCTAAGAGTGCTTCCCCGCAAAAGCAAGCGGCCGAACGCCCGCGGAAATGCCGCAACTGCGCGCGCGCCCCGCGGCACGGGCCGACCCATGGCCGTTCGGTGTTCGGCGGCCGGACTCGCCTGTGAGCTGACGGCATTGAAGGCAATTGCATGTCGGCGTGGTGTGGTGGATCGTTGGTTTCCGCGAAGGTGAGCAAACCACATAAGATTCTCCCGTCCGGGTGGGGTTGTTCGATTCTTTCGCGAAGCCCTTCACGTACAACCCCGCACAAAGAAGACGGTCCTCAGCCTCGGAAAGGCGCCCGGCAGCCCCTTGCGGCGGCGGACGCCGGGGAGGAAAACGGGCGCGGGTTGCTGGACAATGATTCATGACTGAAACCGTCATCGCGCCGGGCAAGGCTTCGCTGTCGCTCTGGCGCGCAATTGCCGAAACCGATTGCACGCTCGCATTGCCGTCCGATGCCTGGACGGCGCTGGCGCAATCGCGCGCCGGCGTGGAGCGGGCCCTTGCGTCGGGCAAGCCGATCTATGGCGTCAATACCGGGTTCGGGCGGCTGGCACAGACCCGCATCCCGCCCGAACAATTGAAGACGCTTCAGCGCAACCTGGTGCTGTCGCACGCGGCGGGCGTGGGTGCACCGCTGCCCGAGGCCGTGGTGCGGCTGGTCCTGGCGCTGAAGATCGCCAGTCTCGCGCGCGGCTATTCCGGCGTGCGGCCCGTGGTGGTGGAGCGGCTGCTCGCGCTTCTCAACAAGGGGGTGCTGCCGGAAATCCCCGAACAGGGGTCGGTCGGCGCCTCCGGCGACTTGGCGCCGCTCGCACATCTCTCGGCCGTACTGATCGGAGAAGGCCGCGCGCGGTTCAAGGGCGAAGGCATGACGGCGCGCGAAGCTCTGTCTCGGGCAGGGCTGACGCCGCTGGAGCTGGAGGCGAAGGAAGGCCTCGCGCTGCTCAACGGCACGCAGGTCTCCACCGCGCTTGCTCTCAGCAATCTGTTCGCCGCGGAAGCCAACCTCGAAGCCGCTCTCATCGCCGGCGCGATGGCCACCGATGCCATCAAGGGCAGCGACACGCCG
>DATCOJ010000105.1:0-9696 GCA_036564785.1 Rhizomicrobium sp. | reverse complement strand
GGTGGTGGCCGGCGACTGGCACGCCCATGACGGCTCGCCCAGCGAGATTTTCGACAATTCCCGGCGCGACGTCGCTGCCGCGCTGGTCGGCATCGGCTTCAAGCCGGCCAACGTCATGCAGTTCTCCACGCGGCCCGACCGCTATCCCGACTCCCATCCGCTCCTGGCCGAGGCGCAGACCATCTCCAATGCGCTGTGGGATCTGTCGAACCGGACCAACGGCGGCTGTCTCGCCTATTTCAGCTCGCACGGCACCCCGTCCGGGCTCGTGCTCGGCGATGCAGAGCTCGCGCCGGACAAGCTCGATGTCATGCTCACCAACGCCTGCGGCGACCGGCCGACCGTCGTCGTGATCTCCGCCTGCTATTCGGGCACCTTCGTCGCCGCGCTCAAGAGGCCGAACCGGCTGGTGATGACGGCCGCGCGTCCGGACCGCACCTCTTTCGGCTGCGGCGCCTATAACAAATATCCGTACTTCGACACCTGTTTCCTCAGCGCCATCCAGAAGGTGCACGATTTTCCCGATCTGGCGACGCAGACTTGCACTTGCGTCGGCGAGATGGAGATCAAGCTCAAGGCCTCGCCGCCCTCCGAGCCGCAGATCTCGATGGGCGCGGACATCGCCGGGAAGCTTTCGGCATGGCGCTGATGGGCGCCCGGTGACATACTTCGCTCGATCACAGACGGCCTTCGCAGCATGGCAAGTTCGCCGGCACGAGCCTTGACCTATGCGGCGGCGCAGACCGCGCGCGTGGCGTTTTATGGCGCGCACTATCTGGCCGCGCGGATGGTGGCGCGCGACGCTTTCGCGGATGTCGAAAAGCCCGCGCATCCCATTCCCTCGCTGGCGCAGATGCTGGCCTCGATGCGGGCGCTGTTCGCGCAGGATTGGAAGAATGTGGAGGCCGGCCTCTATCCCGTGCCGCTCGACGTGCTGAGCGAGTTGCGCCGCGCCACCGCCAGCGTGCGCTTCCTCTCCGATATTCCGCGCGTGGCCGAGCGGCGCCGCCGCGGCGGCCACGGCGAAGTGCGCGACAGAGATGCGCGCCTGCCGCGCTACTTCCGCCAGAACTTTCACTTTCAGACCGGCGGCTATTTGAGCGAGGAGTCAGCCAGGCTCTACGATTTCCAGGTCGAGGCGTTGTTCGCCGGAACCGCGGACGCCATGCGCCGCAGGGCTTACGTGCCCATCGCAAAATTTCTCGACGGCCGCAGCAGCCGCGCTTCGCTTCTGCTCGATATCGGCGCCGGCACCGGCCGCTTCCTCTCCTTCGTGAAGTCCGTTCGGCCGAAGCTCAGGGTCACCGCGCTCGATCTGTCGCAGCCTTATCTCGATCGCGCCCGCCGCGCATTGTCAAAACACGATGGCGTCGATTTCATCGCGGCACCGGCCGAAGCCATGCCATTGCCGGACAAATCCGTCGACGCCGCGGTCAGCATCTTTCTCTTTCACGAATTGCCGCCAAAGGTCCGCGCCGCCGCCGCGAAAGAAATCGCCCGCGTGCTGAAGCCCGGCGGCATCTTCGTGCTCGCCGAGACGATCCAATATGGCGACGCGCCGGAGTTCGATGGCTTGATCGAACTCTTCCCGTCGCTGCTGCACGAGCCGTATTATTCGAGCTACACGAAAACCGATCTCGACGACTTGTTCGGCGCCGCCGGGTTGAAGCGGACCGCCACCGACATCGCCTACCTGACCAAGATCGCGGTGTTCGAGAAACCGAAACGCGCCCGCCACCGGGCTACCGCAGCCAATTCTCGATCTCGAGTCCTTTGACGCGCGAAAATTCGCTCTCGTTCTCGGTCACGAGTGTGAGACCGAGCGCAATCGTATGAGCCGCGATGAGCAGATCGTTCGGACCGATCTTTTCTCCGCGCCTTTCGAGATCGGTCCGAATGGCGCCATACGCAATGTCGGCCGGCGGCTCGAGCGGGAGAACCTGGAGATATTGAAAGTGCCTTTCGATGCTTGTGGCGAGGACCCGAGAGTTGACGCGAGTGGCGCCGTAGCGCAGTTCGGCAGCGACCACGATGCTCGTGCAAGCATTGTCGATGCCATGGCGCAGCAATCGGGTCGCGACTTTGCCATGGGGATTGCGAACGAGGTCCGACACAATATTCGTATCGAGGAGATAGCGCATTCAACCGAAGTCGGGCGGCGGATCGTGCGGAAGTTCGGGGATTTCCGGAAATTCGTCTTCGATGGGTTCAAGGCTCGCCAAAAACTTTGCGAAGGACTGCGTCCTTTTCTTCGGTGACAGGATGAGCCTGTCCCCTTCCTTCCGGATGACGGCAACCTTGCCCGGAAGTTCGAATTCGCGGGGGATTCGCACCGCCTGATTGCGGCCGTTGCGGAAAATCTTGACGTTGCGCTCGAGCGTCATGGCCTATGCCATAGCATATGCCGGGCCAACCGGCAAGCGGCTTATCTCGGCGAGGCCTCGTTGCCGGTGATGATGGCGGCGCGAATCTGCTCGATCACGTCGTTCATGCCGGATGGGGAGTGGGGGATCAGGATCACCTTGCTGCCCGACGATATGCCGATCTCCTTCATGGTGTCGAAATACTGCGTCAGCAGCACGAGGTTCAGCACCTCGTGCTCGTTGACGCCGCCGACCTTGTCGGTGAAGGCGGCGATGGATTCGCGCAGGCCGTCGATGATGGCGCGGCGCTGCTTGGCGATGCCTTCGCCCTGCAGGTGCTTCGATTCCGCCTCGGCCTCGGCGTTTTTCACCACCAGGATCTTGTTCGCTTCGCCCTTCGCGGCGGCGGCCACCTGCAGGCGCTGCTGGGTCTGGATCTCGTTCATCGCCGCCTTGACGTTGTCGGCGGGATTGACGTCGGTGACCAGCGCGTTGGGGATTTCGAAGCCGTATTGCTTCATCGAGACGTCCAACTCGCTCTTCACCGCGGCGCCGACGTCGTCCTTCTTCTCGAACACCTCGTCGAGATTCATCTTCGGCACCTTGGCGCGCACCACGTCGAGCACGTAGGACTTGATCTGCTCCACGTGATCCTGAAGCTTGTAGTAGGAGTCCGCTTCGCTGCCTTCCACCACGCGGTACTGAACGGCCACGAACAATTTCACGAAGACGTTGTCCAGCGTCTTGGTTTCGACCTCGATGAGCAATTGCTGCACTCGAAGCGAGACGCGCTGAGCAATGGTCTCGATATAAGGCAGCTTGAAGTTCAAGCCGGGGCGCGCGGTGCGCACGTACTTGCCGAAGCGCTCGATGATGGCGCGGCTCTGCTGCTGAACGGTGAAGAAGCTGCCGAAGATCAGTCCCAGCACGAAGAACGCGAGGACCGCGAGCAATACCAGGCCGAAGATTTCCATGAATGCCCCTTTCGAGAAATTTCAACCCACTTGAGCTCGGTGCCGCAGCGCGTGGTCGGCCAGCACCAGCGCCATCATGGCCTCGCCCACCGGCACCGCGCGGATGCCGACGCAAGGATCGTGGCGGCCCCTGGTGACGATCTCGGTCTCGTTGCCGGCGGTATCGACGGTTTGGCGCGGCGACAGAATGGACGAGGTGGGCTTCACCGCGAAGCGGACCACGATCGGCTGGCCCGAGGAAATGCCGCCCAGGATTCCGCCGGCGCGGTTGGACAGGAAGCGCGGGCGTCCGTCGTTGCCGGCCCGCATCTCGTCGGAATTCTCCTCGCCCGACAACATCGCCGCGGCGAAGCCGTCGCCGATCTCCACGCCCTTGACCGCGTTGATGCTCATCATGGCGGCGGCAAGATCGGCATCGAGTTTGCCGTAGACCGGCGCGCCGAGCCGCGCCGGGATTCCCTCCGCCACCACCTCGATCACCGCGCCGCAGGAGGAGCCCTGCTTGCGCACGGCCTCGAGATATTCCGTCCACGGAGCGACGGCGCCAGCATCGGGGCAGAAGAAAGGATTGCGCGCCACCTCGTCCCAATCCCAGCGCGCCCGCTCGATGGTCTCGCTTCCCATCTGAATGAGCGCGGCGCGGATCGTCGCGTCCTTGTAGAATGTCCGCAGCACCTTGCGGGCGATGGCGCCGGCCGCCACCCGCGAGGCCGTCTCGCGCGCGCTTTGCCGTCCGCCGCCGCGATAGTCGCGCACGCCGTATTTCGCCCAATAGGTGTAGTCGGCATGGCCGGGACGGAACTTGTCGCGGATGTCGGCATAGTCCTTGGCCTTGGCGTCGACATTCTCGATCAGCAGCGCGATCGGCGTTCCCGTCGTCAGCTGCTCGGGCATGCGCTCGTCCTGGAACACGCCGGAGAGTATCCGCACACGGTCCGGCTCCTTGCGCTGGCTGACATATTTCGATTGGCCGGGGCGCCGCCGGTCGAGCTCGGCCTGTATGTCGGCCTCGGTCAGCGAAATACCGGGGGGACAGCCGTCGACCACGCAGCCCAGCGCCGGCCCGTGGCTTTCGCCGAAGGTGGTGATCCGGAACAGATGGCCGAAACTGTTGTGGGACATGGGCGCTTTTAGGAATTGCCCGGCGAGGCGTCAATTCGCTCCATGTTCCAATCGCCTCACCTCGCCGCCGCGGACGCAGAACAGCACGCCCTGGGTCTCGTCGAGATTCGACATTTCCTTCCATGACAACCCGAGAAACAGTCCGCGAAGAATCCGTGTGAAGGCGCCGTGGCTGACGGCAAAGGTATCGGCGGCGAGATCGGCGATCCAGGCTTCGGCGCGGGCGGCCACGTCGGCATAATTCTCGCCGCCCGGCACGTGCACGTTCCATTTGTCGTTGCCGCGCTTCTCGAACAGGACCGGATCGAGCGCGCGCGCCTCGTCGTCGGTCAGCCCGTCCCACGCGCCGAGATCGATCTCCTGCAAACGGGCATCCGTCGTGTAGCCGTCGGCCGGCGAACCCAGCGTCTGGAGGATGATCTCCATCGTAGCGCGGGCGCGCGTCAGAGGACTCGACACGAAGCGCAGCGAAGCGGGATCGGCGACCTCGCGCCGCAGGAGGCGCGCCACCGCGCGCGATTGTTCGCGGCCCATTGCGGTCAGCGGCGTATCGCTGCCGCGGCCCTGGAAGCGTTTCTCCACATTGGCTTGGGTTTCGCCGTGGCGGCAGAAGTAAAGCGTGAGCCCGTCGCGGAGCCTAAGCATCGCTCTTGGCGACGGAAATATCGGGGGCGTCTTCCGCCTTCATGCCGACGATGTTGTAGCCGGCGTCGACATGCATGATCTCGCCGGTCACCGCCGAGCCGAGGTCGGAGAGCAGGAACAGCGCCGCATTGCCCACCTCCGCCGTTGTCACCAGCCGGCGCAGCGGCGAGTTGTATTCGTTCCACTTCAGCATGTAGCGGAAGTCGCCGATGCCCGAAGCGGCCAGCGTCTTGATCGGCCCGGCGGAAATGGCGTTTACCCGGATCGCCTTCTTGCCCAGATCTTCGGCGAGATAGCGCACGCTCGCCTCCAGCGCCGCCTTGGCCACGCCCATGACGTTGTAATGCGGCATGATCTTCTCGGCGCCGTAGTAGGTGAGCGTCACCATGCTGCCGCCGTTCGTCATCATCTTTTCGGCGCGGTTGGCCACCGCGGTGAACGAGTAGCAGGAGATGTTCATCGTGGTGGCGAAATTTTCCGGCGTGGTGTCCACGTAGCGGCCCTTGAGTTGCTCCTTGTCGGAGAAGGCGATGGCATGGACCAGGAAGTCCATCCGGTCCCAAGTCTTGCCGAGCTCGGCGAACACCGCGTCGATGGAGCTCTGCTGGGAGACGTCGCAATCGATCAGCGCCGCGGGCTTCAGCGGCTCCACCAGCGGCAGGACCCGCTTCTTCAGGACGTCGCCCTGATAGGTGAAGGCGAGCTCGGCCCCGGCCTTGTGGAGGGCATCGGCGATGCCCCAGGCGATCGAGCGGTCGTTGGCCACCCCCATCACCAGCCCGCGCTTGCCGGTCATCAATCCGCTGGTCGACATGGGGGAGGCGCTCCTGGGGCTAGGGTCGAACCCGGCTAAGGAAGAAATGGCGAGAAATCAAGCAACCTTTCCTTCCTGACGGCGGTTGCGGAGCCCTCCGGCTGCGATTGGGAGCTACCGCCCCCGCGACGACGGAACGACTTGGCACTTTGCTCGCGGTCGATCGAGCCCGATCCGCGCGGCGACGCTGCACGTGTGTCCTATGTTAGTCAGGCGCGACGCGCCTAAGCCCACAAAAAAAGAAAACGCGGAGAGCCGGAACTCCGCAAAGCTCGTTCCGTTACCCGCAAGTGCAAAGCGCCGATCGGCGCCCTGGGAGTGATTTTTCATGGACGCCACCTCCGATAGCGATTCGATTCAATCGACGGTGCAGCCGCTCAAGGACGATGCCCTTGAACTTGCCGAGGAGCAGAAGTCGCGTGGCGCCGACCGCATTCAGACCCTGGCGAAAGCGGTGCACGGCGCGGCCGAGGAGATCGGCAAGCAGGTGCCGCAGGCGGCGGGCTACATCCATACCGGCGCCGAGCAGCTCGAGCGTGCCTCGCGGGCGCTGCGCGAAAACAGCGTCGACGATCTTTTGCGGATGACCCAGCGCCTGGCCCGCGAGCAGCCGCTCGCCTTCATCGGCGGCTCGGTCGCGGCCGGTTTCGTGCTGGCCCGCTTCCTCAGAAGCTCGTCGGCGGGGCAAGAGGCGCGGCCATGAACAAAGAGCGCAGCCTGGGCGCCGTTTTCTCCGACCTGCTGTCGGAGTTCACCGCCCTGTTCCGGAACGAGATTCGCCTGGCGCGGGCGGAGCTCACCGAGAAAGCCACCAGCATGAAAGCCGGCGCGGTGCTGGCGCTCCTCGGAGCGTTCGTTCTGTTGGCCGGGCTCATCGTGCTGCTCGAGGCCGCGGTGGCGACGCTCACCATGGCCGGCTTCGGTCCCGCACTCGCCTCCCTCATCGTCGGCGCCGCCACGCTCGCCGTTGGCGTCATCGTGCTGATTGTCGGGCTTGGCCGTTTCAAGACCGGCAATCTCGCGCCCACCAAAACCGTCCATCAACTTCAGCGCGACGCCGCCGTCGCCAAATCACAGGTGCAAGCATCATGAGCCTGACCGACCAATATGAGCGCAAGGCCGAAACGCATCGGGCGCATATTTCCGAACTGCTGGACGAACTGCGCTACCGCGCCACGCCCGGCGAGATCATGGATCAGTTTCTCGGCTGGGAAGACGGCCGCGAGATCGCCCGCAATTTCGGCCGCCAGGTCCGCGACAATCCGCTGCCGCTGGCGCTGATCGGCGCCGGAGTCGCCTGGCTGATGCTGTCCGATGGCGTGCGCCAGCCCGCCCGCGTGCCGCTGCACGACGGACTGGACGACTACGAAGGCTTCCACGGCTATGAGAGCGCGGCCAACGGCTTGGGCCGGCGTGCCAAGCGCACGATGCGGAAAGCATCCGATTCCGTCCGCAGCGTGAAGGACTCGGCATCCGAACTTTCGCAGCGCGCCAAGGACACCGCGGCCGATCTCGGCGAAGGCGCGCAGTCGGCGCTCGACAGCGCGCGCGAGACCGCATCTGGCGTCGCCGACAATGTGCAGGCGGGCTATGGCAAGGCGAAACAGGCGGTCAGCGAGGCCGCCGACAGCGTGGCAGACACCGCTTCGGACGCTTGGGAGAAGTCGACGGACTTGGCGCAGCGCACCGCGGACACCGTTACGCAAACCGCCTCCAATCTCAATCGCCTGGCCCATGAACAGCCGCTGCTTGTCGCCGGTATCGGCCTTGCCGTGGGCATGGCCATTGGCGCCGTGGTGCCGATGAGCGAGGCGGAGCACCGGCTGATGGGCGAGCCCAGCGACAAGCTGAAAGACAGCGCCAGCGACCTCGCCAGTGAAGGCTACGAGAAGGCCAAGGCGGTGGCAGAAGATGCGCTGGAAGCCGCTGCCGGCGCGGTCAGCGCAAGCGCAGACGCGGATGACGGCTCGAACGGCTCAACCGCATCCGACTCATTCAATTCATCCAACGCAGGAAACTCCGGCGCGGAAGGCAGCAATCCATCGTGACTGGCCCTCAGTGTCCGGGATAACCAGTCCGCGAGCGCGAGAGATGGCGTCCACGGCCAATGCGGCATCGATGCCGGCACAGATCAGAATTGCGGCCGCCGCCAAGCCAGATCGGCCAATTCCAGCGCGGCAATGAATCGCCATAGCTCGGCCGGCCACGATTTCGTTAGCGCATTCTTGCGCGAACCGCGCAAACGAAGGTTCCGGAATCCCTCGGTCGGCTATCGGAAACGACCTGAATTCCAGCCCCGCGGAAATACAAAATTGTGCCTCGCGCTCTAGGCCGAGCTCAGACTGTTCCGCAGGTTCGAGGAGGCTCACAAGAAGGTCGACACCCGACTGCTTCAAATCTGCAAGGTCATTGCGCAATCCGTCGCCGCTTTCCGGCCGCGACACGATCATCAGCCGTCCCTTGATTGGTGCATCGATCGGAAACCAACGCATGAGAAGAGCTACTTCAGCTTCGCGCGCGGGTCGTAGCTCGTCTTCCAGTTCTCCACGAATTTGCGCAAGTCCGCGTCGGGCTTGTCGGGCAAGCTCACCACCAGCTTCACATAAAGATCGCCGGCCGCTTCGCCGCCGCCCGACGTGCCCCGCGCGGGAATGCCCTTGCCCTTCAGCCGCAGCACCGATCCCGAATTCGAATTTGCCGGCACGCTGAGGGACACCGGGCCGGTCAAGGTCGGCACCGTCACCTTCCCGCCCAGCACGGCTTCCTGCAGGGTCACCGGCAGGTCCATGCGCAGATCGTTGCCGTCGCGCGTGAAATAAGGATGCGGCGCCACCGACACGGTGAGCAAAACGTCGCCGGGCGGGCCGCCATTGCGTCCCTGTCCGCCTTGCCCTTTCAGGCGGATTTGCTGGCCGTCGCGCAGGCCCGGCGGAATGCGAACGTCGACCTCGCGCCCCTCCGGCATCTGGATGCGGCGGCTGCCGCCGCGGGCCGCCTCCTCGAAGCTGACGGTGATGGCGATCTCGAAGCTGTCGCCTTGGCGCGGCTGCTGGCGGCGTCCGCGCCGCTTTCCGCCGCCGCCGAACAGATCGGCGAAGATGTCCTCGGCGCGGAAACCTTCGGCGGCCTCGCCGTCCTGGTTGTTCCAGGTGAAATGAAAATCGCGCGGTCCGCCTTCGCCGCCGCCGCCGAACGGCCCGCCGCCATAGCCATGGGCGCGCGGATCGAAGCCGCGGGGATTGCCGCCGGCGTCGATCTCGCCGCGGTCGAACTTGGCGCGCTTCTCCTTGTCGCCGACGATGTCGTAGGCCCCGCTGATCTCCTGGAAGCGCTTCTGCGCCGCCGCGTCGCCCGCATGGGTATCGGGATGATGCTTCTTGGCGAGCGAGCGGAAGGCCTTCTTGATATCGGCCTCGCTTGCCGTCTTCGAAACACCCAGGACGTCGTAAGGATCGCGCATTCTCTCTCCGGCCCGGGGAATCGACCGCGGGCGCCGCTACAATATGGGAAGGCTCGACGCCGCGTTAAGGGGTTCGCGGGCTTTCCGAATTCTTCAACGCGGCAAGCCGCGCACGGGCCTCCTCCACGCCGCGGTCGGCCGCCTCCGTATATAGTTCCTTCGCCTTGGCGAGGTCCTTCGTTACCACGGTTCCATCCTCGTAGAGGCGCCCGAGCCTGTATTCGGCGATCGGATGATGGGCGTCGGCGGCCAGCACCAGCCAGGGCATGGCGGCCTTCGGATCCGGCGGCCCCGCCTCGCCGTCGAGCAGCATCACCG
>DATCOJ010000104.1:0-14311 GCA_036564785.1 Rhizomicrobium sp. | reverse complement strand
AACCGGTCGCGCAAGGGCTGGCGCGGGCCGATGCCGTGATCGTCGTGGGCGAGGCGAACCTGCCGCTGCCCGGGTTCGGCAAGCCGGTCCTGCGGGCCCATCTGGTTCCGGTCGACGTGCTGGGGCTCGCCGGCCAGCGCGTGGTGGCTTTCGCCGGAATCGGCCGGCCGGAGAAATTCTTCCAGACCCTGCAGAGCTTGGGTGCCGAGGTGATCGAGGCGCGCGGCTTCGGCGACCACCATGTCTTCACCGCCGCGGAAATGGCGCGGCTGCACGCAAAGGCCCGCGCCGCCGATGCCCAGCTCATCACCACCGAGAAGGATTTCGCGCGGCTGACATCCGCAGCGCGACAGGACATCCGCTATCTTCCCGTGCGGGCTGCGTTTGAGGACATGCCCGCCTTCGAGGCGCTGCTTGACAGGATCGCGCCCCGCACGCTAGCGCCCGCGGCGGCATGACAGACTCCCTTCCGAAAATCCCGCTTGGACTGAGGCTTCGCTACCTTGCCGAAGCCGCGGCGTTCTTCACCTTCATCGGAATATTCCGTCTGCTTGGGGCGGACTCGGCTTCCGCTCTTGGTGGCTTCATCGGCCGGCAGATCTTTTATCGGACCCGCATCACCGAGCGCGCCCGCGTCAATCTGCGCGCCGCGTATCCCTCGATGAGCGAGACCGAGATGGAGGCGATCGTCGTCGAGATGTGGGACAATCTCGGCCGCACCGTCGCCGAGTACGCCCAGCTCGACAAATTCTCGCTTGCCGGTCCGAATCCGAGGTTGACGGTCGCGGGCACGGCGTACGCCGAAGCAGCCATCGCCAGCGGCAAAGGCGTGATCTTCATCTCCGGACATTTCGCCAATTGGGAGATGATGGCGTTCACCGCCCACCAGCTCGGCTACGAGAGCGGCGAAGTCTATCGCCCGCTGAACAACCCTTACGTCGACCGTTGGATGGTGCGCCAGCGCGTGTTGAACGGTCCGAAAGAGCAGATCGCCAAGGGTGCGCAAGGCACGCGGCGCATCTTCACGCTGCTGCGCGCCGGCAAATGTATCCTGCTGTTGGCCGATCAGAAGACCAACGAAGGTCTGCCGGCGCCGTTCTTCGGCCGCGACGCCATGACCACGCCCGCGCCCGCCGCGCTGGCGCTGAAGCTCGGCGCAGTCGTGTTGCCAGCTTCCAACGAACGGCTGGGCGGGGCACGTTTCCGCATGAAGATCTATCCGCCCATCGCGTTCGAAGCGAGCGGCGGCCACGATCGTGATATCCTCGCGCTCACCGCAAAGATCACCGAAGCCATCGAAGCCATGGTGCGGGAGCGGCCGTCGCAATGGCTGTGGATTCACCGCCGCTGGCCCAAAGACGGCGAGCGCCTGCGCTCCAAGCGCGCTCAGGCCTTGGCGGGCGCCGGGGTGCGCGCGGAGAGCGAAGGATCGAGCCGCATCTGAAACCAGTTCAGTCCCCAATGCAGATGCGGACCGGTGGCGCGCCCCTTCATGCCGACAAGCCCGATGACGTCGCCGCGCTTCACGCTTTGCCCCACCGCCGCCTTCAGCGCGCTCTGGTGGATGTAGACGGTGAAGACGCCGTGGCCGTGATCGAGCACGGTGGTGCCGCCGGTCAGGTAGAAATCAGGCTCGGCGAGGACGATGATTCCACCGGCCGGGGCGTGGATCGGCGTTCCTTCGGGTGCGGCGATATCGACACCGAAATGCGGCGCCGAGGCCACGCCGTTCAGGATGCGCTGGCTGCCGAACAACCCGCTGACGATGCCCGGCACCGGCCAGTCGAACGGCTCGGCGAAACCCTCGCCCGCCGTGTCGCGCCGGCGCGCTTCCGCCACCAGCGCATTCTCGCGCTTGATGCGTGCGACGATGTCCGGCGGCGGCGCCACGTATTTTTCCGGCAGGCCGCTGATGCTTTGAACTTCGTATTTGCGGACGATGGGCGTGACGTCGCGCGAGTCCGTCGTGCCGTCGGCGAATTGCGCGGCGAGTTTGGTCGCTGACTTCTGATCCCATTCGAAGCCGAAGGCGAAGGTCCCGTCCTTGGCGAGGCTGACCGATTCCCCGTTGACCCGCACGGTTGCGCCGGGCGCGGTCTTGCCGATCGCCAGGCTGCCCTGCTCCAGCGAGCCGATTAGACTCAATCGCGGTTCGGCTGCCCGCGACAGAATCGGCGCCGCTGTCAGCGCCAAGCCGCCCAGCAGGAACGAACGGCGCCGCATCACCTGGGCGTCAATCCCTTGTCCTGGAAGCGCTTGAGCGCGATGTCGGGCGCGGCATAGGCCTCCTGCAGATCGACGCTCCAATAGCGCAGCACTTCGATCGGGATATGCGTGCCCGTCACGGCGCAAAGCACGAAGGCGCCGGGCCGCAGGATGCGGTATTCCCCGTCGAGATATTCGAGCTCGGCGAGTCCGTCGGGCCTGAAATCGCGTTCCATCTGGTTCATGGCGCCACTTTACTCCGTCCCGCCGTCAGAGCAACGAGCCCTGGTCGCCCCGGGGCTTGGACGCGCGAGCGGATTTCGGGTGGCTCGGTGGCGGCTCGCCATCGGCCACCGCGGGGCGGCTGCCGTCGGCGAAGGTGAGCGTCAGGGGTTCGCCGGAAGCGACCTGCTTGGCACGCCGTCGGATTCGGCCGTCGCCGCCGCGCACCAGCGCAAAGCCGCGCTCCAGCACCGCGCGGTAGCTGATCCCCTCCAGCACCCGCGACAGGCTCTCGATCTTCTTGCGCGTCTCCGCCAACCGGGCGCGTTGAGCGCGCGTGAGCCGGTCGCCCAGCACCTTGGTGCGGTCCCGGCAGACGCGAACATGATGGCGGATGGGACGCGCGCGCAGGATGGCGGCGGTTTCGCTCAGCGAGCGGCGATGCTCCTGCAGATTGCGCCGCAGCGCCTGTCCCAGCCGCTCCCCCGCGTAGTCGAAGCGCTGGCGAGGTGCGGCGAACAGCTGATCGGCGCGCGGCAGCACGCGAGCGAGGCCAGCCAGATGGCTGCGCCGCTGCGAAACGCCGCGCAGGAACGCGCCGGTGAAGCGCCGCTCGAAATCGATGGTCTGCGCGATCAGCTCGGCGCGCACAGGCACCGCCATCTCGGCCGCGGCGGTGGGCGTCGGCGCGCGGCGGTCGGCGGCAAAATCGATCAGTGTGGTGTCGGTCTCATGACCCACGGCGGAGATCAGCGGGATGGCGCTTTCGGCCGCCGCCCGCACCACGCTCTCCTCGTTGAAGGCCATCAGGTCTTCCAGCGAGCCGCCGCCGCGCGCCACGATCAGAAGATCGGGCCGCGGCACGCGGCCGCCGGGCGAGAGCGCATTGAAGCCGCGGATGGCCGCGGCCACTTCCGCCGCCGCCCGCTCGCCCTGCACCGCCACCGCCCACAACAGCACGCGGCGGGGAAAGCGCGCCTCCAGCCGGTGCATGATGTCGCGGAGGACGGCACCGGTGGGCGAAGTGATGACCCCGATGACCTCCGGCAGGAAGGGCAGCGTCTTCTTGCGCTCCGCGGCAAACAAGCCTTCGGCGGTGAGCCGCTTCTTGCGCTCCTCCAGCATGGCCATCAGCGCGCCCACGCCAGCGAGCTCGACCTGCTCGACCACGATCTGGTAGCGCGACGATCCTGCATAGGTGGTGATGCGCCCGGTACAGACCACCTCCAGTCCCTGCTCCGGCCGTTGGCGCAAGAGCCGCGCCGTGCGGGCCCAGACCACCGCGTTCAGGCAGGCCTTTTCGTCCTTGAGGTCGAAATAGACATGGCCGGAGGAATGGAATTTCAGGTTGCTGATCTCGCCCCGCACCCGCACGAAAGGGAAGGAATCCTCCACCGTCCGCTTGAGCGCCGCGGAAATCTCGCTGACGCTGTATTCCGGCAGGTTGGGACGCGGCGCGATTGCAGTTTCGAGTGCTTCACTCATGACTCGGGCGATGATACAGGACGCGAGGCTCTCGTGGG
This sequence comes from Rhizomicrobium sp., assembly GCA_036564785.1. GTDB lineage: Bacteria > Pseudomonadota > Alphaproteobacteria > Micropepsales > Micropepsaceae > Rhizomicrobium. Next base: position 10,361 of record DATCOJ010000104.1, on the reverse strand, counting down.
GTGAATCTTGAAGGTCCTCTTGATCGGTTCCGGCGGACGGGAGCATGCGCTGGCCTGGGCGCTGGCCGCGAGCCCGCTTCTGACAAAGCTCTATTGCGCGCCCGGCAACGCGGGCATCGCCGAGGTGGCGGAGCGGGTGCCCATCGCGGCACACGATCTGGACGGCCTGGTTGCCTTCGCCAAGGACAGCGCAATCGATTTCGTGGTCATCGGACCCGAAGGACCGCTGGTGGCCGGCCTGTGGGACCGGCTGGAAGCGGCCGGCATCAAGGCGCTGGGACCGAGCGCCCAGGCTGCGGTGCTGGAAGGCTCCAAAGGCTTCGTCAAGGACCTCTGCGCCGCCAACGGGATACCAACGGCGGCTTACGGCAGGTTCACCGATCGGGATGCCGCGAAGGCGTTCGCGCAAACGCTCGGCGAGCGCGCCGTCATCAAGGCCGACGGCTTGGCCGCAGGCAAAGGCGTTGTCATCGCCGAGACGCGCGCCGATGGCGAGCGCGCCATCGACTCCATGCTCGATACGGCCGGCGCCGAGATCGTGATCGAGGAATTCCTCGACGGCGAAGAGGCGAGCTTCTTCGTACTGAGCGACGGCGAGCACGTGCTGCCGCTGATCGGGGCGCAGGATCACAAACGCGTCTTCGACGGCGACAAGGGACCCAACACCGGCGGCATGGGCGCCTATTCGCCGGCACTGGTGCTCACGCCGCAGGTCATCGACAAGACATTGGCCAAGATCGTGCGGCCGACCATCGCGGCGATGGCGGCGCGCGGCACGCCCTACATGGGGGTGCTCTATGCCGGATTGATGATCCAGGACGGCGAGCCCAAGCTCATCGAATACAATTGCCGCTTCGGCGATCCGGAATGCCAGGTGCTGATGCCGCTCCTCAAGTCCGACCTCGCCACCGCGCTGCTCGCCGCCCGCGACCGCGAGCTCTCCCATCTCGACCTGCGCTGGCGTGACGAGGCGGCGCTGACGGTGGTGATGGCGGCCAAGGGCTATCCCGGCGACTATGCCAAAGGCTCCGAAATCCGCAATCTCGAACAGGCCGCGCAAGTGGAAGGAGTGCAGATCTTCCATGCCGCCACCGAGCGCCGCGACGGCAAGCTAATCGCCAATGGCGGACGCGTGCTCAATGTCACCGCGCTCGGCCGCGACGTCGCCGAGGCGCAAGCCCGCGCCTATCGCGCCGTCGATCTCATCGACTGGCCGGACGGGTTTTGCCGCCGCGACATCGGCTGGCGCGCCATTGCGCGGGGCGCTTCCTGAAGCACGACCAGCCGGCTCAGCCGCTGTAGCGTTCCTCTTTCCACGGATCGCCTTCATTGTGGTAGCCGCGGGTTTCCCAGAAGCCCGGTTGGTCCTCCGCGGCGAAGACGATGCGCGTCACCCATTTGGCGCTCTTCCAGAAGTACCAATCCGGAATCACCACCCGCACCGGCCCGCCATGCTCGCGGGAGAGCGGCGCATCCTCCCAGGAATGCGCCAGCAGCACGTTCGGGTCGGCGAACACCTCCAGCTTCACGTTGGTGGTGTACCCGTCGTAAGAATGGAGGATCACGTGCCGCGCCTCGGGCTTTGGCTTGGCCAGCGCGAGCAGCGTTTGGCTTGAGACCCCGCGCCAGCGATTGTCGTAGCGGCTCCAGGCCGTGACGCAGTGAATGTCGCTCATGCTCTCGCTCTGCGGCAGCGCCAGGAATTGCGGCAGGGTGAGCGCCAGCGGATGTTCCACCGCGCCCAGCACCTGCAGCCGCCAGTTCTCCGGGTTCACGTCCGGCTGCGCGCCGAGATCGAGCACCGGCCAGTTCTTCACCTCGCGCTGACCGGGCGGCAGGCGGTTGACATGGCCGAGGTCCGGCCGGCCGGTGATCAGCCTGCCCTCCTCCGCCCACTTTTCCTTGGCGCGGATCAGCTTGTCGCGTGGGTGGATATCCGTCATTCCTTCGACCCTTCCGGCTTCAACATCTTGCGGCGCGCAGCAAGCCTCCCACTACCCAGAGGGTGGTTGTTTTCAAGGCGCTAAGCACCCCCCACCCCCCTCCCCCTGTGGCCCTCTCGTTTATAGAGGCCCACGCCGACCACCGCTCGATCTTACCTTGATCCCTGGCCCCATATCTGGATTCTCCATTGCCTGTTTCCACCACGGCTTGATCTTCGTTTTCACGCCGACCCCGGACCCCCTCCCCCCGGGTTCCGCTCTCAACTCGAACTCCAAACCGCCTTCCAATTGCGCGTCACGCGGCGAGCAGAGTCCCACCCGGCGAGCGCTTCCGCGGCCGCGAATTATACCCCCGTTTGGGACCAGATGGACAGATTCGGCAGCATTACTGCCACGATTTCTGGTAACAGGTTGATTCCCATATCGACTTTCTATTGCCGTCCACAAGGAAAATGACTGCATCGAATTGGGCAATGGCCTGCCGAACTCTTCATGTCAGGCGTCAAAAAAATTGTCCAAGAACAAGGCTTCGCCAGCGGAAATCCGAGCTACCTTGTTATGTGCCTGATAGTAGAGCTTGCGGGAAATCTCTGACTGTGGGGTGCCATCGGCGCTGTCTCGAAACGGCGCCAGCTCTCGAATTGTGAGTGGTCGCGAGGCTGAGGCTTCGATCCGAATGTCGACCTCCGGTTTCGTCGCACCGGACTCATTCAATCGCTGAAGTACCACGCCCTTGTAGACAAGACCTTCTTCGGTACCCGACTCCGAATAGAATACGAAAACCTCATCGCCGACAGTGATTTCCTTACCGCCATACATGGCCGACTCTCGAAGCCTTGCCGTCGCGCCAATTGCATAACTCGTCGGATTAGTTTTTATCAGGTATGGCATGAGCGCTAGAGCGGGTTTTCGGAGTTGTCGGCCCCTTTATACGCGATCGTGACGATCTGATAGCCCTGCCCCTTGCCCAATAGCGCTTCCGTATCAGAGAAGCCTAATTCGATCGAGGTCCCGTCTGACAGGAAGCTCGCCTTGCTTGGCGTGGAAAGAACCGCGCTCCCGTACCGCTTCGTTAGTTCATCTCGGATGAGTGTCATCGCGACCGCTGCAGGTTCCTTCGCGAAGACGGACGGATCGTCACTTGATGCAACAAGGTCGACTTCTGTTAGGCGGTGGTCGGAAAAATAAAATAGCGCTCTGAAGGGCACATCGAAAAGGTCCACGGGATGCAGCGTCATCATTTCCTTCCCGTCAACCAAGACAACTCCCGAAGCATTCGGATACGCATGTCTCAATTGTTGGGGAGTCATGCCGGTGCTGGTTTGCTGCCACAACTTAGCTGCAGCAGCTTCAGAACCAGAACAAAGAACCGCGAGACCGGCGATCACGGATGCAAGTATTTTCATTTTCGCGCCTGCTCAGCCCTCGTCTAATACCATAGTTGTCGATCGGTCTCCTATCCCGCCGCGTCTCTCTTGGCGCATATCCCAAGTTTCTCCCTCTCCCCCGCGAAGCAGGGGGAGAGGGCTGGGGTGAGGGGGTTGCTAGAAGTCGGAAATCGGAAGTCGGAAATCAGAAGAGGATGCGGCTACAGCGCGACTCTGACTTCTGGTTTTTGGCCTGTGATATCTGAACCCCCTCACCCTAACCCTCTCCCCCACTTCGTGGGGGCGAGGGAAACTCCCGCAGCACGGCTTATCCCTTCTGCCGCATCAACCGGGCCTTGTCGCGCTGCCAGTCGCGCTGCTTCTCGGTCTCGCGCTTGTCGTGCAGCTTCTTGCCGCGGGCGATTCCGAGTTCGCATTTGGCGATGCCCCTGGGGGTGAAATAGAGCCGGAGCGGAATGAGCGTCATGCCTTCGCGCTGCACCGCGGCGGCGAGCTTGCGGCCTTCGCCCTTGTGCACCAGCAGCTTTCGCGCGCGGCGCGGCTCGTGATTGAAGCGGTTGGCCATGCCGTATTCGGGGATATAGGCGTTGACCAGGAACAGTTCGCCATCCTTCGCATAGGCGTAAGCCTCGCCGATATTGGCCTTGCCGCTGCGCAGCGATTTCACCTCGGACCCCATCAGCGCCAGCCCTGCCTCCACGGTGGATTCGATGGCGTAGGCGAAGCGGGCCTTGCGGTTGTCGGCGACGACCTTGCGCTCGTCGTCCTTTTTCTTGGCCATCGGATCAGCGCGGGCCTCCCCCCTCCCCTTGCGGGAGGGGGCAAATTCGAGCGCGATGCGCGCGAGAATTTGGGGGAGGGGTTCCGTGACACGAGCCCCCTCCCCCGCGTCCCCCGCACCAAGTGCGGGGTCCGCGCCCCCTCCCGCGAGGGGAGGGGGGAGTTGAGAGATCGAGCATCACAACAACCCCGCGGCAATCATGGCGTCGCGTACGCGCGCTTCGGCGGCGTCGGTCGCCGGCGCCAGCGGCAGGCGCACTTCATTGGCGCAAAGCCCCAGTAGAGACGCGGCGTATTTCAGCGGCGCCGGACTGGGTTCGCAGAACAGCGCATCGTGCAGCGGCATGAGCTTGTCCTGAATGGCCCGCGCCGCCTCGAAGGCGCCTTGCATGCAGGCCTCCTGGAACTGCGCGCACAGCTTGGGCGCGACATTGGCCGTCACCGAAACGCAGCCATGCCCGCCGCTCGCCATGTAGCCGAGCACGGTGGCGTCGTCGCCCGACAAGAGCCGCCAGTCTTTGCCGCAGGCCAGCCGCTCACGCACCGGCCGCGCCAGGTTGGAGGTGGCGTCCTTGACGCCGATGATGTTGGCGACCTGCGACAGCCGCGCCATGGTCTCCACCGAAATCTCCACGACGGCGCGGCTGGGAATGTTGTAGAGCACCAGCGGAATGTCGACCGCTTCGGCGATGGTCGCGTAATGGCGGTAGAGGCCTTCCTGCGAAGGCTTGTTGTAGTAGCCGGTGACGCAGAGCACGGCATCGGCGCCGGCGCTTTTCGCCTGCCGGGTCAGCGACAAAGCCACGGCCGTCGCGTTGGAGCCGGCGCCGGCGAGCACCGGCACGCGCCCGTTGGTTTCCTCGACGCAGATCTCGATCACGCGCCCCTGCTCTTCGTGGCTGAGCGTGGGGGATTCGCCCGTGGTACCGCAGGGAACGAGGCCGTGGCTGCCCTCGGCGATCTGCCAGGCGATGAGTTGGCGAAACGCGGCCTCGTCCACTTCGCCGTTCCGCATCGGCGTCAGCAGGGCGGGGATCGATCCCCGCAGGCGTTCGCGCATGTCGCGCATGAGATGATCCAATGATATTCATGGCGAAAATAGCGCCCACGCGGGCAAAGCAGCAAGGGATGCTGGCCATGCGGCGGCGGGCTCTCTATCTTTTCCCGAACCTGCGCGTTAATGCCGGACCTCTAACGGACTTTCGAACCGCGATGATCGCATTCCGGGCCACGCTTCTGGCTACCGCCGCGCTTCTATTGGGCGCCGGCACGGCGATGGCGGATGCCGCCGTCCCAACCCCGAGCCAGGCCGCCGGACGCAACCTGCCGCCCGGCCTCACGCAACGCGGCAGCGTGATCATGATGGCGCCGATTGCCGACGACGCGAGCGGAAATGGACCATCTATCACCGGCGAACGGCGGCCGGGACTGGTGCGGGTGCTCGGCGCGTCCGACCGCGACCTCTATCTCAAGGCCTTCGAAGCGGCGGATCGCGGCGACTGGACCGCGGCCAAGGGGCTGGCCGATCAGGGTCACGATCCGATTGCGCGGCGCCTCATCGAATGGCGCTACCTGCTGGACAAGAACGGCGGCGCCTCCTTCGGCGAGATCAGCGCCTTTCTCAAGGCCAATCCGGACTGGCCCGCGCGCGACACGCTGTTTGCCCGCGCCGAGGCCGCCATCGATCCGAACATGGATCCGCATGCGGTGGCCGCCTGGTTCGGCGATCGCGCGCCGGTATCCGACATCGGCCGGATACGCCTGGGCGAAGCCTATCTGGCGACCGGCCGGGTGGCGCAGGGCCGCGATCTCATCCGCCAGGCCTGGATTTCCGGCAGCTTCGATCTCAATCAGGAATTCGACATCATCCGCCGCCACGGCGACGTTCTCACGGCGGACGTCGACCGCGAGCGGCTCAATCGCCTGCTGTGGAACAACGACCTCTCCGCGGCGCGGCGCGAGCTGTCACGTGTTCCCTCCGATACCCAGCAGCTGGCACAGGCCCGCCTGAGCCTGCGCACCAGCCCGAGCCAGGGCGCGCAGCTCGTGGGAGGTCTATCGCCCTCGCAGCAGGACGATCCGGGATTGATCTTCGATCGCGCCAGACTGCTGCGCCAGCAGAACGCGGTCGATGCCATTCCACCGCTGCTGTCGCGCGCGCCGACCCGGCAGATGGCGCAGATCAATCCCGGCAAGTGGTGGAATGAGCTCAATCTGGCAGCCCGGCAGGCACTGCAGAACAAGAGCTACGCCACCGCCTATGGCGTGGTGTCCAACAGCGGACTTTCCTCCGGCAACGAATTCGCCGAAGCGGAATTCATGGCCGGCTGGCTGGACCTGCGCTTTCTCAACAACCCGCGCGGCGCGCACACCCATTTTCAGAACCTAGCGAAAGGCGTGGGCCGGCCGATCAGCAAGGCACGAGGCTATTATTGGGAGGGCCGGGCGAGCGAAGCGGCAGGCGAGGTCGCGCAAGCCGCGCAGGAATACCGGCTGGCCGCGCAGGCGCCGGAGACATTTTACGGCCAGCTCGCACTCGCCAAGATCGACTCCACGCCGCACCTGCATCTGAGCGATGCGCCTGCCGACGCCGCCGCCGTCAAGGGCGAGTATGAGCGGCGCGACACCACCCGTGCCATGCGGGTGCTGGGCGACCTGGGCATGGTGAGCCTGCTGCGCGCCTTCGCCGTCCACGAAGCGGAGACGCACAGCGATCCCCGCTATCTGAAGGCCATGGCGTCCGACCTGGTGGAAATGGGGTTCCGCGACGTGGCGCTGCGGGTGGCCAAGACGGCGAGCTATGCCGGTGCCAATTTTTTCGCCTATCTGCATCCGGTGATTTCCGTGCCGGCCTATGCGGGACCCGGAGTCGCGCCGGAGCCGGCCTATGTGCTCGGCATCATCCGCCAAGAGACGGAGTTCGATCCCAGCGCGGTCAGCGGACCAGGGGCGCGCGGCATCATGCAGCTCATGCCGTCCTCGGCGAAGCGCGCCGCGGACATGGCCGGCCTCACCTACAGGCCGAACGACCTCATCGCCGACACGACTTACAACATGCAGCTCGGCATGACGGAATTGTCCGAGGACCTGACGACCTACGGCGGCTCCTACATTCTGGCGGCCGCGGCCTACAACGCCGGCAAGGCCAATGTGAACAAGTGGCTCGACACCTATGGCGATCCGCGCAGCCCGACGGTCAATCCCATCGATTGGATCGAGGAAATTCCCTTCAGCGAGACACGCAATTACGTGCAGCGGGTGCTGGAAAACACTCAGGTCTACCGCAACCGGCTCTCCGGCCACGATGAGCCCCTGCGAATCTTGGCCGATGTCTATCGCCCGCGGCAGCCCGACGTGAAGCCGCTGCCGACTGTTCCAGCCTCGATCCGCTCGGAGAATGACGGTCCCTATCCTGCGCCGCGGCCCTCACGCGCCGGGGAGTAGGAGAGGCCTCGGATTCGCGAACCCGGTCGATTTTCTCAGACCGTAACCCGGAAGAGCGAGAGCCACTCGCGCGCCATGCGCTGGGCCTCGGCGATCTGGCTGGTGCTCATCTCACGCGAGATCTGCGCCCGCCAGTTCTTGGCGATCTCGCTGCCCCGCATGGCGGCGAGATTGAACCATTTGTGCGCCGCCACGTAGTCGACGGTGACACCCTGTCCGGTCGAATAGGCGAGACCCAGGTTGTACAGCGCGTCGGCGCGGCCCTTCCTGGCATCGCTTTCATATTGCGTCAGCGCGTCGATATCGATGCACGCCATCGCCATCCCCCTTGCCGGCCGCTGAGCGGCCGATCCACCTCTTTCGGGCGCGGGACCATCCCTGCCCCGATAGGGATCGTGATGGCAAAGAAGCTAAGAGGCGGTTAACGCGCTTAAACGCTATTTGGCCGAATTTCGGCGTGGGCCCGCTACGCGCGCGCCCGCTGGCCGAACAGGATTTTCCGCGCCTCTTCCTGCGCCTTGGGGTCGCTCGCCTGCGCCTGGCGCAGTTCGCGGCCCAGCGCCAGCCCGCGCTCCACCGCCGGACGCGCCCGCAGCCGCGCCACCCACGCTTTCAGATCGGGGAACTCGTCGATATTGGTGCCGGCGCGAATGCCGGCCAGCACCCAGCCGATGCACGCCATGTCGGCGATGGAATAGGCGCCGGCGAGGAACTTGCGGCCCGTGAGCTGTCTGTTCATCACGCCGAACAGGCGATGGACCTCGTCGGTGTAGCGCTTCACCGCGTAGTCGTTGCCTTCTTTGGCGTAGTTGAGAAAGTGCCCGGCCTGTCCTGCCATGGGGCCGAGCCCGGCCATCTGCCAGAACAGCCATTCCTCGACGGCGACGCGCTTGCGCTCGTCGGCGGGATAGAACTTGCCGGTCTTGCGCCCGAGATATTGCAGGATGGCGCCGGATTCGAAGACCGAAACGAGGCGGCCGCCGGGGCCGTTCGGATCGACAATCGCCGGAATACGGTTGTTGGGGGAAATCCGGAGAAATTCCGGCTTGAACTGCTCGCCCTTGCCGATGGCAACGGGCTTCATCTCGTAGGGGAGCCCGCACTCCTCCAGCATGATGCTGATCTTCCAGCCGTTGGGCGTCGGCCAGTAGTAGAGCTGGATGGGACGGGGTTTGGAGGAACGCCGGGCGGTGGCGGATTTGGCCGCAACGCGCGGTGACGATTTGACGGCAGATTTCTTGTTGTTGGGCTTGACCGCGGCTGCACCGGCCGTGCGCTTGCGCCCAGTCCGAACAGCCGCGGTCTTTGCCTTTGCCATCCCGCGATTACATCGCGGGAGCAGCTTTCGCGCGGCGGGTCTTCCGCTTCGCCGACTTTCTCTTTGCGCCCTTGCGGCTCGTCTTGCGCGCCGGTTTGCGACCGGCCGCCGCCTTCCGCGTCGACTTCCGCTTTGCGCCCTTCCTTTTCTTCTTTGCAGTCATTGGCATGTCAAACGACTCCTCTAGCGTTTTCGGGCCGTGCGACTCGCACCCCCCAAAACGTTGAGAATATGGAGGAATTCCCGTTAACGATGCAATAGCTGGTCAGGCGGCAAGCGGGCGCGTTTTTGCACGACACCGCAAAACCCTTATTTTCATTGCGTTTCAGAACTTCATCCGTAGGCGGATCAATATTCCTGCAACAATCCGCCTGCCCCGTCAACGGCTTGAAAATGTGCGAATCACTCCTCGCCGCCGATTCCAAGACGCGCGTTCAGGATGGCGTTGACGGTTTGCGGATTCGCTTTTCCGCCCGTCGCTTTCATCACCTGACCGACGAACCATCCCGCCAATTTCGGTTTCGCTTTCACTTCTTCGACCTTCGCAGGGTTGGCTGCGATCACCGCATCGACCGCCGCTTCGATTGCGGATGTATCGGTCACCTGACGCAAGCCGCGCTCCTCGACGATCTTGCGCGGGTCCTCGCGCTCGCTCCACACGATGTCGAGAAGATCCTTGGCCATCTTTCCCGAGATGGTGTCGGCCTGAACCATCTGCACGATGGCGCTGTTGGCGGAAGCGGAGACCGGCCCGGTGGCGACCGTGAGTCCCGCCTTGTTGAGGCGGCCAAAATACTCGTTGTTCAGCCAGTTGGCGGCGGCCTTGGCCTCGGCGCCCTCCGCCACCATGGCCTCGAAGTAGTCCGCCGTCTCTTTCTCCGCCACCAGGACCGCCGCGTCGTAGGCCGAAAGACCAGCCTTCATGAGGCGGGCCTTCTTTTCGTCCGGCAGCTCCGGCAGCGAACGGGCGATCTTGTCGATCCAGTCCTGCTCGAGTTCCAGCGGCAGCAGATCGGGATCTGGGAAATAGCGGTAGTCGTGCGCCTCCTCCTTGGACCGCATCGAGCGGGTCTCGCCGGCACGCGAATCGAAGAGGCGGGTCTCCTGCTTGATCGTGCCGCCGCCTTCGAGGATGTCGACCTGCCGGCGCGCCTCGAATTCCACCGCCTGCGCAATGAAGCGCATGGAGTTCACGTTCTTGATTTCGCAGCGTGTACCCAGATGCGCGAAGTCCCCGGTTGCACGAAAGCGCTCGTAGCCGCCCTCGCGGCACACCGAGACGTTCACGTCCGCCCGCATGGAGCCTTCGTCCATGTTGCCGTCGCAGGTGCCGAGATAGCGCACGATGGCGCGCAGCTTGCGGAGAAACGCTGCAGCCTCCTCGCTCGAGCGCATGTGCGGCTTGGTGACGATCTCCATCAAGGCGACGCCGGCGCGGTTGAGATCGACATAGGAATGGTCGGGATGCTGGTCGTGCAGCATCTTGCC
>DATCOJ010000103.1:0-1660 GCA_036564785.1 Rhizomicrobium sp. | reverse complement strand
GAGCCGTCCGTCGAGATCGTAATGGCGCGCGACGTTGTTCCTGGCACGGGGCCGCGGATTGAATTGCTGGGCATGCCGGACCAGGTAGCGCAGCCACCATTGCAGTTTGGCCCAGCGCGGCAATATTTCAGGCTGGCCCATCAGGATCGCAAGCGCGTCCGCGATCGAGCCATGTTCGACCACGAACGTGCCGTCCATATAGGCCTCGCCCAGCGCCAGTTCGGGGTTGAGCAAGATCCGGCGTTCGGCGTCGACAGTCAGGAAGCGCGCAGCGACCGGTTCGCCGGTGCCGTTGCCACACGTAAAGTGCGCGCCGCTCGCGGTCGTGAACGTCATCGAGCCGCGGCGGATGAATTGGTCGAGGAAATAACGCAGCAAACGATCCATGGAAATCACCAAAAAAGCGATCCCGCGGGGTGAGGTGCCAGTCTCCATCCTGGCGCCCACAGGACGGAATGGTTCCAGGCGCCTTGATCAGATCATATTCATGCCGTTCCCCGTACGCTAGTGCGTTGTCCACAAAGCGGATATTCGGAAATGTCATGTTCACGCCATTGCGTCATCTGCCTGCTTCCATTCGCGGCACAATCGGCTAAAAGGTGACCGCCGCCGCCGCCGGATCAGGAGGCTGGAGCGATTTCCACATCTGGAGAACCAAGAGAATGTTGAGCCGAGCGCTCAGTTTAGCGACGGTGATGCTTCTGATCGGCTGTTTCGCGGCGGCCCCGGCGCACGCGCAAAATCTCGAAGCTGGCAAAAGCCCTTCCCAGATTTTCGCAGGGGCCTGCACCGCCTGCCACAAGAGCCCGCGCGGGCTTTTGAAGACCATTGCTCCGGGATCGCTGCCGGGGTTCCTGCGTGAGCATTACACGACCAGCAGCGGCATGGCCTCGCTGCTCAGCAGCTATCTGATCTCCAATGGGGCGGCCGACACGCGCTATGGCGGCGGCCAACCGAGGCCGGACAAAGGCGCCAAATCGGAAGCACGGTCCGGCGGCGAGCCTGAACAGGTCGACCGGCACGGTCGCCGAATCAGCCCGTCGCGCGAGGCTGCCGAACCGCCTCAGGCCGCCAGGCCGGATGCCGATCGGCTTTCCTCGCAGGCCGAGCCGCGACAGCGCAGCCGCAACGCCAGGCGGCTGGAGCGGCCCGGCGAGGGTCCTGACGCCGCGAAGCCCGCGGAAGCCCAGGGCGGCACGGCTCAGCAAGCCAACCAGCGCGGCCGCGGTGGACGCAAGGCCCGGCACCGGCCAGGCAAGCGGGGTAGCCCGGTCATCGACGAAGAGCCCGGCATGGGTGCGGCCGCGCCCGAGGCCGGCAAATCAGATGCCGCCAAATCCGAGGACGCCACATCTCAGCCCGGCAAGACCGATGCGGCCAAAACCGATGCGGCCAAGGACCAGTCCGCGAAGACTGAGCCGGCAAAGCAGGAAAAGCCCGCCGGCGGATCCGCGAGCGACGAGAGCGGCAAACCCGCTGCTGAGGCTTCCGGCGGGGGAAGCTCCGCGGCCGCCAAGGTTGAACCGCCGGAGGAAACCGGCAGCAGCGCCACCCCGGTCCAGCGCGCCGATCCGGTTCCTGCTGTAACGCCCGCGCCAACGGTTCCGTCTGCCGCATCCACGGCGGCTCCGAGCGCAACGTCGGCGGCGGCGTCCAGCGC
>DATCOJ010000102.1:0-10293 GCA_036564785.1 Rhizomicrobium sp. | reverse complement strand
CTTCTCCTTCCCCCCTCGTGGGGGAAGGTGGCGCGACGAGCGCGCGAGCGCGAAGTCGCGACGGAAGGGGGGCGCTCCAGTGAGAGACACCGACGCCAAACTCATCGCCCTCCTCAAGGCCAATGCGCGCGAGCCCACGGCGTCGCTCGCCCGCAAGCTGGGGCTGGCGCGCTCCACCGTGCAGGAGCGCATCGCGCGGCTGGAGCGCGAAGGCGCCATCAAGGGTTATACGGTGCGGCTCTCCGAGGAGGCCGAGAGCAAGCGGCTCACCGCCATCGTGATGATCGCGGCCGACCCCAAGCAGGCCGAGCGCGTGGCGGCGGAACTGAAGCGGATGACGGAAGTGCGCTCGCTCTCCGCGGTGTCCGGCGCCTTCGACATGATGGCGGTGGTGGAAGCCGACACGCCGGCCCGCATGGATGGGAGCCTCGACCGCATCGGCCGGGCGCATGGCGTGGCGCGCACGGTGTCCTCCATCGTGCTCAGCGAGAAGTTCAGCCGCTGACGCTTTCGTGCGGCGGCGCGGGCGTGTAGCCTGGCTGCGTCGAGGGCGGGGTCATGACGTCGTCTCAAGTGCGGCAGCGCGGCAAGGTCGGGCGCGTCATCGAGCGCGCGCGGCGGCCCAACAAGGACCATATGGAAGCGCTCAAGCCGGGCGTGCCCTACTGGTTCATCGTGGCCGTGCTGCTCGGCTTCGCCAGCTTCCAGATCTGGATGAATCCCTTCGGCTTCAGCGACCTGGTGCAGCGCTATTCGCAGGACGTCTCCGACCTGCTGATCACCGGTCCCTATTTCTACGGCACCGAAGGCCGCGACGCAGTCTCGGTCGCCATCATCGACGAGGGCACGCTGCACACCCTGCAGCGGCCCTGGCCGTGGAAATACGGCGACCACGCGCGCACGCTCGACGCCCTGCTGCAATACAAGCCCAAGGCGGTGGTGGTCGACTTCCTGTTCGTGGATTCGCGGCCCGACGACACGCTGAAGGACCTGGTCGAGGAGATCGGCCGCTATAAGAAGGCGGGCATTCCGCTCTACTTCGAAGGCGGCATCGACCTGCCCTATGGCGAGAACGCGTTGCGCCCCGAGCTGGCGGCCACCGGCGTGCCCATCCTCGATCCGACGATTCCCATCAATGCCGGCGTGGCGCGCCAGTACAACGCGACCGGCCGGTGCTTCAACCAGAAACCGGATGCGGACGGCACTTGCCCATCGCTGGCGCTGCGTGTGTTCCGCGATCTCTACGGCAAGCGCTACCCGCTTGCCCATGTCAACGACATGATGGAACTGGTGTGGGGCACGCGCACCGCGCCGGAAAACCGCTGGATCACCCGCACCGTTGGCGGCGGCGAGCAGCGCTCCTGTTTCGAGGAGATGAGCCTCGCGCGCCGCTGGTATCTCGCCTTCTTCAACACCAGCGCGGTGAAGAGCCCCTGCCCCTATACCGCCGAGTTCCCCGTCGTCCAGCTGCAAATCAATCCGGACGACAAGGACGTGGTGAAGGAGGCGACGGACCGCGTCATCTTCTACGGCGGCGCGCTGCAGGCCGCGCAGGACCGCACCTACACCCCCGTCAACGACCTGCTGCCCGGCGTGTTCGTGCACGCCATGGCGATGGACAACCTTATCACCCTGCACGGCCGGCCTTATCAAAACGCAATTTCGCTCGGCGGCGGACCGGTGGACGGCAACCTGGTGCAAATCGTCGCGGTCATCCCCGTGATCCTGATCCTGTCGTGGTTCCACTGGGGCGGCCTGCGCCGGAAACGGCGCCGAGCCGCCAGGCCCGCCCGCGAGCGCAGCGCCACCTTCGAATATTTTTTGGAGAAAGCGATCGAGAAAGTGTGGCATTATATCGCCTTCGCGCTGGCGCTCGGGGTCGGATTGGTGCTGACCCGCGCGGCGGGACTTTCGGTTGCGAACTGGGTCGAGGTGGTGTTCGTCTCCGTCGAGCTGGCGGCGCTGCTTCTGGTGGGCGCGCCGGATTCGGTCTGGGCATACATGCATCATGTGGCGGGCGGGGTTTCCCACCGCGAAGAGGAGCGGGCGGCATGAGCGGGTTGGGGCGTGGAATCGTCGCGTGTGTTGTTCTGCTGTTGCTGCCGGCCGCAGCCGCGGCGGCAGAGGATTGCAGCGGTGCCGCGGGTGACGTGGTCATCGCCGCGCGCACGCCGGAAATCGATCTCTATGATGGGGCCTCGGGCAAGAAGGTGATGACGCTCGAGGACTCGAAGTTCCCGGCCTGCACGCCGATCACCGGACGGGCGCCGAACTTCATGCTGCGGGTCAATCTCAACGGCACGCAATACTGGGTGCCGCCCTACATGGTGAAATACCGCTTCGCCGGAAAGCTTCCCGCCGTCTGCCGCAATCTGGCGATGGGCAGCAACGAGCAGAAAGTCGGATCGACCCGCGGGCTCGGCGAAGGCTGCCCGAAAGCCAAAGGAGCGCAGTGATGCGTGGTCTGCGTAACGGTCTCGCCGCTGTCGCGGCATGCGGAATTCTCGGTTGTGCGACGGCCGCCCAGGCGAGCCAGGGCGACGGCTATCCCGGAAGCGGCAAGGCCATCGAACAGCTGAGTCCCTCGACCGATTACAGCGACGTGCTGGCCGGCCGGCCGCGCGCGCTCGGCATCATCCGCTCGCGCGCGCAGGGCTTCGTACCCTCGCCGCAGCTGCACGATTATGCGCGCGGCGTGCTGGCCAAGCTGCTCGCCCATGTCACGCTGCCGCCCTCATTCCATCCGGACGTGCGCATCCTGGCGGCGCCGGAATTCACCGGCGAATGCACGCCGGACGGCACCCTGATCCTCACCGTCGGGCTGCTCGAGCAGCTCGAAAACGAGGACGAACTCGCCTTCGTGCTGGGCCACGAAGTGAGCCACGCCATTTACCGCCACGAGGTCCGCGATTGGTACAAGAAGGCCCAATACTACGCGGTGGTGAACGGGAGCGCCGTCGACCTGATCGCGAAATCCGCCGCCGTGTCGATCGGCGGCTCGGCCGGCAACAACGTCATGCGCGGGCTCGACGTGGCCCGGCATCTCGCCAAGCTCAGCGCCAACGTGCTGATGCCGCAGATGGAGCGCGGCCAGGAAGACGCCGCCGACGCGCTCGGCTTCGATCTGATGGTCAAGGCGGGCTACGACCCGGAAGCCGCACTCTCGGTGATGGACAAGCTTGCGGAGCAGGAAGCGGAAGCCGCCGAAGCCGCCCGCGAGGCGCGCGCCGCGACCAAGAAGGCGTCGGAAGATCCGCAGAAGAGCAACGGCCTGCTTGGCGGGCTCGGCAGTTTCGGCGCCGGCTTGAGCGTGCTCAGCACGGTGGCGAGCGGCGGACGGCCGAGCACCGATCAGCTGACCGATCTCGCCATCTTCGCCTTCGACACGGCCGTCGACAACATGGCGGACGACGCCACCTCGCATCATCCGGCGAAGGAGCGCGAAGACCTGCTGAGCGCCTACGCCTTCCGCGAATATCGCGAGCTTCCCCTGGCCAATCCGACGCCGCTGGCGTGGAGTCCGGACAGCGCTTCGCCGGTAAAGCCGCAGCTGACGGCGCTGCTCCTCCACTACAGCTCGGCGGAGAACGCGGCCGCCTATATCGCCGATGCGAGCCAGGGCACAGCGTCGACGGCGGCAACCTATATCTCGACCTCGACGACGTCGCCGACGGCCGATCACGCCTATACCGAATTCGTCGCGGCCGAGTATTACGAGCTCGACCGTCAGGCGGCACTCTCCGAAGCGGCGCTGGTGAAGGCCGTGAACGGGCCCGAGCCGTCCTGGGAAGTCTATTCGCGTCTGGCCGATATCTATGTCGCGCGCGGCGACTATCCGAAAGCGCAGGCGCTGATGGATCAGGCATTGACGCGCTTCGACAATTCGCCGGTGCTGCTCCCCAAGCGCATCCAGATCCTGCGTGGTGCCGGCCGCCAGGCGGATGCCGAAGCGCTGCTGCCGCAATGCAAGGGCTACGACATCGACGCGCTGACCGACGCCTGCAAAAAGGCGGCGGGAAAAAGCTAGCCGGGCGGGCCAAGGGGCGTGGCATGAAGATCGAGCGAACCCCCGGCGGACGCGGCGCCGCGCTTCAGCGCGGCGCGCGCGTGCGGCCCGGATTCACCGCCTGCGAGACCATATAGCCGCGCGCAAAAACCGGATCGCCCATGTAGGTCACGTCGAACACGCATTGAGCATGGCGCACCCTATCGGCGATCTTGCCGCAATAGCTTTCGGCCTTCTTGGGATCCATCGGCTTGACCGGCGCCTGGCCCGCCACTTTGCAGTCGACCGGATTCTCCACCGGCCAGTTCCTGTTCGTGTATGTCGCCGTCGAGACGCCGGGCGCGTAGTCGAACAAGCTTGTCGCGTTGGTCACGCGCCAAGAATTGGCGAGCCTCACGTTGAGGTCCACCCAGCGTGCATGAAGGCTGGCAGGCTTGTCGCCGAGCGCCGTGCCGTCGGCCAGCAGGGGCAGCCAGCTGCCCGGCAGCGTAGTGCCCATGGTGCCGTCACGCGCCACCGTACGCACCACGTCGACATTGAGATACCAAGCGTTGTGCGGCGGCCAGTAGTTGGAGGTCACGATCAGATCCGTGCCGTTGGGGAAGAATATCTCGATGCCCGTCCCCGTCGCCGCATTGACGATGCGCCCGCCGCCGCCGAGGTTCAGTCCGCCTGCGGGCACCGTCACCACGCGACCGTCGATTCGCACCACCATGCTGCCGGGCTGACCCTCCCGACCGGGATCCGGCTCATAAGTGACGCGACGCGGGCCCACACGCGCTGCGAAGGCGGTGTTGAGGCTGACGCAGCTTGCCAGTCCCGTATAATCGCTCGTCACTGGCACCACGGCCGTCGCCACCGGCGATTGGCGCGTTTGAACTTCCATGCCGTCGAAATGGCGCAGCGCCGTGAACTCGCCTGCGCTCTGGAAGTCGTAGTAGGTGCCGTTGAAGGTCGTCAGGTGAGGATCGCCGCGTGACGAGGCGTCGGCCGCCGGCGCCGTGCCGCACAGTCCGATCAACGTGGCGGCATCGGGCGTGCAACGCACCTCACTAGGTGTTCCCGCTGTTCCGGCCGGCGAGCAGGTCGCGGTGTGCGAGGCGCCGCAGGCGCGATAGTTCACATTGGTGCTCGCGATGCCCGGCGTGCATGTTGCAGAGCCGGGGATGCCGAGCGGCATGGTCGGCTTCGGCACCGGGCCACCCGATGGATCGAGCGCGCCCAGCGCGGGCTTTAGCACGGCGTTGCAGTAGGTACCGCCGAGGATGCCATCGAACAGGGCGTTCGATATATGCGGCAGGCGCCCCGCATATTGACGCGCGTTCCATATGCCGTGGCAGCCGTTGCAGGAGCCCGGTGAATTCATCGGCCCAGGATTTTGCGGCCAGGCAGGCGTGTCCACTGGCACGATGGGGTCGTGCCAGTCGTCGGGCATGGTCGGCAGTCCCGCAGCAGACATGCTGTAGAGTGCCGCGCCATGCACGATATAGGGGTTCTCGCCAGCATGGCAGGCACTGCACTGGCCGCCATTGCCGCCATTGACCTTGGCGATCTCCGAACCTCCGCCGAACGAGGTGAAAGGCACGATGGTGCGTGTGGTGCCGCTGCTGTAGAGCGGGAAGGTGTTGACCGTGCCGAGTTTCTCATTGTCCCAGAAGCAGACCTTCTTGCTAACCTTGCCCATGCAGATGATGCCGTCGAGCTGCACGATGTTGTCGGCGCTGTCGTAGCGCGGCAACGCCACACACATGCCTTCCGGCGACGTGCTGTGATAGGTCATCACCTCGGCATCGATACCTCTGACGATAAACAGCTCGTCGCGCGGGATCATGCCGCGGCTCTTCCAGCCGACCGTGTTGTCCGTCGTGGTGTCGGGCGTTCCGATGTCGGGAGGAATGGGCACGCCGTTGGCGGCACATTCGGCGCGGTAGCCGGGCCCGTCGGTCGACGTCGATAGAAAGAACACCTTCGGCGGCTTTGGCCAGGCCTTCAGCGCGGCGTTGATCCGCGACCGAAGCGCATCGTTCAGCTGGAATCGTTTGGCCGATTCGCGCAGATTGAACGTCTTCTCCGGCAGCGCCGCGTGCATGTTGAGCCTGAGCACGCCGTTGAAGCCGCGGATACTTCCGCTCTGCGGCGTCGCCACGGTGAGCGCCAACCAGTCGACGAGATAGTTGTCCGCGACGAGCTGCGACTGGGTGTCGAGCTTCAGTCCCGAAAGCAGCGACCTCTCAACGGCCGTAAATGCCGCGCGCTGCTTCGTGTCGAGCTGGGCCATGAGAATCTTTCGATAGGTGTCCTGCGCCAGCCGCACGAAGGCGGGCGTCGGCACGATCTGTCGGCCGCTTGCATCGAAGATGCCCCCATGGCCGGTGAAGGCGATGGGGCCCACGTCCGCGCGTTGCGCTGCGGTCGGCGGCGCGTCGGCCTTTTCGGCGACAACCGCAGCCACGCCGGCAAGAATGAGGCTCGCGCAGAGAAATGAAGTTTGGAATACGGAAGATTTCAAGAATTCGCGCATGAGAGTGCCTCCTGTGGAGACGTTTGAGCAATACTATCGGAGAAATTCAATCTTCAATAGAGGCTTCCCCGATTACTTCGATTGTGCTAACGAAGGTTTTGCCGGGGCGGGGTGCCGAGCGTGGGGAATTCGCATAGCAATCGCGGGACCGCCCCTGGGCGGCGCTTTCGCAATGCCGCGGATGCGGTTCGGTCGCGTGTCCGGCTGCCTCAAACGCTGCCGCGCACCCTCTGGATCTTCGCGATGTTGCTCTTGGCCGCCGCGGTTGAAATCTACATAGATCCGATGCGGCTTCATGCTTTTGGCGACCGGTATGCTCGAAACCTGGCCAACTTGATCGCCGAAGTTCTGTACGGCGACGAGGGCCAAAAGCACATCTCTGTGGCGCTCTACTACGATCAAATGTGGCCCAACGGGCAAGCCGAATGGCCCGTGGATTATCAGACACACGCGCAGGCTCTCGATGATCTGCGGCGGGCCTGTCCGCGCGCCGTGGTGGTAGACATCCTCTTACTTCACGGCAAGGACTCCACCGTGACGAAATTGGTTGACGTGATCAATCGTTACAAAAACACGAATTGCCCCGTGAACGGCAAGCTGAAGAGATACGGGATACCGATCTATATCCTGGGCGCCGACTATTCTCATCAGCCGGAGAGGGGAATTCTGCCGCAAATTGCCCAAAGCGACAGCAGGCTGGTCAGCGGCCAAGTCGTCCAGCGCGACGGAATGGTGAGCGAGTATCCCATTTATACCGAGCATTGCTTCGATACCGGCCGGGTCCTCCGCAAGACTCCAAGGCGATGTGCTTCACTCGCGCTCCAGGTTTATTGCGACATCGTGGGCGGATCGTCACCGATGTGCTCTCCAAACTCCAACGGGACCGATAAAGCGCGTCTGGAGCTGGTATGGGGGATGCTCGGACTGAGCTGCCAGCCGCGCAATGCCTTACAAAGGTTCGGCGCCAGCTTCCGGGGCATCCTCTACCGGCCGGCGGCATCGCTTCCGAACTGCTACTATCATTCCGTCCTGCCCGCCACCGCACTGACCGACAAAAGGGCGCTTCGCGATCGCGTGGTCTTCTATGGGGCATCGATTCGCGGCTTGGGAGATGTCTTCGAGACTCCAGTCGCAAGCCAAATGCCCGGCGTCTTCATCCATGCCATGGCCCTCGATAACCTCATAACCTTGGATGGTCGCCCCTATGTCAATGAATTCGCCGGGCTGGATGAGAGGAGCCTTGAACTCCTGCTGTCCGTCCCTGTTCTCGCGGCTCTTGCTGCGCTCTTCGTTTCGTATCTGGGGCGTAAGAGGCCGGCAGAGATCTCAGATATCCCCGCCGAGCAACGCTATCTGAGGGAGGAATTGCGATCCTTGTTCGAGCCCTGGTGGATTCTCACGTTGGCGGCGTGGTTCATCGTCGTACTCATCATCACGATTTGTCTTCGCCTGTCGATTGCGGCTGGAGTGAACGCCCTATTTCTTGCCGCGGAAATGTTTCCGGTGCTCATCGTTGCAGGCTATTCATGGTTCTTCCTGCAACGAGTTTGTCGCCGACCGAAAAAAACCTGAGAAGCGGAGAAGCGGAGGAAAACGTGAGGTACTTTTTCGTTGCTGCTGGCCTTCTGGTTCCCTTTGCAGTCAGTACAGGCGCGGCGGCGCAATGCGCGGAAGCAAATGTCATCGTGTCGGTGAAGGAACCGGAGATCGATTTGTATTCGGACGATGCCGAGCGAAAGCCGATGTCGTTGAAGCGGGAAGACTTTCCGCCGTGTACTCCCATCGAACAAGGGAACGAGCTGTTCCTGTTCCGGATAAAATACCAAGGGAAATACTACTGGGTGCGCAAGAGGGACGTGGAAGCATCCGTCGGCTCGGCGCGACCCTGCGCGCCGCAGCTGGACACCAGCGAGGAGCAAAGCGTGATGGCTGGCTCCTACGGTCTCGTCGACGACAAGAAGAAAAAGAAGAAGACCGCTCAAAGCTGTCCCCCCGATTCAGCGCCGAAGGCACGGTCATGAAGCGAACGATCTTGCCACTTGGTCTTGCTCTTGCTCTGTGCGCCAGCCTTGCCGGCGCGGCCGCGGCAAGCCTGTTCGACAGCAGCAGCGACACCGGCTATCCCGACAACGGCAAGGCGATCGAGCTCTTGAAGCCGGCCTCGGACTATGCCGACATTCTCGCCTACCGGCCCCGCGCGCTCAGCATCATCCGGGCGCGCGACAACGGCTTCGTGCCCTCGCCGGAGCTGCACACCTATCTGCGCGGCGTGCTGCTGCGGGTGCTGGCCGGCGTCACCCTGCCTGCCACCTTCCAGCCGGACGTGCGCGTTCTCGCCTCGCCGGAATTCGAGGCCTTCTGCACGCCGGACGGCACCGTCGTGGTGTCGGTGGGGCTGCTGGAGAAACTGGACAACGAAGACGAACTCGCTTTCGTCCTCGGCCACGAGGCGAGCCACGCCATCTACCGGCACCACGGCTCGGACTGGTTCGACCGCTCGCAATATTACGCGGTGATGAGCGGCGCCGCGGTCGACAAGATGTCGGAGCAGCAGCCCTCGCTCGCCTCCTCGGCCGGCTTCAACAAGAGCGAATTCGAGCGCGGCCTCGACCTGGCGCAGCACGTCTACAAGCTGTCGAGCAACGTGCTGGTGCCGCAGTTCAAGAAGGGGCAGGAGGATGCCGCCGATGCGCTCGGCTTCGACCTGATGGCGAAGGCCGGCTACAGCAGCGACGCGGCCAACGCCGTGCTAGACGACATCGCCCAACAGGAAGCCGAGGCGGAATCGGACGTCGCGGCGGCAAAGGCGGCCGAAAAAGACGGCGGCGGGTCGAAGCAGAACAAGTTCGCAGTCGATCTGTTCGGCAGCAACGGCCTGCCCGATCTTTCGACTCTCAACGTCGCCACGTTGTTCACCTGGGACAAGATGATCAAGCTGTTCGACGATGCGGTGGACAGCATGTCAGGCGAAGCCACCACCCATCACCCGGCCAAGGTGCGCGAGAAGCTGCTCTCGGACTACGAGTTTCGCGAATACCGCCACCTGCTGCCGAAACCTCCGAAGCCGCTGCCGTGGAGCGGCAGTCCGACACTCAAGGCGGCCGTGCTGCTCGCCCACTATGCCAAGGCGGAAACTGCCTGGGCGGCGCTGAGCGGCAGCCAACCGGATCTGGCAAAGGCGCAGAAGCCGATGCTGCTCGCGGTCAGCGCGCCGACCGCCGATCACGCCTACACCGAATACGTGGCCTCGCTTTATTACGAGCAGAGCCGGTCGCAAGCGCAGTCGGAAGCAGCCTTGGCCAGGGCGGTCAGCGGACCGGAGCCCTCCTGGCAGGTCTATGCGCGGCTCGCCAATCTCTACATCGCGCGGCGGGAATGGCCCAAGGCGCAGGCGCTGATGGATCAGGCATTGACGCGCTTCGACAATTCCCCGGTGCTGCTCCCGAAGCGCATCCAGATTTTGCATGGTGCCGGCCGCCAGGCGGAGGCCGAAGCGCTGCTGCCGCAATGCGACCAATACGACATCCACGAGCTTTCCGACGAGTGCAAGAAGGCCGCCGGCAAGAGCTGAAGCGCCGGGGCCGACCGTTAACGGAGCGTTGCCGGCGCAGCAGCGCGTAAACCATTTGTTAAGCATCGCGCCCGATGCTCATGCCGGAATGGGGCGTGGCATGAAAATCGAGCGAACGCGCGGGGCGCGCGCTGCTGCTGCTGCTGGCGGAAGCGGCGCCGTTGCCGTGGCGCGGCGGCTCGAACTGGTCGAGCC
>DATCOJ010000101.1:0-17406 GCA_036564785.1 Rhizomicrobium sp. | reverse complement strand
CAGCGCGCGCCAGCGCCTCGCCGGACCATTCCGCCAACGGCCGGCCGAGCACGCGCACGACGCCTTCGGTTGGCGGAAGGAGGCGCACCGCGAGACGCAGCAGCGTGGTTTTGCCGGCGCCATTGGGCCCCACCAGTCCGGTCACCGCACCGGCGCCAAACGCCACCGTCACTTCGTGCAGCACCGGCCGTCCGGGGTAGCCGGCGGAGATACCGTCAAACGAAAGCGGCGGCGCGTTCATCGGCAAAGCTGTAGCACGCAGGCTGCGGTCACTCGCAGAAGATTCGCACCTTGGTGCGGTCGTCGTCCATGTCGACCTGGAGGTCGTTCAGCTGCTCCAGCAGCGCATCGAGATTCTCCGGCTTCAACTGGCCGAGGTCGAAATTCACGCCTTTCTCGCGCATCGCCGCGTTGGCGCGGTCGCGTGCTTCCGGCGGGATCAGGCTGCTGAGGCGAACGCCGGCGCGCAACAGCTGCATCGGCACGCGGATGTTGACCTTGGTCGGCGAGCCCGCGCGGAACTTGTCCTGCGCCTCGATCAGCACGCGCAGATATTTGTGCCTGACGCCGTCGCCCGGAGACGCGCTGGCGGGCATGCTTTGCTCCTTCTCCAGCGCCGCGATCAGGCGGTCGGCCTCCTCGGCGGTGATTTTTCCGTCCGCAAGCATCTGCAGAACCTGGCGGCGATTTTCGTTCATCGGAGTCTCCTAATAGATATGGACAAACACGTCGGAATGCCGGCCCACGACCTCGACATGCGTGCCGCGCAAGGCGGCGAGCAGTGCCGCAATGGCGGCAAACGTCGCCAGAACCTCCGCGCCGAAGATCGCCGCGGCCAGCAGCAGAAACGGCAGCAGCACTGCCGCCAGCGGCAGCAGCAGCAGCCACAGCAGAAACAGCGGCAGCCACAGCCGTAACGTGGTGCCGTCGCATCGATCGATCCGGATAACGAGAGCGAGCGGCATCAGGACAGCGCCTCCAGTTCGCGAATGGCATCCTGCGCGGTGATCTCGCCGCGCTTGAGGCGCTCGAGGATCTCGCCGCGAGTCGGGCTGGGATCGGTCTCGACGAATTCGAGCGCGCTGGCGATGCGGTTGAGCCGGGCCTTGATCGTCGGATAGCTGACGCCGAACACCTGCTCCATCTCCTTGATGGAGCCGTGGCTCTTCAGGAAGGCGGCGACGAAGACCTGGTCTTCGGCCGGAAGGCGGGCGAGCTGGGGCAGCTCGAACTGGCCCTCGACGGCAATGGCGCTGTCGGCCAGCCGAACACGCTCCACCACCAGGCGCCGGCCTTGGGTCAGGGCGGTCAATTCCTGCCAGTCTTTGATTGGCTTGGGCTCGGCAGACATGGCAAATCCATACATTTCACCGATAAGATATTAGATAAAATCAATTATGCAAGGGCACAGAATCAATTTTCTTAATTATCGGCGCTCGGTCCGCATCCGCAGGATCAGCCAGATGAAGAAAGGAGCGCCGAGCAGGGCTGTGAGCACCCCAAGGGGGAGCTTTTCGTCCGGCGAGATCAGCCGCACGGCGATGTCCGCCGCCGCCACCAGGGCTGCCGCCCCCAGCGCCGAAGGCCAGATCAGCCGTGCCGGCTCATGCCCATAGAAAGGCCGGAGCAGGTGGGGGACCACAAGGCCCACGAAGCTGACGGCGCCCGCCGCCGCCGTGGCCGCCCCGGTCGCCAGCGCCACCCCGACGATGATCCTTCTCCGGATGGAAGAAATGTCGACGCCCAAACTGTGCGCCGCTTCCTCGCCCAAGGTCAGGGCGTCGAGACCGCGCGCTGCGCTCAGCAGCAGCACGATTCCGGCGGCGACGAACGGCGCGGCGAAGGCGAGGTCGGCGAGCGTGCGGTCCTTCAGCGCGCCCATCATCCACACCACGATCTCGCTCATGGCGTAGGGATTGGGCGATTGCGACAGCGCCAGCGCGGTCAGCGCGGTTGCGAGGCTGGCGATGGCGACGCCGCCCAGCACCAGCGCGATCGCACCGGCACCGGCCCGCGACAGGAGATAGAGTATGCCCGCGGCTGCGAGGGCGCCCGCGATGGCGAACACCGGCAGCAGCAGCGGACTCGTCGCGGTAAATCCGAAATAGAACGCGATCACCGCGCCCAATCCGGCGGCCGAGGTGACGCCGGTGACACCGGGCTCCGCCAGGGGATTGCGGAACAGCCCCTGCAGCGCGGCGCCGCTCGCACCCAGCGCCGCGCCGACCACAAGCGCCAGGCCCGCGCGCGGCAAGCGGATCTCGCGCGCGATCACGCTGGCCAGGCCGTGCGGCGCAAACAGGCCGCCGATCACGTCACCGGCCGTCAACGGCGAGGGTCCGAGCAACAGCGACGCCGTTCCGAAGACGAGCGCGAGCGCCGCCAGCGACCAGGTGAGCGCCGCTGCCCGCGCGTCGCGAACGCGAAACAGCGCAGCAACCGCGCCCGCTGGAGTCCGCTTCAGGGTTTCGCTCTGCGTCATTTCTTTCGCGTGCTGCCGGATTCAGCGGTTGTGGGATTCCGCTTCCGCCCTCGCCTTTTGGCCGAGCCTGGCGAATTCGCCCGCGACATCGGTAGACCATGGTCCCGGACACAGCAAAGGCGTCAGCGAGGCGCGCGCAATCAGCGAGCGGGCCTTTAAGGCTTTCAGCGCCGGATGCCGCAGCACCAGATCGGCTCGCGCGGGCCGCGATTCGTTTTCTCCGTTCAGGATCACCAGCTCGGGTGCCGAGGCGAGCACCGATTCCACGGGAAGCGTACCGGACGCGGTCAGCTTCAAGGCCGCCGCCACGTTGCGCAGTCCGGCGGCGGAGAGAATCTCATCGGTGACGCCGCCTGCCGTGGCATAGCCGTTGGGTTCGTAGATCAAAGTCGGCACCGGGGGATCGGGCGCCTGCACATGCGCCGCCACCAACCGCGCGTTCATCTCCGCGATCAGCGCATCTGCCCGCTCGCGCGCATTGAGCCTGCTGCCGAGCAGCCGCGTGATCCTGCGGATGTCGGAGAGCGACGCGGCCCACGGCACCTCGAACACCTTGACGCCTGCGTCCAACAGCTGATGGCGCAGCCGCGCATTGGTCGCGGCGTAGGTGATGACGAGGTCGGGCTTCAGCGCCAGCACCGCTTCAGCCGAGGCGCGCACCAGCGGAATGTCGCCGACCTTGTTCGCGATGGTGGAGACCACCGGGTGAGTATCGCCGGCGAGATAGGAGAGTGCGGCGATCCGCGAGCGCGGCACCAGGCGGAACACATATTCATCGGTGCAGAGAAAGGTCGAAACAATGCGGCGCGGGCCGGAGGCTGCGTGGGCGAAATCGGGCGTCGCGGCGCGTATCGGCACGGCAGTGAGAATCAGCGCACAGAGGACGAGAACATGGCTCCCATGTGCGGCACGCATATTGACCTGCTAGTTTCCGCCGACCACGTCAGGCCCAACCAATCCGGAGGGACCCGTGCGCCTGACTCTCGCCGCCATTGCCATTGCCTCTATTTCCAGCGGACTGCCGGCTTACGCCGCGCCCTCCGCCGCCGACATCCTCGCTGCCAACCGCGCCGCCAGCGGCGCCAGCGCCTGGGACGGCAAGGCCGCGCTCAAGCTCGAATATGCCTATTCCGGCCAGGGCATGACCGGCAAGGTGATTTCCACCGACGATCTCTCCGGGGGACGCTGGATTGACGACGCGGCCATCGGTCCCGCGACCCAGACCCAGGGCTTCGACGGCAGCCATACCTGGGTCAAGGATCCGTCCGGCACCGTCACCCAGCAGGATGGCGGCGATGCGCGTCCGCTCGCGATCAATGAAGGCTACCGCCGCGCCAATCTGTGGTGGCGGCCGGCCTTCGGCGGCGCGGCCGTCGTGGCCGACGGCGAGAAGAGCGAAGCCGGCACCAGCTACGACGTACTGACCATCACGCCGAAGGGCGGCAAGGCGTTCGACGCCTGGTTCGACGCCAAGACCCATCTGCTGGCGCGCATCGTCGAGCAGCAGGGGCCGCAGACGGCGACCACCACGCTTTCCGACTATCGCGCGGTCAACGGCGCGCAATTGCCTTACAAGGCCGTCGTCAGCATCGGCGATGCCAAATACGACCAGACGCTCACCATCAGCTCGGCGACCTTCGGCGCGATGCCCCCGGATTCCGTTTTCGCCATGCCGCAGACCAAGGTGGCGGATTTTTCCATTGCCGGCGGCGCGGCCAGGACCACGGTTTCGTTCCAGCTCATCAACAATCACATCTACGCGCCGGCCTCGGTGAACGGAAAGCCGTTCATTTTCATCTTCGACACCGGCGGCGTGAACGTGGTGACGCCCACGACCGCGAAGCTGCTGGGGTTGAAATCCGAGGGCCACATGCAGGGCAACGGCGCCGGCGAAGGCCACATGGATATCGGCCTCACCAAGGTCGAGTCGCTGGCGATCGGCGACGCCCTGATCAAGGACCAGGTGTTCCCGGTGGCGCCGCTCGACCAGATGTCGCCGGTCGAGGGCGTCGAGATGCAGGGCATGGTGGGCTTTGAGACCTTCCGCCGCTTCGTCACGGTGGTCGATTACGGCGCCAGCACCATCACGCTGATCGATCCCAAGACGTTCGATCCCAAAGATGCCGGCACGGCGATCCCCTTCGTCTTTTATGGCAACACCATCGCCATCCAGGCCGCCTATAACGGCCATCCCGGCAGCTTCACCGTCGATACCGGTTCGCGCGTATCGCTGACCCTCAACGCGCCATTCGCCAAAACGAATGGCCTGGATGCGGAAAAGGTGAAGCACGTCGCCGGCGTGACAGGCTGGGGCATCGGCGGTCCGTCGCATGCCATCGCCATGCGCGGCGATTCGCTCAAGATGGGCCCGTTCGTCGTCGACAAGCCCGTCTCCGAAATCTCGACCGACAAGGGTGGCGCGTTCACCGATGCCTCGCTGGCCGGAAACATCGGCGCCGGCATCCTCAAGCGCTATGTCGTCACGCTCGATTACGAGCACACGACGATGTACCTGAAGCCCGTCGCCGGTCCCGTCGCCGATCTCGACATGTTCGACCGCGCCGGCATGTGGATCAATCGGAGCGACGCGGGCTACAAGGTCTTCGACCTCACCAAGGGCGCGCCGGCGGAAGCCGCGGGCCTCAAGGTGGACGACGAGATCGTGGCGGTGGATGGCAAGCCCGCTAGCTCCATCCCGCTCTACGAGATGCGCCGCCAATTGCGCGACGAGGCGGCGGGCACGGTCGTCACGCTCGCGGTCAAGCGGGGCGGACAGACCGTGGACGTGAAGGTCGCCCTGCGCGATCTGATATAGATAGAATGAGGGCGGGCGGGCCCATTCGGCCTGCCCGCACCATAACTTTCGGAGTTCCGATGCGCCGCACCGCGTTCGCCAGTGCCGTTGCCCTATTGGCATCGGTCGGTCCCGTATCCGCTGCCACGCCCTCAACTGCCGAGATTCTCGCCGCCAACAAGGCCGCGATCGGCGGAGCGGCCTGGGATACGAAGGAGTCTCTCTTCCTCAACTACGATTATGCCGGCCAGGGGCTCACGGGGACGAGCTCCTCGGTCCAGGACTTGAAGCACGGCGCCTTCGTGGACAGCTACACCATCGGCCCGCAGCACGGAGATTTCGGCTTCGACGGGGCAAAGGCGTGGGAGCGGGAACCCTCCGGCACGGTGACCGACCAGGCGGGGGGCGACGTGATTCCGCTGGCGATCACCGAAGCCTATCAGGATCAGAATTTGTGGTGGCGTCCGGACTATGGCGGCGCTCACATCGACAGCATGGGGCGTAAGACCGTCGACGGACGGACCTTCGACGTGCTCGACGTGCGGCCCAAAGGCGGAACGCCGCTCGAGGCTTGGTTCGACGCGGACACCCACCTGCTCGCGCGCACGGTCGAGATGCAAGGCACCCTGAAGATCGCCACGACCTATTCGGACTACGCGCCACACGAAGACATCCAGGTTCCGCGCAAGGTCGTGGTGGACGATGGTTCAGGCGCGGCCAACCTTCAAACGCTCACGCTGGTACAGGCGCGTTTCATGGTGGCGCAGAGCCCGTATGTGTTCACCAAACCGGCGCAGACGATCAAGGACTACGCCATCGCCGGCGGAGCCGCCGAAACCACCGTACCGTTCCAGCTCATCAACAATCACATCTATGCGGACGTCTCGGTCAATGGCAGCAAGCCGATGCCCTTCATCTTCGACACCGGCGGACACGACATCCTGACGCCGGAGACGGCGAAGGCGCTGAACATCGGTGCCGAAGGACACCTGACCTCGACGGGCGGCGGCGAAGGCACGGCGCAAACCGGCCTTGCCAAGGCCGACACGATCACGGTGGGCGGCGCCACGCTCAGGAACCAGCCGGTCAGCACGCTGCAGTTCGGCCCGCCGGGCGTGGAAGGCATCCATGAAGCCGGCATGATCGGCTACGAGTTCTTCGCCCGCTTCATCACCCGCTTCGACTATGGCCGGCGCACCATCACCTTCATCGACCGCAACCGCTTCGATCCGAAGGATGCCGGCACGGCGGTGCCGATGCGGCTCTATCATCAGTTTCCCGAGGTGCTGGGCTCCTATGACGGCATTCCCGGACGCTTCGGCATCGACACGGGTTCCCGGATGGCGCTGATGCTGACCGGGCCGTTTGCGGCCGCACACGACATTCGCGCCGGCGTGAGGCGCGGCGCCGAGGCGCTGACCGGCTGGGGCGTGGGTGGCCCCTCGCGCAGCTTCGTGTTCCGCGGCGGCATGCTGAAGCTCGGGCAAGTGACGGTCGACAATCCGCTGACGCAGATCAGCACCGACAAAGGCGGCGCCGGCGCCTCGGAGGCCTTCCCCAACAACATCGGCGGGGGCGTGCTCAAGCGCTTCGTGGTGACCTTGGATTATGCCAACAGCATCATTTATCTGAAGCCGGTCGAGGGGCCGATCGCCGACCTCGACACCTTCGACCGCTCCGGCCTGTGGATCAACGAAGCGACCGACGGCTTCGAGATCGTGGACGTCGCCAAGGATGGACCTGGCGATCAGGCGGGCCTTGCCAAAGGCGACGTCATAACGGCGGTCGACGGCAAGCCCGCAGGCAGCATCCATCTCTACGAGCTGCGACAGCGCCTGCGCAACGATCCGCCCGGCACGACGGTGGCGCTTTCGGTCAAGCGCGGCGGCAAGACCAACGACGTGTCGATCGTGTTGCGCGACCTGATCTGATTGGAGGGCGCAGGAGGGGCCGGCGAAAGTCGGCCTCCCTTGTTTCCAGCATTGCATGCCGTGGGCAGGCGTCTGATGCGTTTTACGTGGATCGAGGACGGCAATTAAGGCAATATGGCAACGGCTAGAGTTTGGAGTGCCGTGTGCTTCTAAGATGGAAGAATTTCCGGCGGCATGTTCCGGCAATTGCATGCACATTGGTGCTCAGCATGCCGTTCGGCACGGCGCGCGCCGGCAAGCTGAACAATCTTTACACCTTTACTGGCGGCGCCGATGGCGGCACGCCGACAGCAGTGATCAGGGACTCGCAAGGGAACCTCTACGGCACCACCATCGCGGGCGGCGCTAGCAACCTGGGGACGGTGTTCAAGCTTGCCCCGGATGGCACGGAGACGGTGCTGTATTCATTCATCGGCGCGCCCGACGGCCTTATTCCCCGCGGGCGCCTGGCGATGGATTTGCAAGGAAACCTCTATGGCGTGACTCAGTTGGGCGGAGCTTACAACTACGGCACGATCTTCAAAGTCACGCCCGGCGGAGCCGAGACTGTTATCCATTCCTTTGACAGTGGCGATTATCCGCGCGCCGGCCTGATCATCGACGCAACGAGAGACCTTTACGGCGCGACAACTGGGGGCGGCTTCGGTTACGGCACGGTCTTCAGATTTCGGACGGTCAGATCTGCTGTCCATAAGGACGGATTCACTCAACTCTACCGGTTTGCCGGTGGTGAGGACGGAGCCGACCCCGAGGGCGACCTGCTTAGGGACGAGAATGGCAATCTATACGGCACAACTCACAGCGGCGGCGCGCATCAAAGGGGGACGGTCTTCAGGCTCGGGATTGATGGAAGTAGAACTGTACTCTACGCGTTTAGCGGCAGCGATGGCTCGGACCCGGGAGCTGGCCTAACCCTGGATCAGGAGGGAAACCTCTACGGGACGACCATCGACGGCGGCGATTTTGGCGTTGGAAACGTTTTCTCGCTCTCGCCAAATGGTGTGCTGACGACGCTATACGCCTTCAAGGGCGGCACCGATGGCGCATATCCGGATGGTAACCTCATCAGAGACGAACAAGGCAACGTGTACGGTACGACCGCTCAAGGCGGGGATCGGCTTCTTGGGGAGGTTTTCGAGGTTTCGCCCGATGGGAATCTGACCGTTCTGCACTCGTTTGCGGGCGGAAGCGATGGCGATTCTCCGAACGGAACGTTGATCACGGACGGGCAAGGCAATCTCTATGGCACGACTTACTACGGCGGGAAGCACGATGCTGGAATTGTCTTCAGCATCAGCGAATAACGCCAGTGCCCGGTTGCCGCTTCACGTCAGGGGAGAGACGCTGAGCCGTCTGTTGCTAAGATCGTATACCGGCCGATCATAGTTCTTTATTGTTGTGGCCGTTCAGCGTAAATCCGCCTGACGCAACGCCAGGGTCCCATCATGCCGATCTATCGCGCACCCGTCGACGACTACAAATTCCTGCTCCACGAACTGTTCGAGATGGAGAAGCAGACGGACCTGCCCCGCTTCGCCGATCTCTCCGCCGATCTGCTCGACGACATCCTGGCCAATGCCGGCAAGTTCTGCGAGGACGTGCTGCAGCCGATCAACCAGTCGGGCGACGAGGAAGGCTGCCATTTCGAGAACGGCGTGGTGCGCACGCCCAAGGGTTTCAAGGAAGCCTACAAAGCCTATTGCGACGCGGGCTGGGGCGGGCTCGGCGCACCGGCGGAATTCGGCGGCTCCGGCCTGCCCATGATCGTCACCATGGCGGTCGCGGAGATGGCGCAGTCGGCCAACCAGGCCTTCGCCATGTATCCGGGACTGACGGGCGCGGCCTACAGCGCGCTCTACGCCACCGGCGCTCCGTGGATGAAGGAGCACATCGTTCCCAGGATGGTGTCGGGGGAATGGTGCGGCACCATGTGCCTGACCGAGCCCAATTGCGGCACCGACCTGCGCCTGATGAAGACGCGCGCAGTGGAGCAGCCGGACGGCACTTATCGCATGACCGGAACCAAGATCTTCATCTCCGGCGGCGACCACGATCTGACCGACAACATCATTCACATGGCGATCGCCAAGATTCCGGACGAGAACGGCCAGATCAAGGACGATCTCTCCACCGTCAACTTCTTCATGGTGCCGAAATTCCTGGTGAGCGAAGACGGCAAGATGGGCGCCCGCAACGGCGTGATGACGGGCGGCATCGAGAAGAAGATGGGCATCAAGGGCTCGGCCACCTGCGTGCTCAATTTCGACGAGGCCATCGCCTGGCGGTTGGGGCCGAAGCCCACGCCGCCCCAGCCCGGCGAGAAGCGCTCGGCGGCCGCCGGCATGGCCGGCATGTTCGGCATGATGAATGCCGCGCGGCTCGGCGTCGGCGTGCAGGGCATCGCCATCGGCGAGGTCGCCTATCAGAACGCGCTCGCCTATGTGCATGAGCGGCGCGTCGGTCACGCGCTGACCGGTCCCAAGGAGCCCGATAAGCCCGCCGATCTGGAGATCGTGCATCCCGACGTGCGGCGGATGCTGCTGCACTGCCGGGCCTTCGTGGAAGGCGCCCGCGCGCTCGCCATGTGGACCACCATGAACATGGCGATCGCCAATTCCGCGCGGCCCGAAAAGGAGACAGCCGGTTACCTCGCCGATCTGCTGACGCCGGTGATCAAGGCCTTCTTCACCGACATGGGCTTCGAGGCGGCCAACCTCGCCATGCAATGCTACGGCGGCCACGGCTACATCCGCGACAACGGCGTGGAGCAATTCGTGCGCGACGGCCGCATCAATCAGACCTACGAGGGGGCCAACGGCGTGCAGGCCATGGACCTGGTGGGGCGCAAGCTCGGGCGCAAAGGCGGCGCGGCGCCGCTGGCGCTGTTCTCCACCATCGGCGGCTGGCTGAAGGAGAACGACGGCGAGGCGCTTTCCGCATTCGTCAAGCCGGTGCAGAAGGGCCTCGACACCTTGCAGCAGGCGACCTTGTGGCTGGCGCAGAACGGCCGGCAGAATCCGAACGATGCCGGCGCCGGCGCCTATGACTACCTGCGGCTCATGGGCATCGTGGTGGTAGGCTGGATGTGGGCCCGCATGGCCAAGCTGGCGCAAGCGAAGCTGGCGGCCGGCGCCGGCAATGCCGAGTTCTACGACGCAAAGGTGGTCTCCGCCCGCTACTGGATGGAACGCATGATGCCGGAATGCGCCATGCTGCTCGAACGCATCCAGGCGGGAAGCGCCACCATCATGGCGTTCGAAAAGGCGACGGCTTAGCGCTTTCAACAAGGGAGGGGTTTATGGGACGGCCGATTCATTTCGAGATTCGCGCCAGCGATCCGGACAAGCTGGTGGCGTTCTATGCGGGCGTGTTCGGCTGGAAGCTGACCAACTACATGCCGGGCGAGTACTGGCTGATCGACACCGGCACGGGCGACGGCATCAATGGCGGGCTGGTGAAGCGGCGCGGCCCTGCGCCGGCGCCCGATGCGCCGGTCGACGCCTTCGTCTGCTCCGTCGGCATCGACTCGGTGGACGATTCGCTCAAGCACGCGCTGGCGGCCGGCGCGAGCGTGGCGCTCCCCAAGATGGCAATCCCCAACGTGGGCTGGCAGGCCTATATCAAGGACCCCGACGGCAATCTCCTCGGCCTGCATCAGCGCGACGCGAGCGCGAAGTAGCGCGCGGTGGGCTTCTACCAAACCCACGTCCTGCCGAGGGTCTGCGACCTGGCGATGCGCAACAAGATGCTGCGGCGCAATCGCAGGCAGGTCATCGGACGCGCCGAAGGCCGCGTGCTGGAGATCGGCGCCGGCTCCGGCCTCAACCTGCCCTTCTACGGCACCGGCGTGCGCGAAGTGCTGGCGCTGGAGCCGGATGCCAAGCTGAGCGCCATGGCGGCGGCGAAAACCGAAGGCCTGCGAATGCCGGTGACGTTCCTGCCCGCTTACGCGGAAGCCATCCCGCTCGACGATGCCAGCATCGACACCGTGGTCACCACCTGGACTCTGTGCACCATCCCCGACGCCGCGGCGGCGCTCGCCGAAATGCGCCGCGTGCTCAAGCCCGGCGGCCGTCTCGAATTCGTCGAGCACGGACTGTCGCCGGATGCGGGCGTCGGCAAATGGCAGAACCGCCTGACGCCGTTGTGGAAGACGCTGTTCGGCGGCTGCCATCTCAACCGCCCCATTACGACGCTGATCGAAGGCGCGGGATTCGAGATCGAGCGTCTCGAACTCTGTTACGCCCCCGGCCCCCGCGTGATGACCTATTTCTACGAAGGCAGCGCCAAGCGGGCGTGACGATCATGGTCGCGCAACGGGCGGAAGACCGGCAAGGGGCCGGAACAGGCGGTGCGGATCGCTCAAGCGCTCGAAACCGAGATGCTCGTAGAATCGGGCCGCGGATTCATCGATCGCATCGACGAGCATGGCATAGGCTGCGAGTTCGGAACGCGCGGCCCGTTCGCAAGCATCCACCACAAGCGCGGCGCCCAACCCTTTGCCCTGATGCTTCGAGGAAATCGCAAGCCGGCCCAACAGCACGGCCGGAATGGATGAATATCTGGGCAGTTTTTTCATGCGCGATGGTGGCAGCGTCTCCGGCGCGACCGAGGTGGCGCAGATCGTGTAGTAGCCTGCGATCTCAGCGTCCTTTTCCACGGCGACAAAGCATCTTGCCAGGCGGCGGCGAATATCCTGCGTCACCTGCTCGCGGAAATAGCGATCGAGCGCGTCCGAACCGCTGGCAAAACCGGCGCGGTCATGACCGGCCAGTGGCTCGATGCGATAGCTCACCGGTCGGATTGAATGAGTCTGCGATGCGCCTTGACGGCCCGCTTCCAGGCCGGCGTGATCTTCGGCGGCTTCGAAAGCACGTCCATGATGCGATCATAGTCAGCCAGCGCAACTTGAATCATTTGCGTCTTCTCGACGGTGCGCTCCGCGACTTCCTGCGCTGCAGCGACCACAAAGTCGCTGATGCTGCGGCCTTGAATCTCGGCCGCACGCCTGACAATCGATAGCGCGGCCGGCGAGATGCGGGCCTCGATTCGTTGCGTTCGTCTTGCTGCTGCCTGGCTCATGGCAGAAGTGTACGGCGAACTGCCTCACATTGCAAGACACTACCTGTGGTTGACAGCGTGACGCTGGTTTTGTAGGATTCGATCATTCCTGAGAGATGCGGGTTGAGCGGTGCGGTCCTGGTGGCCGCACTTTTGTTTTAGCGCACGCAGGCGTTCGAAGACCGGCTCGCCGGCCTACCGCGAATCCTCTCTCCGGAAGAGAGAAATGGGAGGTGGGGGGGGGTACGGCCTCGCCGTGAAAACAACGGGAATTATATAGATGACTCCCGTGGGGCCGCGCCACGTTGGTTTCTGGCCCCGATATTATTGGCAGTTCTGTTTCTGAGCGGCACTCGGGAAACCTATTCTCGCCCCTTGTTCCAATCAGCGTCCCACGCTGCCTTTTCACGAGCGGCCTCCGCCTCCCTCCACAGAGAGTCCAAGGCACTCTCTGCATCCCTGAGCCTAGCCTCGGCGCTGTCTGCTTGCTCCTGCGCGGAATGTGCCGTCCTCCATGCGGAATCCAAGTCCCGTTCGGCATCGTCGAGACGGCCTTCCGCCTTGTCGGCCCGAACATTCGCTTCCGCTGCCCACTGGTATGCTTGTCGGAGCCTTACCTCTAGGCGGCTCCTGAGCTCACCTTCGATTATTCGAAGCCGGGAGCTGGTGAGAATTTCAAACACAAGCCCGAGAGCAATAAGCGCATCGGCGACAATTGGCCCGAACCGCGCCAATCGCGTTTCGTACGAAGGATGGGCAAACGCAATGGCCAATTCTAAGACGATTCCAAATACCACGACGCCAGCAAAGAATAATTCCGCGTCCGCAAGACGTTCTGACATCGGTTCAAGAATGACCCGGCTTGCGCTATTTACTCCCTTTTTGAATCGCAGCCGCCACACGGTTAAGTGGCGCGTCGTTTCCGCTGGCTTTTTCTCAAGCGCGGCCATCGCCGCGCTCGCTCTTTGGCTGTTCGGGGCATTCCAATGGTAGGTCGAACTGCCGTAGCATCGTCTTCTTCCGTCAATGTCCGGCGGCCTTACCGTTCGCCTTCCGCTTCAACTTCTTCGTTTTGCTCTTTCGCTTTTTCGCGCCTGCGGTTTTCGCCTTCGGGCGATAGGCCAGCACGAGGTCAACAATCGCGTCTAAGATCGGCGGAGGGCGTGTTTCGCTCATTGGATATACGCCTTGTATGTGAGCCTCTTGCCCGAGGTCTTTTCGATGAAGCTGTCCAGCCGTTCCAGAGTGTGGCGCTTCACGTCGCCCTCATTCAAGCGGAACGTGAACTCGTCAACGTAACGGTGCAGATGCTTGGGGCTGGCGTGGTGGTAGACGCCATGAAGCCCGCGCCGCATGACGGCCCAAACGCTTTCGATCCCGTTCGTGGTGACGCCGTGGCGGACGTATTCCCCGGCCTTGTGGTCAACGGTTTCGTGTTTGTAGGAAAGCTTGCTGAGACCCCTGTAGGACGCGGCTTCGTCAGTGTGGATTTCCGAACCGGCTTCCACATTGGCGACAATCTCTTTTTCCAAGTTCACCGCAGCGGTGTTCTGGACTGGCATGGCCTTTGTGCGTCCGCCCTTCTCGCGCATCCCGAGAACCGGCACTTTGGCGACGGCGCCACGGCCCAAGTTGGCCCTCTTGTCATCGTGCTTGTTTTTCTCTTTTCCGCCGATGTAGCACTCGTCGATTTCCACCACGCCGCGCAAGGCAGTCAAATCGTCTCCGCAAGCCTCGCGAAGCCTGCCAAGGACAAACCACGCGGACTTTTGCGTGATGCCGATTTCCTTCGCGAGTTGCATGGACGAAATGCCCTTGCGCGCCGTCACGAGCAGATACATGGCGTAAATCCACTTGTGAAGGGGAACGTGCGACCGCTCGAAAATCGTGTTCGTGCGAACCGTGAAATCCTCCTTGCACTGGTTACAGCGGTAGTACCCGCCCGCCCGCGCCGTGATACGCTCGCCAAGGCCACAAACCGGGCACTTGGGGCCGTGCGGCCAAAGGCGGCCTTCAAGATAGACCCTCGCCGTCTCTTGGTCCGGGAACATCGCGAACAGTTGGAAGGTGGAAATCGTGGACTTCGACATGGCAGAACCCTCGCTTCAGGGGCCATATATAGCCCCGGCAGGCGAGGGAGTCAAGTATATAATTCCCAAAACAACCCACCCCTCTGTTGGGCTCTCTGAGTGGCTGGCTACTATATCTTGTGGCTCGG
This sequence comes from Rhizomicrobium sp., assembly GCA_036564785.1. Lineage (GTDB taxonomy): Bacteria > Pseudomonadota > Alphaproteobacteria > Micropepsales > Micropepsaceae > Rhizomicrobium. The sequence goes on along the minus strand of DATCOJ010000101.1, from coordinate 2,920 downwards.
CAGCGATGTTGGTGGATAGATCCGCGCGGGAATTCCGCCAAAAAGCGGTGGGTAAATCCGGTGGCGAATTCCGCTGACTAAGCTGCTTCCGCCAGTTGCGCGAGTTGGCCGAGCAGGGCCTGCGCGCCCTTGAGGCGTTGCTCCGGCGTCGGCCAATCGCGCGCGATCACCACCTTCCGGTCGGGCCGCACCTTCATGGTGTGGTGGTGCGCGCTGATGAGGCGCACCAAGGCGGCCGGGTTGGGGAAGGTGGCGTTGCGGAAGGTGAGCGTGGCGCCCTTGGGTCCCGCCTCGATCTTCTCCACAGACGCGACGCGGCACAGATGCTTGATGGCGACGATCTCCAAGAGATGCTTCACCTCCTCGGGCAGCGGCCCGAAGCGGTCGATCAGCTCGGCGGCGAAGCGCTCGATGTCGGCGCGGTCCTCCAGCGCCGCCAACCTTCGATAGAGCGCCATCCGGACGTTGAGGTCTGAGACGTAGTCCTCGGGGATCAGCACCGAAGTGCCGATGTTGATCTGCGGAGACCATTGCTCCGGCGCTTCGCTGTCGGCGGTGCCGGCGCGCAGCTGCGCCACGGCTTCCTCGAGCATCTCCTGATAGAGCTCGATGCCGACCTCGCGCACATGGCCGGATTGCTCCTCGCCCAAGAGATTGCCGGCGCCGCGGATGTCCATGTCGTGGCTCGCCACTGAGAAGCCGGCGCCCAGCTGGTCGAGCGATTGCAGCACCTGTAAGCGCCGCTCGGCGGTTTCGGTGAGCTTGCGGTCGGCCGGCGTCGTCAGATAGGCGTAGGCGCGGGCCTTGGAGCGGCCGATGCGCCCGCGCAGCTGATAGAGCTGCGACAAGCCAAACTTGTCGGAGCGGTGCACAATCAGCGTATTGGCGGTGGGGATGTCGAGGCCGCTTTCCACGATATTGGTGGAAACCAGAACGTCCACCTTGCCGTCATAGAAGGCGGTCATCACGTCTTCCAGCGCGTGCGCTGGCATTTGGCCGTGCGCCACCGCGAACTTCACCTCCGGCACCGTGTCGCGCAGGAACTCCTCCGTCTCGCGCAGATCGGAGATGCGCGGCACCACGTAGAAGCTCTGTCCGCCGCGATAATGCTCGCGCAGCAGCGCTTCGCGCACGACGAGGGAGTCGAACGGCGTCACGAAGGTGCGCACCGCCAGGCGATCGATCGGCGCGGTTGCGATCAGCGACAGGTCGCGCACGCCGGAGAGCGCCAATTGAAGGGTTCGCGGGATCGGCGTGGCGGTCAGCGTGAGCACGTGCACGTCCGCCTTCAGCGACTTCAGGCGCTCCTTGTGCGCCACGCCGAAATGCTGCTCTTCGTCCACCACCACCAGGCCGAGATTGTTGAACGCGATTGCCTTGGCCAGCAGCGCATGGGTGCCGATGACGATGTCGATATCGCCCTTGGCCAGCGCCGCCTTGGTCTCCTTCGCCTCCTTGGCATCCACGAAACGCGACAATTGCCGGATCTTTACCGGGAAGCCGGCGAAGCGCTCGCTGAAGATCTTGAAGTGCTGGCGCGCCAGCAAGGTGGTGGGCACGATCACGGCCACCTGCAATCCCGACATCGCTGTGACGAAGGCCGCGCGCAACGCCACCTCCGTCTTGCCGAAGCCGACATCGCCGCAGACCAGGCGATCCATCGGCCGCCCCTTGGCGAGGTCCTCGATGGTTTCGGCGATGGCTTTCTCCTGATCGTCCGTCTCCTGATAGGGAAAGCGGGCGCAGAATTCGTCGTAGAGGCCCTGCGGGCTCTCCAGCGCCGGCAGCGAGCGCAGCTGCCGCGCGGCGGCGATCCGGATGAGTTCGGCGGCAATCTCGCGCACGCGCGCTTTCATCTTGGCTTTGCGCTGCTGCCAGCCGGCCCCGCCCAGGCGGTCGAGCTGCGCGGTGCCTTCGTCGGCGCCATAGCGGGTCAACAGTTCGATGTTTTCCACCGGCAGGAACAGCTTGCCGCCGTCATAGACGAGCTCCAGGCAATCGTGCGGCGCGCCGGCCACGTCGATGGTCTGCAAGCCGATGTAGCGCCCCACGCCGTGCTCGATATGGGTGACCAGATCGCCTGGCGCGAGGCTGGACGCTTCCTGGAGGAAGTTCTGCGCCCGCTTGCTTCGCGGCCGCGAGCGCACCATGCGGTCGCCCAGAATGTCCTGCTCGGATATGATGGCGAAGTCCGGCGCCTCGAAACCGTGCTCCAGGCCCAGCACGCCGACGCCGATCGCCTCGCCATGCAGCTTGCGGACTTCGTTCCAATCGGCGATGGCGCGGATAGCCGGCAAGCCATGATCGGAGAGCACGCCGCCCAGACGCTCGGCGGAGCCTTCGCTCCAGGCCGCGACGACGATGCGCTTGCTCTGTGCCTGCAGCGCCTTCACATGCGCCGCGGCCGCCTCGAACACATTGACACGGCCCTGCGCACGCTCCGGCGCGAAGTCGCGACCCTTGCGGCCGCCAGCGTCCACCGACGACGTCGTCTCCGGCGCCTGGAACGGCGAGAAGTCGCGCGCGTCGCGCCTGGCGAGCGCGGCCGACCACTCCTCGTCCGTCAGATAAAGGCGCTCCGGCGGCAGCGGCTTGTAAGGCGCGGTGACGACCTTCTCGTGACCCTCGCGCTTTTCGCGCAGGAACTGCTTTCGCGTGGCGTAGTAGTCGGCGACCAATTCGAGCCGCGCCGCTTTCGCCTCCTCGGCCTGATGGGACAAGAGCACCAGCGCGCGGCCGGCATAGTCGAACAATGTTTCCAGTTGGGGATAAAACAGCGGCAGCCAGTGCTCCATGCCCTGATGCTTGCGGCCGGCGCTGACGGATTCGTAGAGAGGATCGTCGCTGGTGGCGGGACCGAACTCCGCCACATAGCCCGCGCGGAAGCGGCTGATGGTCTCGGCATCGAGCGGCACCTCGC
>DATCOJ010000100.1:0-19410 GCA_036564785.1 Rhizomicrobium sp. | reverse complement strand
ATGCATAAAATATGATCGATAGCAAGAAATCTATCGATCACGCATCCCTCGTCTTGTTGGGAGCATAACAAGAGAACTGGCTTATGGTGCCCCTGGCCGGACTCGAACCAGCACGCCCGTGAAGGCAACAGATTTTGAGTCTGCCGCGTCTACCATTCCGCCACAGGGGCATGTCGCGAGGTCATAGCGAATGGGCCGCGGATCATAGCGGCGGGCCCTCTGGGGTCAACAATACAGTGTTGCTTTCGCCCTCGGTGGCTCTAGCGCGTGGTGGCCACGAAGTCGGGATCGTCCTGCAGCCAGCGCTCGAATTTGAGGAACTCGTAGTAACCGCAGCTGCTCTTGTTGGGATAGCTGCGGCAGGCCGACGGCCGCGCCCCATAGATTGTGCAATTGCGCTTCTCGGTGTCGAAGAACTGGCAGATGCGGCCGAAATGGGGATCGGCCTTGCGGCGCATGGTGTATTTGTCCTCGCCGCGGGCCACCGTGAACTTCGCGGCCGTGGCGCGCGCGCTGAGGCCGAAATGCCTGGCCAGCCGCTTCAGGTCGGTCTTGGTGAGCGGGATGATCGGGTAGGAGCAGCAATAGCCGGGACATTTCGAGCAGTTGTAGCGGGCGGTTGGCATCGGACGTCCTTTGAGCGAATCTCTCTCTAGCCTTTGCCGATCGAGAAGCCAACGCGCGGGCGGGCCGAGCGGGTCCAGCCGCGTTGCGGCGTGACGAAGGAGAGAGGCCGGGCGATGGACATTCGCAGAGCGCTGATCGTCCTCGGAGTTGCCATCCTGGCCGCGGGGCTCGCGTGGCCGTTTCTGTCGCGGCTGGGGCTCGGCCGGCTGCCGGGCGACATCGCCTTTCAAAGGCCGGGTTTCTCCCTCTATTTCCCCATCGTCACCTGTCTCGTCGTCAGCGTCGTTCTGACGCTTCTCTTTTGGCTGTTCCGGAAGTAAGAGCGGACGGAACCACCGCCGCTTTGAGTCTGCCATGACGCTCCGCCCCATCCGCCGCGCGCTGCTTTCGGTTTCCGACAAGACAGGCCTGGTCGAGTTCGCCAAGGCGCTCGCCGCGAGAGATGTCGCTCTCATCTCGACTGGCGGTACCGCGAAGGCGTTACGCGAGGCAGGGCTCGCGGTCACCGATGTTTCGGACGTCACGGGCTTTCCCGAAATGATGGACGGCCGGGTCAAGACGCTGCATCCGAAGATCCACGGCGGGCTGCTGGCGCTGCGCGACCATGCCGATCACGCGCAGGCCATGCGCGAGCACGGCATCGAGGGCATCGATCTCCTGGTCTCCAATCTCTATCCGTTCGAAGCGACGGTGGCGAAGGGCGCCGGCTTCGACGAGGCGGTGGAGAACATCGATATCGGCGGCCCGGCCATGATCCGCGCCGCGGCCAAGAACCATGATTGGGTCGCGGTGGTGGTCGATCCGGAAGACTACGCCGCGGTCCTCAGCGAGCTGGAGGCCCATGCCGGCGCCACTTCGCTGGCGCTGCGCCGCAGGCTGGCGCAAACCGCCTATGCCCGCACCGCCGCGTATGACGCCGCGGTGTCCAACTGGCTTGCCGGCGAGCTGGCCAAGGCCGGCGAAAAGACACCGCCGCGCTGGCGCAGCCTGGCGGGGCGGCTGCGGCAGCCCTTGCGCTATGGCGAGAATCCGCACCAGGACGCGGCCTTCTACGTTACCGGCGAAAAGCGCTTCGGCGTCGCCACCGCCGAACAGGCGCAAGGCAAGGAGCTTTCCTACAACAACATCAACGACACCGACGCCGCCTACGAGCTGGTGGCGGAGTTCGATCCGACGGTCTCCGCCGCCTGCGCCATTATCAAGCACGCCAATCCCTGCGGCGTCGCCTTGGGAGCGAACCTCGCGGAGGCCTACCGCAAGGCGCTGGCCTGCGATCCCGTCAGCGCCTTCGGCGGCATCCTCGCCTTCAACCGCAAGCTCGACGGCGCGACCGCCGAGGAAATCTCCAAACTGTTCACCGAAGTCATCATCGCGCCGGAGGCCGATGACGACGCGCGCAAGATCCTCTCGGCCAAAAAGAACCTGCGGCTGCTGTTGGCGGGCGGCCTGCCCGACCCTGCCGCACCGGGCCTCACCTACCGAACCGTCGCCGGCGGCTTTCTGGTGCAGACACGCGACAATGCCGGGATCGCCCGCAGCAATCTCAGGATCGTCACGGCGCGACAGCCCACCGAACAGGAACTCGAAGACATGCTGTTCGCGTTCACCGTCGCCAAGCACGTGAAATCGAACACCATCGTCTACGCCAAGCAGTTGCAGACGGCGGGCATCGGCGCGGGGCAGATGAGCCGGGTCGACTCGGCGCGAATCGCTGCGCTCAAAGCGCGCGATGCCGCCAAAGCCGCGGGGTGGGCCGAGCCGATGACGAAAGGCTCCGCGGCTGCGTCCGATGCCTTCTTCCCCTTTGCCGACGGACTCTTGGCGGTCGCTGAGGCAGGCGCTAGCGCCGTGATCCAGCCGGGCGGCTCGATTCGGGATGACGAAGTGATTAAAGCTGCGGATAACGCGGGTTTAACCATGGCGTTTACCGGAATCCGCCACTTCCGCCACTGACCGCCCGGACTCGCGAAGCGCCCGCGAATGTATTAAGGTTAGCACTTGATAAACGAGTGCTCCGTTCAGAACGCATAACAGGCAGGGGCGCGCGGCGGTCAGGGGGATGGGGCCGTGGGGTATCGAAGGCGGGGTTGGGTTCGCTCCGGATTGGTGGCGATGTCTGCCGTGCTGTTGGCGGGCGCGGGCATTGTCGTATTCGACTTGGTGCAGCAGCAGCCCGCGCGCGCCGACTACACCGACGGCGCCTTCGCCGCCGGCAAGATCAGCATGGAGGCCGCGCTGCGCATCTGGCGCAAGGCCGCCTGGCAAGACGACGATTTCCTCTCCGAGATCAAGCTGGGCGACGTCTATGGCGACGAACACGGCGACAACAAATTCTTCGATCCCATCGAATCGTATGTCTGGTACTACCTGGCGCTGAAAAGCGACCGCGCCTTCGCCAATATCGACGATGGCCATGCGCGCCGAATCGTCTCCAACTATCGCCACCGCGCGCGCGACCGGCAGCAGCGGCTGATGCTGCTGATGACGGCGGACGATCGTCAGCAGGCGCGCGACCGCATCGTCTATATTCTATCGTGTCGCGGCGCCGACGGGTTCGTGAAGCTCGGCCGCATCCATACCTCCGACGCGGGGAGGAACGACGGCCCGTACAGCGGCGAACCCGATTTCACCAACGACAGCCCCGACACCTATAGCGGCCTCTCCGACATGTCGCGGTCCTCTGATTCCTTCGACACAAGGGAGAACCGCAGCTACGAGTACGGCAACGCCGCCGCCCAGCGCCGCATGCTGGGAATCCCCTCGAGCTCGGTCATCGTGCCCAATGACGGCGAGGCGCTGATGTACTTCCACATCGCCGACAATATGGGTCAGCCGCTGGCGCGCGAATATCTGCGCAGCATCGACCGCCGCGTGCGCCGGGCCGGCGGACTGGGCGCCCGCATCGCCTTCGACGCCACCAACCGCGCCCGCTATTGGACGCCGCCGTTCGAGTTCTATCCGGCCGGAAACACCACCAGCGGCGTGCCCTATACCGACGAGTGCTACCAGAACATGGACCGCCAGCGGGCGCTGATCCTGGCCGCCACGCTGGTGCCGGTGCGCGCCGTGCAGGAGGCGCTGAACTTCCTCGGCTGGATGAACGTGCCGCAGGCGCGCTGGGGCGCAGCGTATGGCGCCACCGAGCAGCGGGCGATCTCCAACTGGCAGAAGTCGGTGGGCGACGCGCCCACCGGCCGCCTCACCGCCGCGGAAAGCGTACGGCTGATCCAGACCGCCGCGCAGCGCGGCAATGCCAGCTCGCAGAACACGCTGGGCGTGATGTATGCCAAGGGCATCGGCGTCGGCCGCAACTTCGTGCGCGCCGAATATTGGTTCAAGAAGGCGGCGGACCAGCGCTACGCCGCCGCGCTCTATCACCTGGGCGTGCTCTACAAAGTCGGGCCCGACGGCATCAAACAGGATCTGTCCAAGGGCAACGACTACTTCACCGCGTCCGCGCTCGCCGGATTCCGGCCCACCATGAACCAGCTTGGCTCCCTGCTCGGCAATGCCGAGGAGGCGCCGCCGCGCCCCGGCCAACATTGAGGAGGCAATCCCCGTGTGGAACTTCGCGATCGCTAGACTGATCCGGCCGCTGGGCCTGGCGCTGTTCGGCTCTGCGCTGCTGATGGCGGCCGGCCTCGCGGGCGCCACGCCGGCGCTGGCCGATCCCGGCTCGGAGAACGCCATCCTGCTCGATCCGTTCGATCCGGTGCCGGAAATCGGCTTCCGCCACTACGGCGCGGATTGTTTCCATGAGTGCGGCTATGGCGAAGGCTGCCACCACGATTGCGGCTACCGCCACGGCTGCCACCGCTATTGCGGCGGCTACCGTCGCTGCTACCACAGCTGCGGCTATCGCAGGGAAGGCTGCGGCGACAGCTGCTCTCACCGTTGCTACCACGATTGTCACCGTGGCTGCGAACGCGATTGCCATCCGCGCTGCGAACGCAATTGCGAGACTTGGCGCGACGAGCGTTCCGACTTCCAGGCCTGGCGCTGGAATCGCCTGACGCACCGTTACGAGCGCCAGTCGCGCGAGTGGGACGAGAAATTCGGCGGCGGCTGGTACGACGGCGATCATCGCTACCACGACGGTCACGGCCGCTGGCGCGACGGCGGCGGCGGCTGGCACGACGGCGACACGGCGAAGCGTGGAGACGGCGGACCGAAGGACGGCCGTCACGATCACGACCGCGACAATGAACTGCCGTCCCCGATGTACAACGCCGCGCCCGGCGCCGGCGGCGGCGGTGGCTATGGCGAGCGCCACCGCCATGGCGGCGACGAGGGACGGCGTCACCAGGATTCCGACGAAGACGAAGACCGCGGCTACGACGACGATGGGGATGATCGCGGCCCGCCGCCGGACGACCGTGGTCCGCCGCCTGACGATCGCGGCGACGATCGCCGCTAAGACGCAGTTCTCGGCTGGGGTTAGAGCGCCTGCGCGCGCTCTTCCCGGACCCAGAACAGCCACAGCCAACCGGCCGCGAGCAGCGCTACGATGGCGACCATTCCGCCGCGCTGGGAGTGCGTCCACCAGGTGAGCCACGCCACGCTGACCGGCGCCAGAAACGTAGTCGCGGTGCCGGACAGCGACATCAGCCCGAAGAATTCCGTCATCTTCTCGAACGGGGCGATGCGCGCCATCATGGTGCGGGTGTTGGCATAGCCCGCCACGATGAAGAGCGCGTTCAGGCTCGAGAACACGGTGAGCACGATCTGTGGCCAGGTGTTGAAGAACGGAATCGGCAGCACCGGCGGCGCATGGGGATCGACGGGGATGAACCAGAACATCCGGTCCGGCCCCATCGTCAGCACCAGGGCGAAGGAGATCGTGGTGCCGCCGATGCTGATGAGCAGCGCGGTCTTGGAGCCCAGCTTGTCGTCGAGCCAGCCGCCCAGGAAGCCGCCCAGCATGGCGAACAGCATGAGCTGGACGCCATAGACCGTCATCGCCAGCGCGCCGAGATGGAACGAGCCCGCCGCGTAGATCCCCGAGAACGTCAGCACCCCGGTCATGCCGTCGTTGAACAGCGAGCGCGCGCCGATGTAGTGCGCGACATTCTTGTAGTGCCTGAGGCTGCGGACCGTGGCGATCACGGCGCCGATGCCTTCGCGAATGGCGCGCGCCAGCGGCACGCCGGTGGAGGCGCGGTCCGGCGTGAAAAGAAACAGCGGGACGGCCAGCGCCAGCATCCACACCGCCGAGATCGGCCCCGACAGCCTTTCCGCCTCGTGCTTGGCGGGATCGAGGCCGAACAGGGGATGCGCCGGCAGGAAGCTCCAATGCGCCAGGCCCGGCGCGATGAAGCAGACGAGAAACACGATCATCAGCAGGAAGCCGGCGCCGCTGCCCAGCGCGAAGGCGAGGCCCGACAAACCGCCCAGCCGCGAGGCCGGCGCGATCGAGGGCAGCATGGCGCCGTGAAAGGCGTTGGAGAATTCGAACACGATGTTGTTGACGACGACCATGGCGGCGACGACGAAGATCTGCATGGCCGTCGAATTCGGCACGCCCACCCAGGTGCCGGCGAAGCTGATCACCATCAGCAGCGTAAACAGCGCCAGCCACGGCTTGCGCGGCCCGCCGCGGTCGGCGATGGCGCCGAAGAAGGGGGCCAGCACGGCCGTGATGTAGCCGCTATAGGCGGCGATATTGCCCCACAATTCCTGGCCGCGGATCGGATCGCGCATCATCACCGTCGCGAAGAAGGGCGAGATGACGTAGATCTGGAACACGATGTTGGGATCGCGCGCGCCTTCGTAGAGCGCCCAGCTCCATTGTCCGAGCCGGGTCGCCGCGCTGCCGCCTTCCGCCGAAATACGGTGCCCGCCTTCGATGAACTGCGCCACGCCGGCGGCATCGGCGATTGCCGTCTCGCTGGCCGCCGCAAGCCGCTGCGACGCTTTCGTGGCTTCAGCCGCTGCCGTCGAGTCCGTTTGCGCCATGCATCAGGCCGCGGCGGCGCGCTCTTCGCGCACGAAGAACATCAGGATCAGCCCGATGGTGAGGAACATGGTCTCGCCCAGAAGCCCGATTCGCTGGCTGTGCGACACCGCGGTGAGCCAGCCCACGAAGCCGGTGGCGAGAAAGGTCGTCGAGGTTCCTGAGAGCGAGTAGAGCCCGAAGAACTCGGTCATCTTCGCCGCCGGGGCGATGCGCGCCAGCATGGTGCGGCTGTTGGCGTAGCCTGCGGTGATCAGCACGGCGGTGAAATTGACGATGCCGAGATAGATCAGCTCGGGCCAGGTGTTGAAGTAAGGCACGGACCACAGCTGCGGCGCGTGGACGTCGTAAGGGATGAACCAAAGGATGCGGTCCGGCGCCATGGTGAGCGACACCAGGCCGACGATCGCCGTGCCGCCGATGGAGACGAAGATGGCGCGCTTGGAACCCAGCTGGTTGTCCAGCACGCCACCGAGGAATCCGCCCAGCACCGCGAATATGCTGAGCTCGATGCCGTAGAGCAGGAGCTGAATCGGGCCCCAATTGAAGGTGCTTGCCGCGTAAATGCCGCCGAAGGTGAGCACGGCGGTCATGCCGTCGTTGAAGAAGAGGCGCGCCAGCAGATAGGCGCCCACATTGCGGTAGTGCTTCAGGCTGCCCACGGTGCGGATCACGCTTTTGACGCCGGCGACGGCCGCCGCCGCCAGCTTGACCTTGCCCTTCGGCCGGTCCGGCGTGAACAAGAACAACGGCAAGCTGAACAGCAGCAGCCAGATCGCCGAGGCCGGTCCCGCCAGCCGCTCGTCCTGATGGGTGACGACATTGTCGATGCCGAACAGCGGATGGGCCGGTATGAAGCTCCAATCGAGCTTGCCGGGCAGCGAGAACGCCACCAGCATGAAGGTGAGCAGGATCACGCCTGCGGCGTTGGTGAGCGCAAGGCCCAATCCGGAGAGCCCGGCCACCAGGCGCGGCGGTGCAATCGTGGGCAGCAGCGAATTGTGGAATACGGTCGAGAACTCGAACGACATATTGCCGAACGCCACCAGCGCGCCGACGAAGAACAGCGCCCAGCCGGTCGAGTGCGGCATGGCGAACCACATCAGCAGCGACGCGCCGGAGAGCAGAACGACGTAGAATCCGATCCAGGGCTTGCGCCGGCCGCCGGCATCGGCAATGGCGCCGAGGAAGGGCGCCAGCGCGGCCACCATCAGCCCGCCTGAGGCCGCGATCAGTCCCCACAGCGCCTGGCCGCGCACCGGATCGCCCACCACCGTCTTGGAGAAATAGGGCGAGAACAGATAGATGGTGACGAGCAGCACGTAAGGATTGCGCGCCCATTCGAACATCGCCCAGGAGATCTGGCCGAGCCGGCTGGCGGCGCGGTCGCCGGTGGCCGAAAGCTCGTGCGGCTCCCTGAGCCAGGCGGCGAGCCCGCTGGCTTGCGCGGCCGCCATCGCCGCGGGATCGCCGGACAGTTCGCCGATTGCCGGGTCGGATGCCGGCAGGACAGCGGCCGCGGCTGCGCTTTGCGGCGTACCGCTTTCGGAAGATGTCACGCCTCGCTCCCTGTCGACCTGGAGACAGCTTCGCAGCAAGCGCCGGCTCCGCCAAGGCCGCCTGCCGCCGCGCGGCCGACCCGCCTCGTTCATGTTGACGCTTTCCCTTCATCTGCTAAGACCGAAAGCGAAGGCCGACCGGAACCCTGATGCCCGCCCATAAGCCGCTCGTCGTCGTCACCCGCAAGCTGCCCGAGGCCATCGAGACCCGGATGCGGGAGCTGTTCGACGCCCGGCTCAATCTCGACGACAAGCCGATGGACCAGGCGGCCCTCATCGAGGCGGTGAAGACGGCCGAGGTGCTGGTGCCGACGGTCACCGACCGCATCGATTCCAAGGTGCTGGTGCGCGCCGGGCCGCAGCTCAAGCTGATCGCCAATTTCGGCAACGGCGTCGACAATATCGACGTCAAGACGGCGCTGGAACGCGGCATCACCGTCACCAACACGCCGGGCGTGCTGACCGAAGACACCGCCGACATGACCATGGCGCTGATCCTGGCGGTGCCGCGGCGCCTGGTGGAAGGCACCGAGGAACTGAAGGCCGAGCACTTCACCGGCTGGTCGCCATCCTGGATGCTCGGCCACCGCATCTGGGGCAAGCGGCTCGGCATCGTGGGCATGGGACGCATCGGTCAGGCGGTGGCGCGCCGCGCCAAAGCCTTCGGCCTGCAGATCCACTATCACAACCGCAAGCCCGTCCACCGCGAGATCGAGCGCGAGCTCGAGGCCACCTATTGGGAGAGCCTCGACCAGATGCTGGCGCGGATGGACATCGTCTCCATCAACTGTCCGCACACGCCGGCGACCTATCACCTGCTCTCGGCGCGCCGCCTCAAGATGATGAAGCCGAGCGCCTACATCGTGAACACAGCGCGCGGCGAAGTGATCGACGAGAATACGCTCGCCCGCATGCTGGAGGCGGGGCAGCTGTCCGGCGCCGGCCTCGACGTCTTCGAGCACGAGCCGGCGGTGAACCCCAAGCTGCTCAAGCTCAAGAACGTGGTCCTGCTGCCGCACATGGGCTCGGCCACCTTGGAGGGCCGCATCGACATGGGCGAGAAGGTCATCGTCAACATCAAGACCTTCGTGGACGGCCACAAGCCGCCGGACCGGGTGATCCCGGCGATGCTTTAGGCCATGTTGCAGGTCAGTCCGGGCCGGCCACGACGACTCGTTCCTCTGGAAATTGGTCCCCCTACCCCCTTTCAGATTCCCTTTTCCTCTCAGCGTCTTCCCGGTTTGGAATTGATCCTTTTGTTTGATCGTTCCACCTCGACACCCCCCTCCTCCCTCCTATTGCCCTTCCCGCTTCGCAGGGACGACTTCTCGAGCTCCTCCGCCAGCGCTTCGGCCAGCATGACGAGGAAATAGCGCACCGCCGGGCTCTCGATTCGCTCGAGAGCCCGCGCAGCGCACGCCCCATCCCGCGCCGCATCGCGGAGCGGCCCCCGTGCTCGTGGTTTTCGCATCGGCTGGGAGATTAGCGGGGCGATATTGCGCGGGCCGTGACGGCCGTCACGGACGCGCCCAACGCCGCTGTGCTACGGGTCGAGCATGCTGCCTGCGCGAATTCAGTAGTTGCCGTCCTGAATGGCGTCGAGTTTGGCCTGCAGGTAGGAGCGGTGGGAGTCGCTGAGCCGGCCGCCATCCTCGTCCTGCAGCTGGCGGCCTTCCTCGCGCAACGCCATCAGCGCGAGCTTCTTGCGCATGGGACTGCGCTCGCCCAGTTCGGCCGTGCCGCCGGTGGTGGCGGGCTGACCCCAGCTGTGCATCGGCGCCATGTCGTCGCACGGCATGCTGACCAGCGGCGCGGCGGCAGCGGAGCCCGCGGCGAACGATGCGGCCAGCGCGAATGCCGGCAGCAGCGCCACCGAACGACGTATCCCGAGGAAAGACCGCATGGCTTCTCTCCTTGTGCACCCCGCATTGTAGCTCACCCGCGCACCCCCGTCACGATGGCTACGCGACACGGGCCCGGTCTTTACCCGTTCTATGCCCGATCAGGCGCAAGGCAATCGGTTTCCAGAACGCGGCCCGGCCGATCCCGCCCGGGTTGACTCATGCGGCGGAGTTGAATTTATGAACCGCGCGAGCGTTCGGGGAAACCGGTGTCATCGTTGGAGGAACGCACGGGCTTGGGGTCGGCGCGCATCGTCTGCATATTGGCAATGCCGCGCACCGGCTCGAGTTATTTGACGCAGCTATTGAAATGCTGCCCGGAATTCAACGTCCATGCCGAGCTGTTCCACAAAAATTCCGTCGGCTTGAAGCCGGGCGAAAGAAGTGCGCTGCTCAAGGCCGCCGGCGGAGAAGCCACAGACGAGCAGTCGCTGAACGTCTGGCGCCGGCGCAATCCGGGAAAAGTGCTCGATGCACTGCTCCACAGCAGCGGCGAACGGCCTTTGTTCTTCAAGCTGTTCGGCGGGCATTTGAGCAAGGCGCAGGTCGCGGCTGAGATTCTCTCGCGTGACGACGTGCGCTATGTGCTGTTGTGGCGGCGACCGATCGAGAGCTTTATCTCCAGCCGCAAGGCGAGCCATTATGGCGTCCATGGCCGGGTCGACACGACGACATTGAAGCCAACCATCGTGGACCAGGATTTCGTCAACTGGGCCCTGAGATACAACCGGTGGTACGATTGGACAGCGCGGGAATTGCGGGCGCGCGGGCTCCCGACAATGGAAATCGTCTACGAGACTCAGTTGAAGAATGCGGAAAGCCACGTCGCACTGGCCGGAATTCTCGACGGTCTCGTCGCGCTCGGGCTTCCAAAAGTCGCATTGCCCGAAGAATTGCTCTCCAGCGAGCGGCAGGATCGCGAGCCGGACTATCGTGCTCGCGTCGCCAACTGGGCCGAGTTCGAGCGTGAGATCCTGTCGGTTCCGGCCCATGCGGAATTGCTGCAATGGGCCGAGACCGTGCCGGGACTGCCGTCGCCGTCTGCCGCCAGCAAATCCGCTTCGACGGGGCAAGGCCGGCCGGGGAACGGCGCCGGCAAGCCTTCAACTCAAGCTGATTCGCGAGAGGAACGCAGGCGCTTGAAGCGCGAACGGCGACGCGCCCAGAAGAAAGGCACGCGCATCGCGGGGAAGCGCGGACGCGACAGGGCTGCGCAATGACGCGGCCGCCCGATGGGAAAGGCGACGCGCCATCATCGACAAATGGCGATGCGCCAAGAATCGTATGCATCATCGGCGTGCCGCGGACGGGCTCTCATCATCTCGACCGGCTGCTGGCGAGCTGCCGCGATTTCAACGTGCAGCGGGAGATCTTCCACGACAAGACGTTGGATATGGACGACCGCGACCGGCTCGCCATCGAACGCGCCGCCGGCGAAGGAATGGCAGACGATGCCGCGCTGGCCGCATGGTGCCGGACCCATCCGCTCGAGACGCTGGAAAGGCTGCACGAAAACGGCGGCGGGAAGCTGCTGTTCTTCAAGTTGTTTCCGGGGCACCTGTCGCGGGAGCAGATCGCGCGTCACCTCTTCCCGCGCAAGGATGTTTGCTACCTGTTGCTGCGGCGGCGGCCGATCGAGAGCTACATCTCCAACCGCAAGGCGCGGCTGGTCGGCGTCTACTCCAAGAAGGATACCACGGACACAAAGGCCGTTCTCGATGTCGAAGAGTTCGCCAATTGGGCGCGCAACATCCGCAGCTGGTACGATTGGCACCTCAAGACGCTGATGCGCCACAAGCGTCCGTTCATGGAGGTGATCTATGAAACGGATCTCGAGAGCGTTCCAGCCGAAGCGGCGCTCGCAAACATCCTCGCGGGCCTTGCGGGCATGGGTGTTCCCAAGGTCGAGCCTCCGGCGAAGATTTATTCCGGCGAACGGCAGGATAAGGAGCCGGACTATCGCAATCGGGTCGGAAATTGGGCGGAGTTCGAGGCGGCGCTGTCGGCCGATGCGGAACGCGCCATGCTGCTCGAATGGGCGCGCGCCACGCCTGAGAAGACGCCCCTCGAACTGCCGAAAGAGCGCACGGGGCCGCGCAGGCGAATTCTCTGCCTGCTGCCGCTGTCGCGCACCGATGCAAGCGACCTCAGGCAGCTGCTCAAGAGCTGCCCGCGGTTCAACGTCAAATCCGACATTTTCAGCCGCAAGCGATTGGCCGCGCAACAGGGCCGGGAAGGCGGCTCGCCTGTCTGGAAAGACGAAGATATCGACCGGACATTGGAGGCGGGGCTTGGCGAGGCTGGGAACAGGCTCCTGCTGTTTACGCTGTTTCCGGGAAATTTGAGCCGCGAGCAGGTCGCGGCGGGGATTTTCGCTCGCGAAGACGTGGGCTATCTCCTCCTGAGACGCCGGCCGATCGAGAGCTTCATTGCCCATCGGCTGTCGCGCGCCCATAGCGGCGATGGCGCGAACGGAGCGGACAGCGCGATGGTGCTCGATGCGCGCGATTTTCTCGGCTGGGCGAAAAGAACCAGACGCTGGTTCGATTGGCTCGAGCGCGAACTGGAGCGGGGCGAGCGGCCCGTGCTCGAACTGACTTTTGAAACCGATCTGGAAAACGCGCCGACCGAAGCGGTTCTGGCGCATCTGCTGAGCGAACTCAAGCGCATGGGTTTTGCCAGAATCCCCATGCCCGAGCGCGTTCCCTATGCCGAGGCGCGCCCGCCGCAGCCGGACTATCGCAGTCGCGCCGCCAATTGGGCGGAATTCGCGGCGGAATTGCGCCGCGATCCGCTCCACGCCGATTTGCTCGAATGGGCGGAGGCGAGTCCCGCCGGGCATATCGGCGGCAGTGCATGGGCCGCGCTCAAAGACGAAACGGCCGCCCCGTAAGAGCGGCCACTTCTTCCTGCTCACGGATTGAAATCCGCTTGCGGTGGGGATCGTGTTACTTCTTCGCGATCGCGGTGCCGGCGACCAAGATCTTTCCGACCAGGCCGTTGGCTTCGTCGTCGGGACCGGCGGAGAAGGTCACCGTGCCGTCGCGGTTGCCGTCGAGCGCCCACAATCCGTCGATGCTCAGCGGCCGTCCGCTCGGGTGGCTGAGCGTGCCAAGAAAATCGCCGGTGTCGGGGGTGAAAGCATTGATCTTTCCGTCGCCGAAATTGCCCACCAGCAGCGCGCCCGAGAAGGCACCGAAATTGGCCGGCGCCAAGGTCATGCCCCAGGGCGCATTCAGCGGGCCATTGGCGATCAGGCGCTGTTTGAGCTTGCCGCTGTCGCTGAACACATCGACATAGCCGAGGCCGCGGCCGTTGACGTTGTCGATGCCGTCCCTCTCGCGCTTGGCAAAGGCGACATAGAGGACGTCGTTGATAGTGGCCACGTTGAACGGCGCGAAGCGGTTGGGCAGCTCGGTGTCAGTGAACGAGCCGATCTGATTGAACTGATCGTCGAAGATCAGGACGCGGTTGTTGACGAAGTCCGCGGCGTAGAGGCGCTCGCGAATGTGCGCCAAGGCCAGGCCCTTGAAGACTGCGCCTTCGCCGGAGCGGTCGACCGCGACGACCGCATTGTTTAGGTCGACTGACGGGCTCCACCCTTCGATGAAGCCGGATTCGGTGGCGAACAGGAAGACGCTGCTGGCCGTGGTGTCGTTCGCGGTGATCGGGAAGTCGTCGGTCGTGCCGTCATGGTCGCGCACGAAGACCATCCCCGTCGGCGCCCCATGGGGAATGGCCACCGTCAGATCCTGCTTGGCCCCGGTTGTGCGATCGTAAAGAGTCGACTTGTCCGTGCCATTGTCCGAGACCCACAAGGGTCCCGTCGGCGAATGCGCGATGCCCCAAGAATTCACCAAGTCGGGGTCGGTATTCTGCGCGACGCCCGCCTGGTTGGAAACCAGTCTGGTGATTTGATAGGCGTTGGGCGCTCCGGCGATCACCGGAATGCCGAACGAGACGAGAAGACAGGCCGCCAGCGCTGCCGGCGATATCGCGCGCATGCTCATGTGATGCTCTCCCGGAGCGTTGAAACCGAGCGGGGACATCCCCTCAGTGCGCGACCAACGCCCGCGCCGTCGCTTATGTTCCCGAGACTCGGCCTAAAATGCAACCTGCAAGCGAAAATAAAAAACCAGTCGGTGGGGAATAATCGAACGACTGAGGACGTCTAGCCAAAGAGGATGCTCGACGCTTCCTTGCGCGCGCAGGTGTGTCGTCTTTGTGAAGAAAAGATGTGCCTGCGCGCAACCTTCACTCCACGCGCGCGCCCTCAGTGCGACCGGCTACTCGTGCGCGTCTCACCAAGCACGATGCGAGGGACTCCAGCTTCGGTGCGTGGACGGCCAGCTCTTGCCATGGCCCCAGCCGTGGTCGCCCCAGCTTTTGTGACCCCAACCGCGGTGGTCGTCCCAGTCCTTGTGACCCCAGCCACGGTGGTCGTCCCAATCATGGTCGTGATCGCCCCAGCGGTGGCGATGGTCATCCCAGTCATGGTCGTGATCGCCCCAATGGTGGCGACGGTCGTCCCAGTCGTGGTCGTGATCGCCCCAGCCCTTGTGGCCCCAGCCATGGCCATGATTCCCCCAGCGATGGCCGCCGTGCCAGCGGCCGCCCCAGCGCGAAGCGAGGATATCGATGCCGAGATCGATCAAGCCCGATTCCGCGCCCGCTTCCACCACGCCCGCGGCGGAGGAAATCACCGACTCGGCGAGATCGCCCCCGCCATAGCCGTGATCGTAGATGCCGTTGTCGGAATAGCCGTTCCAGCTGTCGAGCGCGCTGGATGAATTGATGGACATGGGCCGCTGCGGATAGTCGCGATCGTCCGGCGGGCCTTCTTCGGAGTCTTCGTACCGCTCGCCGCCATTGTCGTAGGCACCGCCCGTATCTTCGGATTCGTAGCCGGCGGAGCGGTAGCCTTCGTCCTCGTCGGCATAGTAGTGCCGCGACGGGCTGACATAGTTGTAGGTGGCGACTTCGCCGCCGGCATAACCCGTGCCCCAGGGATGCTCGCCGTACTCCGTATACGAACCGCGCATGGCGTAGCGCGCATGGTGGCGATGCGCGGTGCGATGCGACTCTTCGTCTTCGTAGCGATCGGGCAGCGGCGGCTCGGTCGCGGCTACGGGCGCGGGCGGCGGCGCGAGCGCGCGTGGCGCGCAATCGCAGGTCTGCGGCCGCAGCGCCGGCGGCACGGCCGTTTGATTTTCATTGCAGCCGAAAAGACCGGTGCAGGCCACAAGGCCGGCGGCGGCGAACAACTTTGCACGCATGGCAGTTTCCCCAATGGGCGCCTCATTTTGGAACAGAGGTGGCCCATTGCGGGAAAAATCGCGGAGGCTGGTTAATCCGGAACCGCGGTTGCCGGCAAAGCTTCGCGGTCCTGATGCTGCCCGGTGCGAAGCGCTTCGTCGTAGATGCGATTCTGCTCGGCATGGGCGGCCGCGTAGTCGGCCAGCGCCGCCCATTGCTGGGCCAGGTCGAGATAGACGGCGCGCAACTCCGCTCCCGGGGTCTCGGAGGCGCGCTCGACCAGCCATCTGGCGCGGGCCCGGTATTCCGCAGGTTTTTCCGGACCGTCGCCACTCAGATGCCGCATGAAAAAAGCCCCTCAACACTTGATATTGCCTGGCATTCTCGCAACGCGGTGGCCGGGGTTCGGTTCCGGTTCCCCGCGATAACATATCAAATGCGAGCCAAAGCCTTAGCCTGTCGTGAATTTTCCCTGTGATTCTATTTGCCCGTCGCTTGAGCGCGACAGCGTGCCTCGGTTAAGGTTCCAGACGCGGGTTGGTTGGGAAAAACATGACGTATCACCTGCAATTCCTGAAGAACGATGGTTCGCTGTCGTGCTTCTTCGCCACCGAATGCGGCAGCGACCTGCAGGCCAAGGCCATCGCCAGATCGCTCTTAAAACTGAGGGTTGGTTTTGCCGGCGTGGAGATCGTGCGCGGCGACGAACTGATCTACCAGGAACTGAAATCCGGCAAGCCGAATTGAGCGGCGCTTCGGCGCCTTCCGCTGCAGTTCGTTCTCTGTTCTCCGCCTTTCTCGCATAACGCTGCGGCGTGTTGGTCGTTTGACGGGCGCGGGCGGCCTGTCATTGTCGCGAGTCTCATGGGCACTTTGGAAACGGCGCGCCTGATCGTGCGGTTGGACGCGATTGCCGCAAATTATCGCCTTTGCGGCGAACTGGCCGCGCCGGCAACCGTTGCCGGCGTGGTGAAGGCCGACGCCTACGGGCTCGGCGCCGCTCCGGTTGCGCGCAAGCTCGCCGCCGCCGGCTGCGACACCTTCTTCGTCGCGCGGCTGGAGGAAGGCATCGCGCTGCGTCCCATCGTGCCCGCGGCGCGCATCTTCGTGCTCGACGGCCTGCAAGGCGATGGCGCGCCGGCCTTCATCGCGCATCGCCTGATCCCGGTGCTGAATTCCCTTGAGGAGATCGCCGCGTGGTCGGCAGCGGCGCGCGCGCGAAGCAGCGAACTCGATTGCGCCATTCACATCGACACCGGCATGAACCGGCTGGGCCTGCCGCCGGACGAACTGGCGACGCTCGCGAGTGAGTCCGCACGGCGGCTGGCGCAACTGCGCCCCGCGCTGATCGTCAGTCATCTGGCCTGCGCCGACGATCCGCAATCCGCGATGAACAAGGTCCAGCGCGAGCGCTTCCGCGCCGCCCTGGCTTTGCTGCCGCACGCACCGGCAAGCCTGTCCTCCACCGGCGGCGTACTGCTCGGCAGGGACTACGCCTTCGACATGGTACGCCCGGGCATCGGGCTCTATGGCGGCAATCCGCAAGCTTCGCGGCCCAATCCCTTCGCCGTCGCCGCGCTTCTCAAGGGCCGCATCCTCCAGCTCCGCCGCGTTGACAGGGGAGACAGCGTTGGCTACGGAGCCACGTGCCGGATCGAGCGTCCTTCGACGCTTGCGACGGCCGGTTTGGGGTACGCTGACGGTCTCATGCGCGCCATCGGTAACCGGGGGGCAGGCGCGATCGCGGGCATTCGGGCGCCGATTGCCGGCCGCCTTTCCATGGATCTGGTCACGCTCGACGTTACCGACCTTGCGGCGGAGACGCTCGCCGTCGGCGCCGAAGTGGAATTTCTCGGCGACACCATTTCGCTCGAGGAATTCGCGCGTTGGGCGGGCACTGCCAACTACGAAGTGCTGACCTCGCTCGGCCATCGCGTGCCGCGCCACTACGAGAGCGCGCGATGAACCTTCTCGCCGCAATCGGCCGCATGACGCTCGACTTCTTCCGCGAGACGGGCCGGCTGTCGCTGTTCACCGCCTCCTCGGTCATGAGCCTGATCACGCCGCCGATCTATTGGCGGCTGATCCTGCAGCAGATCCTGCGCATCGGTTATTTTTCGCTGCCCGTGGTGGGATTGACGGCGTTCTTCACCGGCGGCGTGCTGGCGCTGCAGATCTTTATCGGCGGCAACCGCTTTGGCGATTCCGAGGCCATCGTGCCGCAGATCGTGGTGCTCGGCATCGCCCGCGAGCTGGGCCCGGTGATCGCGGGCCTGATGGTGGCGGGACGCGTGGCCGCGGCCATCGCCGCCGAGATCGGCACCATGCGCGTCACCGAGCAGATCGACGCGCTGACCACGCTTTCCACCAATCCGATCAAATACCTGGTGGTGCCGCGGCTGTGGGCGGCGGTTGTCTCCATGCCGATCCTGGTCGCCATTGCCGACTCCATCGGCGTGTTCGGCGGCTATGTGGTGAGCACGCGCAGCCTGCATTTCAACTGGGCGGCCTATCTCAACAACACCGCCAATTTCGTCACCCAGAGCGACGTGCGCTCGGGTCTGGTCAAGGCGGCGGTGTTCGGCTTCATCATCGCGCTGATGGGCTGCTACAACGGCTTCAACTCGAAGGGCGGCGCGCAAGGCGTGGGCGCGGCGACCACCTATGCCGTGGTCTCGGCTTCGATCCTGATCCTGGCCGCCAACTATTTCCTCACCTCGGTGCTGTTCTCGCGATGAGCGCGCTGGACACCGTGCCGAAGGTCGAGCTGCGCGGCGTGAAGAAGCGCTTCGGGCCCAAGATCGTGCTCGACGGCGTCGACCTGTCGATCCCACGGGGCCAATCGCTGGTGGTGATCGGCGGTTCGGGCACCGGCAAATCGGTGATGATCAAATGCGTGCTCGGCATCCTGCGGCCCGATGCCGGCCAGATTTTCGTCGACGGACAGGAAGTGACGCGGCTCTCGGGACGCGCGCGCGATCTCGTGCTCAAGAAATTCGGCATGCTGTTTCAGGGCGCGGCGCTGTTCGACAGTCTGCCGGTGTGGGAGAACGTGGCCTTCGGCCTCATCCAAGGGCGCGGCGTGCCGCGCGCGCAAGCCAAAGACATCGCTCTGGACAAGCTCGCCAAGGTGGGCCTGGGGCCGGATGTGGCCATGCTGTCGCCGGCGGAACTGTCGGGCGGCATGCAGAAGCGCGTGGGGCTGGCCCGCGCCATCGCCGCCGATCCCGAGATCATCTTTTTCGACGAGCCGACCACCGGCCTCGATCCCATCATGGCGGACGTGATCAACGACCTGATCGTGACGACGGTGCGCGACATGGGCGTGACCACGCTCTCCATCACCCACGATCTCGTCAGCGCGCGCAAGATCGCCGACCGCATCGCCATGCTCTATCGCGGCAAGATCATCTGGGACGGGCCGACCTCCGAGATCGACGCCAGCGGCAATCCTTACGTGGATCAGTTCATCCACGGCCGCGCCGAAGGCCCGATCAGGATGGAAGTCCGGGCTTAGGTGCGGTGCCCACGATTGTTGCAGATCGTCGACACTGAAACCTGCCAATACTCTCAACACCCGTCATCCCACGGCCGCGCGCAAGCGCGGTCCGGGGGACCCAATTTCTCTTTTCATAAAAATGGGTCACCCGGATCGCTCGCTAGAAGCGCTCGCGACCGGGTGATGACGAATGGTAGGTGGAAAAGATGGTATTGCCATTTCTGGCAGAGTCTGCCAGTTTTGGCTGGCGCGACTGGAGAATGCCCGTGAGTGCCATCCCCGAAATTAGGCGATTTGTTCGCGGCGACAGATTGGGTGTCCAAGCACAGCAGGTATGGCTGATTCTTTGTGGTCAAGCGATGTTCAACCGTGAAACCATGCAGTATGGCACTCTCGCGAAACTAATGGGATATGATCCACGAGCCGGACACGTACTAAACCGCCAATTGGGAATTGTTGGAGTGTATTGCCGAATGAACGGTCTTCCCACACTAAATTCGATAGTCGTTGGACGCATCACCAAACTTCCCGGCAGTGGAGTCGTGCTTAGCGAGGGTCGTTCCGAGAGACAGCAAATTGCAGCTGTGCTCAAAGAGAATTGGTTCGCCATTAGAG
>DATCOJ010000099.1:0-6472 GCA_036564785.1 Rhizomicrobium sp. | reverse complement strand
GGAGAAGGCGTTCAACGATCAGTCTCGCGTGCAGGGCGTGATCTTCGGCCGCGTCAAGGGCGGCTTCACCGTCGATCTCGACGGCGCCGTGGCGTTCCTGCCCGGCAGCCAGGTCGACGTCCGCCCGATGCGCGACGTGGGTCCCTTGATGAACCAGCCGCAGCCCTTCCAGATCCTGAAGATGGATCGCCGCCGCGGCAATATCGTGGTGTCGCGCCGCGCCGTGCTGGAAGAGCGCCGTGCCGAGGAGCGTTCCTCGCTGGTGGCGAGCCTCAAGGAAGGCCAGATCGTCGAAGGCGTGGTCAAGAACATCACCGATTACGGCGCCTTCGTGGATCTGGGCGGCGTCGACGGCCTCTTGCACGTCACCGACATCGCCTGGCGCCGCGTCAGCCATCCGACCGAAGTGCTGAACGTGGGCCAGACCGTCAACGTGCAGATCATCAAGATCAACCAGGATACCCAGCGCATCAGCCTGGGCATGAAGCAGCTGCAGACCGATCCCTGGGAAGGCGTGGCGGCGAAATATCCGCCCGGCGTGCGCTTCAAGGGCAAGGTCACCAACGTCACCGACTACGGCGCTTTCGTGGAGCTGGAGCCGGGCGTCGAGGGCCTCGTCCATGTCAGCGAAATGAGCTGGGTGAAGAAGAACGTGGCGCCGTCCAAGATCG
Organism: Rhizomicrobium sp.; assembly: GCA_036564785.1. Taxonomy (GTDB): domain Bacteria; phylum Pseudomonadota; class Alphaproteobacteria; order Micropepsales; family Micropepsaceae; genus Rhizomicrobium. Next base: position 5,801 of record DATCOJ010000099.1, on the reverse strand, counting down.
TCACGCCGGGCACGGAAGTGGAAGTGCAGGTGCTGGAGGTCGATTCCAACAAGCGCCGCATCAGCCTCGGCCTCAAGCAGACCCAGGAAAATCCCTGGGAGGCTTTCGCGCGCACCCATCCCGCCGGCTCCACGGTGGAAGGCGAGATCAAGTCGATCACCGAGTTCGGCCTGTTCGTGGGCGTGGGCGAGGAGATTGACGGCATGGTGCATCTCTCCGACCTGGCGTGGGACAAGCAGGGCGACGAAGCCGTCAAGGATTATCAGAAGGGCCAGACGGTGCAGGCCAAGGTGCTCGACGTCGACGTCGAGAAGGAGCGCATCAGCCTCGGCATCAAGCAGCTCTCCGGCGATCCGATCGAGAAAGTGTCGAGCGCCGCGGGTGGCCCGCTCAAGAAGGGCGCTGTCGTCACCGGCACCGTCACCGAAGTGAACGACGGCGGCATCGAGGTGGCGCTGGCCGACGGCGTCAAGGCCTTCATCCGCCGCGCCGACCTGGCGCGCGACCGCGGCGACCAGCGTCCCGAGCGCTTCGGCAAGGGCGACAAGGTCGACGCCATGGTAACCAGCGTGGACAAGGCCTCGCGCAAGATCGGCCTCTCCATCAAGGCGCGCGAAATCTCCGAAGAGAAGGAAGCCGTGGCCCAATACGGCTCGTCGGATTCCGGCGCTTCGCTTGGCGACATTCTGGGCGCCGCACTCAAGAAGGCCACCAAAGGCGGCAAGAAAGCCGCCGAGGCGGAGAAGGAAGAGAACGAAGGCGAGAAGGAAGACGACGAGAAGGACGAGGAGTAGTTCTTTTCCGCTGCAAGCGCCGACAACAACAAACCGCGCGGGACCCCACTCCCGCGCGGCTTTTTTCTTGCCACGGCCGGCACATTAGTTCATCTTCCGTTCTTATCAGGACGGCTGCCGATGTCTGACGCTGAATTGGACGAGGATGGTCTACCGCGATCGATTGTCGGCGAATGGGCCCTCGAAAAGCACGAACGCTTGCAAAAGTATGTCGATATCACACGACCCACTCGACGGAAGTACACCGTTCGTAGCCCATCTCGCCGGTATCTCGGCGGATCTGCGTACATTGACTTGTTTTGCGGCTACGGCCGGTCGCGCATTCGTAACACCAAGAGGATAATCGATGGCAGCCCCGTAGTCGCGATTAAGTCGGCGTTGGCTGGCTCCGTTCCGTATAGCGAAATCCATTTGGCTGATACCAATGGGCTGGTCTGTGATGCAGCAATAAAGCGCTTGGAGGCAATCGGGGCGCATGCGACACGTGACTTCAGCGGAGGTCGCTGCACAAGAGATTGTTTCAAGATTGAACGTCAACGGTTTGCACTTCGCTTTTATCGATCCGTACAATTTGGAAGGTCTTACCTACGCGACCATAAAGTGGTTGTCTGAGCTTCGACACATCGATCTTCTGCTTCATTTGAGTGTCTCGGACCTTCAAAGAAATCTGGACCGATATTCGGCGTCCGAGCGATCCCCGTTGGACGGAGTGGCGCCCGGATGGCGCTCGACTGTTGATCTCAAGCAGTCCGCGGCATCGGTTCGGGTCGCATACGTGTCTTATTGGCAAGACCTGATGAAAGGCCTTGGCTTCTCTCATCGCGGGGTCGAGCTTGTCACTGGCCCGCAAAATCAGAGACTCTACTGGTTGGTGTTTTTAAGCCGTAGCGACTTCGCAAACGATCTATGGGATAAAATCCGACACATCTCGGGGCAGGGAAATTTGGGGTGGTAGCGGATGGCCGGGCTAAGTGACATCGAATGGACGGATGCGACGTGGAATCCCGTGTCGGGATGCGACATCCTCTCGCCGGGCTGCACCCATTGCTATGCCATGCGCATGGCAGCCCGGCTGCAGGCGATGGGCCATGAGGCGTATGAGGGCGTAACCCGCAAGGTCAACGGCCGTCCGGTGTGGACCGGCGTGCTGCATCTCAACGAAAAATCGCTCGAGGTGCCTTTGCGCTGGCGCAAGCCGCGCAAGATCTTCGTCAATTCGATGTCCGACCTGTTCCAGGACGGCGTGCCCGACGAATTCATTCGGCGCGTGTGGACGGTGATGGCGCAAGCGCCGCGTCACGTCTTCCAAATTCTCACCAAGCGGCCGGATAACATGTGCCGCGCGGTCGTCGAAAATGGGCTGGCGGTGCTCCCCAATGTCTGGCTCGGGACTTCGGTGGAATCGCGAAAATACATCAAGCGTATTGAGCAGCTCCGCGGCGTTCCGGCTCGCGTGCGGTTCATCTCTTATGAGCCGCTGCTGGGACCGGTTGGCCCCGTCGACATGACGAACATCCACTGGGCGATTGTCGGCGGTGAGTCGGGGCCGCGAGCGCGTCCCATGAAGTCCGAATGGGTGGAGGAGATCCGTCTTCAATGCGCAGACCAGCGCGTGAAGTTCTTCTTCAAGCAATGGGGCGGCACCAACAAGAAGGCTGCCGGGCGCAAATATCTCAACCGGACTTGGGATGAGTATCCGGAGAACGCCTTCCAGACCGCCTGAACGCGACGCTCAAGGCGTCAGTTCGAACACCGAGCCCCGCGCGCTGCCGACGCCGCCGGCCGTGGTGCCGTAGAGATTGCCGGCGGCATCCATGATCGGCGGCGCTTCGGGGAACGCGCCATCGGCGCAATCGGCCTCGGAGCAGAAATTGTAGAGCACCGTGTGCTGCGTGCCGGCCAGCATGAACACCGTGCCGGCGCCCGCTCCGCTGGTGCCGCCGAAGGCCGTGGTGCCGAAGATGTTTCCGGCGCCATCCACGATCAGTCCCGCCATCGGCGTGTAGCCGTCCGTACAGGAGGACTCGGCGCAGAAGGTGTAGAGAATTGTCTCTTGCGAGTTTTTTCCATTCGGCGTGAGCCGGAACAGGTTTCCCGCCTCGCCGGGGCCGAGGCTGGTGGTGCCGAGCAGATCGCCGGCCGCGTCCATCAGCAGGGCGCCGAGCGGCCGGTCGCCGTCCGCGCAATCGGCAAGCTGGCAGAAATCGTAGAGCACCGTCTCCTTCCATTTCCGCCGGCCTGGCGAGAGCTCGAAGACGACGCCGCGGCCCAGGCTGCCGCCGATCGACGTGTTGCCGTAAAGATTGCCGGCGCCGTCGACGATGAGATCGCCCCTGGGCTCCTCGCCGTCCGCGCAGCCGTCGCTCGCGCAAAAGTCATGGAGCAGGCTCTCGCTCCAAACCCCATGCTTGCGCGCAAGCCGGTAGACGGCGCCGTGACCCTGCGCGCCGCCGCTGAAGGTGGTGCCGTAGAGCGGGCCGGAGCCATCATAAGGCGCGCCGCTTGCCTGGCCTTGATAGGTCAAGCCGGCCAGCGGGAATTTGGCGTCTGCTGCCGCCGAACAAAAGTCGTAGAGCGTGGTGCGGCGTGCGCGCTTCGGCTCGAACCTGAAGACGGTGCCACAATTGTCGGCGCCGCCGGTCTCGGTCGTTCCGTAGAGATTGCCCGCGGCATCGAGGATCAGCCCGGCGGAGGGGATCGAGCCGTCGGCGCAGCCGCCTTCCGCACAGAAGCTGTAGAGCACGCGGTATTTCCAATTGCCATTTTTGGCCTTCAATTCGAACGCCGCGCCGCGGTTGTTGGCGCCGCCGAATTGCGTGGTGCCGTAGAGATTGCCGCCCACGTCCATGATGACGCCGCCGAGCGGGCTGGCGCCATCCGCGCAGGCGGCCTGGTCGCAGAACGAATGCAGCGTCTTCAAGGTCCAGGCTGAAGCGCCGCTCGCCGTGAACCAGGCGATCGCCGCGGTCGTGGCAGTCAGAACCAACGTCTGGCGCAGAAAGCGTAGAGGCCTTGAGCGGCACATGAGCGTCCTCCGAAGTCGGCGCCATTCACCTTACAAGTCGCGCCTTGCCGCCGTAAGGGCGCCCGCCGGATGTTTGGGATCGGTTTACCAAATGGGTCCGGACGGCGACTGGGAATCCCCGGGTTAACGGGTCGTTATAAGGCCGGACGTAAGGTTGTGCCGGGCTCAGGCGTCCCGCAGGCAAGTCGCGGGGCGCGGGCGCGCCCGACCAAGCGGCAGCGCAGGGATCGATGGCCAGTCTCGCAGTTTCCGGACGCCGGCAATGGGCGCTGACCGTGCCGCCGCTCGCGCTCGCCAAGCTCGCGGCCGCGGTCTTGCTGCTGGCGCTGGCCGGCAATGTCGTCAGCCTGACCAAGGGCGCGCTTACACCTATTTGGGTGGCGAACGCGGTGATCGTTTATGCATTGCTGCGCTCGCGGCGGCGCGATTGGCCGGCGCTCCTCGCCGCCGGCGCGCTCGGCAATATGGCCGCCTCCCTCCTCACCGGCCACGATCCGGTGCGGGCGCTGGCGTTTCCGCTGTTCAATATGGTCGAAGTTTTGATCATCGCGCTGCCGCTGCGGCTGAGCGAGCTCGATCGCGATTTCGCCCAGCCCCGCGCGCTGCTCGCGTTCTACCTTCTGGCGCTGGGACCGGCGCCCGCCTGTTCCGCGCTGCTCGGCTCGCTCTATCTCCATGTCGCCACCGGCGCGCCCATGCTGCCGATCGCCGCCAACTGGTACGCCGCGGCCGCGCTCGGCCAGAGCATCCTGGTGCCGCCGCTGATGACCGTGCGCTGGAAGGAGCTGAAGGCGCTGTTCTTGCCGGCCGCGGCGCCGGGCACGCTTCTCAATCTCGCTGTGGTGCTCGCCGCCATCGGCGCCAATTACCTGCTGCGCGAATATCCGCTCGCCTTCCTGTTCTTTCCCGCGGTGCTGCTCTTGACCTTCCAGCGCGGCTTCGCCGGCGGCGCGCTGGGCACCATGCTGATCGCCGCCTATCTCATCCTGCCGGTGCTGATGGACGATGCACACGGTGCGCTGCGCGGCCATCCGCTGCGCGAACAGATCATGCTGGTGCAGATGTACGTGGCGGTGATCGGCTTCACCGTGGTCTTGACCGGCGCCGCGCTCGACCGCCGCCGCAAGCTGGAGAAGAGCCTCGCCGAGGCGCATGAAGAGGCGCTGGTGGCGCGCGATGCGGCCGAGCAGGCCAACCGCGCCAAGACCATGTTCCTCGCCAATATGAGTCACGAGCTGCGTACGCCGCTCAACGCGGTGATCGGCTTTTCGGAGCTGATGCACGGCCAGATCTACGGACCGCTGGGCGATGCGCGCTATCGCGACTATGCCTCGCGCGTGGCCGGGGCCGGCCGCCATCTGCTGGAGCTGATCGGCAATATCCTCGACATGTCGAAAATCGAGTCCGGCCGCTATGAAATCGAGCGTGAGGATTTGGCCGCCGATCACCTGGTGCGCGATTGCCTGGAGCTGATGCGGGAGCGGGCGCGGCAGGTGGGCGTCCATCTCGCTCTGGAAACGGAAGGGCCGCAGCGCGTCTCCGCCGACCGCCGCGCGCTCAAGCAGATCCTGCTCAACCTGCTCTCCAACGCGCTGAAGTTCACGCCGGCCGGCGGGCGCGTCACCGCGCGCTCGGCGGTGGCAGACGGCACCTTCGTCCTCTCGGTCTGCGATACCGGAATCGGCATCCCGCAAGATGAGCTCGAGCGGCTGGGCAATCCCTTCGTGCAGCTGCGCCGCTCCATGGCGGTGACCTCGCAGCCGGGCACCGGCCTCGGCCTGGCGCTGGTGCGCGCACTCACCGAAATGCATGGCGGCACCATGCATATCGACAGCGTGGAGGGGCAGGGCGCAACCGTCAGCGTCACCATCCCGCTCGCCCACGCCCGCCTGGCGGCTTAGCCCTGAAACAGATCGCTCTGTTTCTTACCTCCCCCAACGCGGGGAGGTCGCTCCATCTGAGCGTAGCGAAGATGGAGCGGG
>DATCOJ010000098.1:0-5390 GCA_036564785.1 Rhizomicrobium sp. | reverse complement strand
AAATCCAAGAGCTTGTTGGCCTGCAGCGGGTTGCCCGACAGCCAATGGTCGAACGGGTCCTTGATCGCCTGCTCGACGATCTTCTGCGCCGCCGCGGTGGCCAGCCGGTCCTTGGTCTGACCCTGGAATTCCGGCTCGCGCACGAATACCGACAGCATGCAGCCGGCGCCGGTCATGACGTCGTCGCTGGTCACGTCCTTGGCGCGCTTTTCCTGGCCGGCGCGGGCGGCGTGATCTTTCAGCCCGCGCAATAGCGCGGTGCGCAGGCCGGACTCGTGGGTGCCGCCGTCCGGCGTCGGAATGGTGTTGCAGTAGGACTGCAAAAATCCGTCGGCATCGGCGGTCCAGGCCACCGCCCATTCGACCGCGCCGTGGCGGCCGGTCTTGCCGGCATTGCCGGTGAAGATATCCGGATGCACCAGCGTGGCGCCGGCGAGGTTGCTGGCGAGATAGTCCTTGAGCCCGTCGGCGAAATGGAACGTCGCCTTCTCGGGCACGTCGTCGACGCCTTTGAGCAGCTCCTTGGCGCATTGCCAGCGGATTTCGACGCCGCCATAGAGATAGGCCTTGGAGCGCGCCATCTTGAACACGCGCTCGGCCTGGAACGCGGCTTTCGACCCGAAAATCTCCGGATCGGGCTTGAAGCGAATTTTCGTGCCGCGCCGGTTGGGCGCGCGGCCGGCTTTTTCCAGCTTGCCCTTCGGCTTGCCGCGCTCGAACGCCATCCGGTAAAGCTGCTGCTCGCGCGCAACCTCCACCTCCATGCGCTCGGATAGCGCGTTGGCGACCGAAACGCCGACGCCGTGCAGGCCGCCCGACGTCTCATAGACCTTGGAGTCGAATTTGCCGCCGGCGTGCAGCGTGCACATGATCACTTCGAGCGCCGACTTGTTCTTGAATTTCGGGTGCGGGTCGACCGGAATGCCGCGGCCGTTATCGGTGACGGAAACGAAGCCGTTCGCCTCCATTTCCACGTCGATCCAGTCGGCGTGGCCGGCCAGCGCCTCGTCCATGGAATTGTCGATCACCTCGGCGAACAGGTGATGCAGCGCCTTCTCGTCGGTGCCGCCGATATACATGCCGGGGCGGCGGCGCACCGGCTCGAGCCCCTCCAGCACCTCGATGTGCTTGGCGGTATAACCGGACTCCGCGCTGGCGCCGCGCGCAGGCTTGGCGCGGCCCGAGGCCTTGGCCGCGGAGCGTGCGGTAGGCACGCGGGCGGGCGAGGGCGCCGCGCGGGCGGCTGCCTCGAACAAATCGGGCTGTTTCGATGGTTTCTTCTTGGTTGCGGATTTAGCCATGGAAGCCTTCAGATAGGAGCCGGACGAATCAGTTGCCAGTTACTATGCCATGCGGAGGCGGCGGCTGAGAGCGCGCCCGTCGTACCGGGCGCCTTGGCAAATGGGCGCTGGAATGGCAGCTTTGACTTAAGATCGGGCAGAACAAAGACGATTTTGCAGGTCTGCGGTCCGATGGCCCCGCCCCCGGAGGTCGGGACGGCCAACGGCACCCGTGCCGCTCGCGCGCAACCAAAGCGGTGATGGCGCATTGAACACGGGGGCCGCTCGGCGCGGACCGCCACGGAGTTTAGATGGACATTCGCAGGTTGGTTGCACGGGAGAGTGCGGTGGAGCAGGAAGAGCCTCTACCCGTCACAACTACTGCAAGTTTCTGGCGCGTGGCCGCGCAAGTGGCGACCGTCGGTATTTTTTTGCTCCTGTTTGGCGCCTTTTTGGACCTCGCCCGGCTGGTGTTGCTGCCGGTCACGGCCGCTTTCGTGATCGGCACGATGCTGGGGCCGATCGCGGAGCGCGGGGCCAACCATCGCATCCCGCAATGGGTTACCGCCTTGTTTCTCGTCGTGATGCTGGTCGTCGCGATGAATGCATTGGTCCTGCTTCTCGCCACGCCGATCGGCGACTGGGTCAGAAAGGGGCCGGAGATCGCCGCGCGGCTCAAGGATAAGTTGGCGCTGCTCGATTATCCCTTGCAGTGGCTGCGCGGACTTCGCGACACGCTCAATCCGCAAGGCGATCACAGCGCGCCGCTGGATCTCGGCGTGTCGACCCTCATCCAGCCGGCGCTCAGCCTGCTGACGCCGGCGATCGGTTTCGTTACGCCGGCGATCAGCCAATTGTTGATCTTCTTCGGGACGCTGTTCTTCTTCCTCTCCTCGCGGACGCAGATGCGGCGCGCCATTGCGATCCTGTTCGCCGGGCGTGAATCGCGGCTGCGGACGCTGCGGGTATTGAACGAAGTGGAGAGCAGCCTTACGGCCTATTTCGCCACCGTCGCCGCCATCTATTTTGTCGAAGGGCTGTGCGTCGCGTTGGTGTCGTATTTCGTCGGCTTGCCCAACCCGGCCGCCTGGGGCGCCCTCGCTTTTGTGCTGTGCTTTATCCCCTATATCGGTCCCGGCATCGTGATCCTGGTGCTGTTCGGCGCTGGTCTCATTCAGTTCCCGACCACCACCCAGGCGCTCATCGTGCCGGCGTTTTTCGTTGCGCTGACCACGCTCGAGGGAAATTTCATCACGCCGACCATCGTCGGCCGCAGGCTGACGCTGAGCCCGCTTGCGGTGTTCCTGTCGCTGGTCTTCTGGGCCTGGATGTGGGGACCGGTCGGCGCATTTCTGGCGACGCCGCTGCTGATCGTCGGCATCGTTGCCGCGCACCATTTGTTTCCGGCCGACGATTTGAGCCTGCCGGGGTAGCGCCTCATGCCGAACCGGCCGGCTGGCGCCGAATCCGCCGGCGCGCTAGATAACGACGCGCGCGCATTTCTCATGCCGATCTCTCCCGCATGAATTTTGATCTTTACGCTCAGTCGGTCATCGCCTTCGTGCGCGACAACGCGGCCTGGGCGCCGCCGATCGTGTTTGCGCTCGCCTTTGGGGAATCGCTCGCCTTCATCTCGCTGCTGATCCCGGCCTGGGGCGCGCTGGTCGCCATCGGCGCGCTGATCGGGCCGAGCGGCGTCAATTTCTGGCCGGTGTGGGTCGCCGCCGCGCTCGGCGCCGCCTTCGGCGACTGGCTGTCTTATTGGATCGGGCTCAAGCTTGAGTATTCGGTGGCGCATATTTGGCCGCTGTCGCGCCATCCCGAGTTGATTCCGCGCGGCGAGGCCTTCATGAAGAAATGGGGCATTCCCGGCATTTTCATCGGGCGGTTTTTCGGACCATTGCGCGCCGCGGTGCCGCTGATCGCCGGAATATTTGAGATGCCGTTCTGGCGTTTCCAAATTGCGAATTTCTCGTCGGCCTTTGTTTGGGCCGCTGTGCTGCTCACCATCGGCGACGGCATTTCGGTCGGCGTGAAGTGGCTGTCCGCATTGCTCTGAAAAAAATCCGCCGAGATTTCGCTCCCGGGCGGGGGACGGGAAAACACTCGAACCGAACTGTTCTGATGGTGTGTCGCCCCGCCGCTCGCCTCCGGCCCGGGGGTATAAGGCGCTCGTTCGCGGGTTTGTCATTGGCGCCGGCGCGTATCGTCTTGGCGCAGAGAGATGGATACGCTAGCATACACCAACAATCACATAAATAAGACAACAGGGAGGAGAACATGCTGCGTTTACGCCATCTGCTGCTGATTACCGTTTTTGCGATCGTCCTGATGGGAGGCGTATCCTCGCGCGCCGAAACCATCATCGACGAATGGCAAAGTGTAAAGGCGCCGCCGCCGCCACAGCTCAAGGCCGTCACACTTGAACCGAAGACGACCGCGCTTTTGCTGATCGATATCCTCAAGCAAACGTGCAACATGAAAATGCGCCCGCGCTGCGTCGCCATGGTTCCCAAAGTTGCGAAGCTCTTGGCTGAGGCGCGCGCGAAAAACGTGTACGTGATCTACGCCCTGTTCCCCAGTCCGAAACCGGATACCTTCCCAAATCCGAAGATCACTGATTACGTTCCGGAGCTTGCGCAAAGGGCGACGAACCCATTGTCACGGCGTTCGTCGACAAGTTCGAACTCGGCGGCAAAGATACCGGCCTGGAAAAGTTGCTGAAGGACAAGGGGATCAAAACCCTCGTTCCGGTCGGTGTCGCGTCGCACAATGGCGAGCTTTTCACCGCGGTCATGGCGTCGCTGCGTGGTTTCGATGTTGTCGTCCCGGTGGATGGAATGGCAGGCAATAACGCTTACGAGGACCAGCTTACCGCGTACACTTTGACGAGTTCGATTGTTTACAAGGTTACGCTGACCAGCACGGATATGATCAAGTTTTAGCGCTGGGGTTGAGCGTGTTGGATCGGAAGGCCGCCTCGTGGCGGCCTTCTTTTTGCCGCGGGGCAATCTTGACCCGCCCCGCGCCGCAGCCTATATCGCGGCCCATGACTACGTCTGTTGCAGCGCGAAATCTCCGCCGCCGCCGTGTCCCCACGGCACCGGTGCGCTGTCGCGTTTAAGCCGTCACCCGTGCCGCCGGATTTGGCCCGCGGCATCTCATTCTCCGGTATCCGCGCTGTTGGCCTTGATCCGGTAGTCCTTTAAGACTCTGGATGAGGATCGATTCATGGCGACCAAAGCGAAAATCGGCGTGCTCGGCGCCTCCGGCTATACCGGCTCCGAGCTGGTGCGGATGCTGTTGCGGCACCCGCGCGCGGAGATCGTGCTGCTCACCGCGGAGCGCAGCGCCGGCAAGGCCATGCGGGACGTCTTTCCGCAATTCTCGCCGTACGAGCTGCCGAAGCTGGTCGCCATCGACGGGCTCGACTGGGCCGGCCTTGCGCTCGACGTGGCGCTCTGCGCGCTGCCGCACGCCACCACGCAGAAGGTGATCAAGGAATTGCTGGCGCGGGCGCCGGCGACCAAGGTGGTCGACCTGTCGGCCGACTTCCGGCTGGCGGATACCGCGGCCTATGCCAAGTGGTACGGCCACGAGCACCACGCGCCCGAGCTTCAGAAAGAAGCGGTCTACGGCCTCACCGAAATCCACCGGCGCGAGATCAAACAGGCGCGGCTGGTGGCCAATCCTGGCTGCTACACATCCTGCGCGCAACTGCCGCTGATCCCGCTGATCAAGGCCAAGGCGATCGAGCTCGACGAGATCGTGGTCGACGCCAAGTCCGGCATGACCGGCGCAGGCCGGGCGGCCAAGGAGGCCATGCTGTTCTCGGAGGTCTCGGAAGGCTTCCACGCCTACGGGGTGGGGCATCACCGGCACATGGCCGAGCTGGATCAGGAGTTTTCGCTCGCCGCCGGGCGCGAGGTGATCGTCAGCTTCACCCCGCATCTGGTGCCGATGAACCGGGGCATTCTCTCGACCATCTACGTGCGGGGCCGGCGCGGGCGGACGCCGGAAGAGCTTCATGCGCTGCTTTTAAAGTTCTACGCGAAGGAGCCCTTCGTGCATGTCCTGCCGTTCGGCGAGACGCCGCAGACGCGACACGTG
>DATCOJ010000097.1:0-1580 GCA_036564785.1 Rhizomicrobium sp. | reverse complement strand
CTACAATCCCCTGCATTATCTGGCGTTGTTAGAACAAAAGACCAAGGCGCTCGACCAGGCCGCGCCTCTCGACGACTGGCGGCTCGCCGAATGCATTCATCGCCTTCGGCGACTGATGGAAGCGCGGATGGGCAATCCCGGCCGCCGCGAGTTCATTCAGGTGCTGCGACTGATGGAGGATTTTCATCAGCATCAGGTGGAGGAGGCCGTTGCACAGGCGCTTCATCTTGGCGCCATCAGCTTCGACGCCGTGAAGATGCTGCTGCTGGCCAGACTGGAGAACCGGCCAACCCGGCTCGATCTGACGTTCTATCCCTATTTGCCGGCCGCCACGGTCGGCGCGACGGATCCGCGCTCCTATCTTGGGCTCATCGCCAACGCTGGCTCGATTCCGGCGAGCGTGGGAGTATCCGCATGACCGCGTTGCATGAACCAACATCGCCAACAATCGTCGCGCCGCAAGTGCTGCTGGGCAATCATCTCAAGGCGCTGAAGCTCCCCACATTCGCGCGCGAGTACGAGAAGGTGGCCATGGAATCGGCGCGCGATAGCGCCGATTACCCGCGCTATCTCCTGCGTCTGTGTGAACTGGAGCGCATTGACCGCGAGCGGCGCAACGTCGAGCGCCGCATTCGCCTGGCGCGCTTCACGCAGATCAAAAGCCTCGACACCTTCGACTTCGCCGCCCAGCCCTCACTCAACAAACCGCTGGTGCTGGAGCTGGCGCGCTGCGAATGGATCGAGAAGCGGCAGAACTGCATCGCGCTCGGGCCGTCCGGTACCGGCAAGACCCACATCGCCCTGGCCCTGGGGCTTGCCGCCTGCCAGAAGGGCCATAGCGTGACCTTCACGACGGCGGCCGCTCTTGTGCATGAACTCATGGAAGCGCGCGATGAGCGCCGCCTACGCGCGCTGCAAAAGCATCTCAACATGGTCAAGCTGCTGATCGTCGACGAACTGGGCTACGTGCCGTTCACGGCGGTTGGTTCGGAACTGCTCTTCGAGGTGTTCAGCCAGCGCTATGAACGCGGCGCCACGCTGGTGACCAGCAACCTGCCATTCGACGAATGGACCTCGGTCTTCGGATCGGAGCGGCTCACGGGCGCGTTGCTCGATCGCCTGACCCATCATGTCCATATCCTGGAGATGAACGGTGAAAGCTTCCGGCTCGCGACAGCCAAGAAGGCTCAGCGCCGAACCGGTCACGCGCCGACCGCGACCGCGAAAACAACCAGCGAAGGAGACGACGACCCCAAAAACTAAATCGGCAAGTCAACTCGCCAGGGCTTCACGGCCCTTTTCTCTCAACTCGACCGGTACACTTTCACGCCGCCATTTGGCACATTTTGGCTCCGCCGTTGACACCTAAGGCCGGCCGGCGGCCACGCCGTAAAGCAACCTGATCACGGCCGTCCGCGTTCGCAGAATTTGGCGGTGCGGACGGCGTAACGAGGTTCAATCAGCGTACACTGTAGGAATGTGCTCCAGCGCCCGCCAAATGACCGCCTTGGGCGATCAGATATTCCTCGCGGATGGGGCGCCCGGAAAAGAAGCACTCCAGGATCTCACGCGTGCCCGCG
>DATCOJ010000096.1:0-29249 GCA_036564785.1 Rhizomicrobium sp. | reverse complement strand
CTGACAGCTTCCCCCACAAGGGGGGAAGCGGAACGTCAAAGCCGAAACTCAGTGCATCAATGCTGGCTCTTGGGCATGCGAACGGTGAAGCCGTCGAGTTCGGGGGCGACTTTGATCTGGCAGGAGAGCCGCGAGTTGGGCTCGAGGTCCTGCGCGAAATCGAGCATGGTCTCTTCCATGTCCGATTTGGGCGGCAGCTTGGCGAGCCAGGCGGCATCGACATAAACGTGGCAGGTGGCGCAGGCGCAGGCCCCGCCGCAATCGGCGTCGATGCCGGGGATGAGGTTCTTCACCGCCCCCTCCATCACCGACCAGCCGGCCGGCACCTCGACCTCGTGCTCCTTGCCGCTGTGCTCGATATATTTGATCTTCGGCATGGCCGCTCCCAGTTCCCTAGACGATGTTTTTCATGGGAATGGCCGGGTCCGCAAGCCGTCCGGGCGCGACATGGGCGCCCTCGGCGATCAGGCGGCGGCCGATCATGTATTCCGGCGCGGCGTTGACGGCCTCCACCGCCGCCACGGCCCCGTCCCTCAGGTGGAAGACGGCGAACTTGCGGGCGGCGGGATCGCCGCGGCGGACTAGGGTGTCGCCGGGCTGCGCCAGACCCGCGATCTGCAGCTTGAGATCGTACTGGTCGGACCAGAACCAGGGCACCTCGCGATAGGGGACGGGCTTGCCCAGCATGGCGAGTGCCGCGTGCTTGGCCTGGTCGATGGCGTTCTGCACGCATTCGAGCCGAATGGAGCGGCCGTCGCGGCCGGTGTGCTGGGTGCAGTCGCCGGCGGCGAAGAGGACGGGATCGGCCGTGGTGGCGCAGTGCGGATCGACCACGATGCCGTCGCGGCACTCAAGGCCCGCGGATTGCGCCAGCTCGACATTGGGCAGGATGCCGATGCCAACGAGCGCGAGGTCGGCGGCGTGGCGCGCACCGCCGGCGCGGATGGCCTCCAGGCGGCCCTCGCCTTCGAAAGCTTCCACCGCGGTGTTCAGATGGAAACGCACCCCAGCGTCGCGATGCACTCCTTCGTAGAATTGCGAGACCGGATGCGAAACCGCGCGCGCCATCACCCGGTCGAGCGCCTCGAACACCGTGACTTCGAGGCCGAGCTTGCGGGCCACGGCGGCGACCTCGAGCCCGATATAGCCGCCGCCGACCACCGCCAGCTTCGCGCCCGCGATGAAACCCGGCCGCAGCGCGTCGACATCGGCAATGCCGCGCAAGTAGTGAATGCCGGAAAGGTCGGCGCCGGGGATCGGGATCCTGCGCACGCGCGAACCGGTGGCGAGCAGCAGCTTGTCGTAGCCAAGCGCGCGGCCGTCGGCGAGGCGCACGCTTTTGGCGGCGCGATCGATGGCGGTGGCCGCCACGCCCAGGATCAATTCGCAGTGCGACTCCGTGTAGAAAGCATCCGGCTTGAGGAACAGCCGCTCGCGCTCCATGGCGCCGGAGAGATAGGCCTTGGAGAGCGGCGGCCGCTGATAGGGCGCAAACGGCTCCTCGCCCACCAGCGCGAGCGGGCCGTCGTGGCCCTCGCTCCGCAAGGTTGCCACGGCCTGGGCGCCGGCCTGGCCCGCGCCGACGATGACGATCCGCTCCGGCATGTGTCTTTGCCGCCTTCCTTCCGGCTAAAGTGTCGGAGCGGGCGCGGCGAAGCAACCGGCTGGAAAAGGTGTCGTTGAGGCGGCGGCTTTGCCACGCTAAAAGCCTGTCAATGAAGCAGAATTGCGAGGGGTTCGTGCGGGATTTCATCCTTGCCGATGAGGCCGCGACCGTGGCGCTGGGCGCGCGGATCGCCGCTGGCCTCGCGCCCGGCGATGCGGTGGCGCTGGCGGGCGACCTGGGCGCCGGCAAGACCACCCTGGCGCGGGCGATCCTCGAAGCGCTGGGGGTGGCGGAGACGGTGCCCAGCCCCACCTTCACCCTGGTGCAGCACTACGAGACCCCACGGCTGGCGGTCGATCATTTCGATCTCTATCGCATCGAGCAGGAGAGCGAACTGGAGCAATTGGGGCTGGACGATGCCTTGGCCAGCGGCGCGGCGCTGATCGAATGGCCGGAGCGGGCCGGCGCGCATCTGTCGCCGGACGCGCTCCGCATTGAGTTGGAGATCGCCGGCGAGAAGAGCCGCCGCGCGCGCATCAGCGGACCGTCACGCTGGGCCGCCGCTTTCGAAGAGGCCCCGCATGTCGCCTGAGCGGCGCGAGGCCATGCGGCATTTCCTGAACGAAGCCGGCTGGGGCGGCGCCGCGCTGTCGCCGCTGCCCGGCGATGCCTCGACGCGGCACTACATCCGCCTGGCGCTCGATGGGCGCCGCGCGCTGCTCATGGACCAGCCGCAGGATGCGGAGGCGCCGCATTGCCCGCCGGGCGCCACACCGGAGGAGCGGCAGGCGCTCGGCTACAACGCCGTGGCGCGGCTGGCGGGAGCGGATTGCGGACGCTTCGTCGCCACCGCGGAATATCTGCGTGGCAAGGGCTTGAGCGCGCCGCTGATCTACGCGGCCGACGTGAGCCGCGGCTTCGTGCTGATCGAGGATCTGGGCGACGAGCTCTATGCCGACGTGCTGGCGCGCGCCGATGGCGGCGAGCGCGCGCTCTATTCCGCGGCTGTGGAAGCGCTGGCCAAATTGCATGCGGAAGAGGCGCCGCGGTCCTTGCGCGACAAGCCGCTGCATCCTTACGACGACGTGGCTCTGCTCGCCGAGACCGACCTGATGACGGAATGGTTCATGCCGGTGGCGCTCGGGCGCGCCGCGTCGCAGGACGAGCGGCTTGAGCATCGCCAATTGTGGAAAAATGTCCTTCAGCCCGTGCTGGACGGCGCGCCCGTGTTCGTTCACCGCGACTATCACGCGCAGAATTTGTTCTGGCTGCCTGAGCGCCAGGGCGTGGGCCGCGTGGGCGTGATCGATTTCCAGGACGCCGTGGCCGGGACGAAAAGCTACGATCTCATCTCCCTGCTGGAAGACGCGCGGCGCGACGTGGCGCCGGCGCTTGCCGAGGCGATGACGCGGCGCTATCTCGAAGCCATGGGGCACGCGGGCTTGACCGTCGACGAGGAGCGCTACCGCGCCGAGATGGCGGTGATGGCGGCGCAGCGGAACGCCAAGATCGCGGGGATCTTCGCGCGTCTCTACAAGCGCGACGGCAAGCCGCGCTATCTCTCTTACCTGCCGCGGGTGTGGACCTATCTCGACCGCGACCTCGAGCATCCCGCCCTCGCCCCGCTCAAGCGCTGGTACGACAAGCGCATCCCAGCCGAAGCGCGCCATGAGGCGCTCGCCGGAGCCGCGGCATGAGCGGACCCACGCGCGCCATCATCCTGGCCGCGGGCCTCGGCACCCGCATGCGGCCGCTGACGCATGATATTCCCAAGCCGCTGGTGAAGGTGGCCGGCAAGACCCTGATCGATCACGCCATCGATCGGCTGGTGCAGGCGGGCGTGACCATGATCGTGGTCAACGTGCACTATCACGCCGACAAGCTGAAGGCGCAACTCGCCAGGCGCAAGGACGTGGAGATCCGCATCTCCGACGAGACCGACACCATTCTAGGCACCGGCGGCGGCATCGTGCGCGCGCTGCCGCATTTCGAAGGCGAGCCGTTCTTCGTGCACAATTCGGATTCCATCTGGGCAGAAGGCTATGGACGCGCGCTGGAGCGGCTGAAGGCGCGGTGGAATCCGGACGAGATGGATTCGCTGCTGCTGATGGCCTCGCTGGTCACCTCCATGGGCTATGAAGGCCGTGGCGACTTTGTGATGGATGCCGATGGACGGCTCGGCCTGGTGCCGGACGGACGGTTGTCGCCTTTCGCCTATCCGGGTGCCGCGATTCTGCATCCGCGCCTGTTCGAGGACGCGCCGCGCGGCGCTTTCCCATTGCTTTTGCTGTGGGAGCGCGCCATCGCGCAAGGCCGCGTGTTCGGCGTCAGGCTCGACGGCGTGTGGATGCATGTCGGCACGCCCGAAGCACTGAGGGAGGCCGAGGCGTTCCTGGCCGATCTCGCGCCGGTTTGAGCTCATGGCCGCCAACGTCTTCACCATTGCGGCGAGCGCGCCTTTCGCCGAAATCCTGGCGCGCGGATTGATCGCGCGGCTGGAGGCGGAGCGCGATCCGCTGGCGCTGGCCTCCGCCACCGTCTTCCTGCCGACGCGGCGCGCGGCACGGACCCTCAACGAGACCTTCGCGCGGCTACTGGGCGGCGCGGCGCTGCTTCCCGTCATCCGGCCGCTCGGCGACGTCGACGAAGACGAGGCGCTGTTCGACGGCATCGACAGCGACCTGACCATGATGCCGGCCATCGCGCCGCTGCGCCGGCGCCTGTTGCTGGCGGCGATGGTGCGGCGTTGGGATCGCGCCAAGCGGGACGGTCGGCTGACTTTCGCACAGGCCGCTGCGCTTTCGCGGAGTCTGTCGGGCTTCATGGATGAGGCTGAGACGCAAGGCGCCGACCTCTCCAAGCTGGAGGAACTCGCGCCGGCGGCGCTGGCGGAGCATTGGAGCGAGGTGCGCGACTTCCTGGCCCTGCTGCGCGACGAGTGGCCGGGATTGCTGGACGCGGAACACGCGATGAATCCGGCGGCTCATCGCAATGTCGCGTTGGCGGCGCTGGCGCGGCGCATAGAAGAAAACCCGCCGACGGGACCGGTGATCGCCGCCGGTTCGACCGGCAGCATTCCGGCCACCGCTGAGTTACTGAAAGTCATCTCCCGGCTGCCGAACGGCTCGGTCATACTTCCAGGCCTCGACCGAGACCTCGATGAGACAAGTTGGAACGGCCTTGACGCCGGGCATCCGCAATTTGGCTTGAAGCAGTTGCTTGCGCGCATGGAGGTGTCGCGCTCGGAGGTTCGCGATTTCGAGGAGGGCAGCGCGCGCAATCCCGCGCGCGAGACGCTGCTGCGCGAAGCGCTGCGGCCGGCCCCGACCACCGACGCCTGGCGCGCCCTCTCGGAGCGCGGCAGCGAAACGATCGCACAGGGTCTCGATGGATTGGCCCTGCTGGAAACGGCGCACCAAGGCGAAGAAGCGGCCGCTATCGCGCTGATCCTGCGCGAGGCGCTCGAGACGCCCGGACGCACCGCCGCGCTGGTAACGCCGGACCGCGGCCTCGCCCGCCGCGTCGCTGCGGAGATGACGCGCTGGACCATCGCCATCGACGATTCCGCAGGGTCGCCGCTGGCCAACACGCCGCCGGGAATGTTTCTCTGCCTGCTGGCGGAAGCTGCTGCAGCCGGGTTCGCGCCGGTGCCGCTGCTGGCGCTGCTCAAGCATCCCCTGGCCGCCGGCGGACAGGCCGCGAGCGCCTTCCGCCGCAAGGCGCGCGATTTCGACCGCTTCTGCCTGCGCGGGCCGCGGCCGGATGCTGGGCTTGCGGGAATTCACAAATCGATCGAAGGCGCCATCGCCGAGGCGCGCGGCGAGGTGGAGATCGTGTCGCGCCTGCTGCCCTGGTTTGAGCGATTGGCGGCGATGCTGCAGCCGCTGGCCGATGCGTTCGCAGCGCGCGAGGTTGGGATCGACGCGCTGCTCGACGCGCATGTTGCGATGGCGGAAGCCTTGGCGGCGACCGATGACGAGAAAGGCGCGGACCGTTTGTGGCGCGGCGATGCCGGCGGCGTCGCGGCGAATTTCGTGGCCGAGCTCAAGCAGGCAGCAGTTGCGCTGCCGGATATCGAGACGTCTTCCTATCCGGTGCTGTTTCGCGCCCTGGCCGAAGAGCGTGCGGTGCGGCCGCCCTACGGACGCCATCCGCGGCTGGCGATCCTGGGGCCGCTGGAAGCCCGGCTGCAAAGCTTCGACACCATCGTGCTCGGCGGCTTGAACGAGGGGACGTGGCCGGCGTCCGTCGCGGCCGATCCGTGGCTGTCGCGGCCGATGCGCGCGGCGCTGGGTCTCGAGCCGCCGGAACGCCACATTGGCCTCGCGGCCCACGACTTCGCCACGCTCGCCGCGGCGCCGCGCGTGGTGCTGTCGCGACCACAGAAGGTGCAAGGCGCGCCGGCCGTCGCTTCGCGCTGGCTGCAAAGACTGGTGCAGCTTACCAAGGGATTGAACCTCAACGAGAAGCTTTCCGGTGCCGTGCCTTACGGCGCAATCGCGGCGCAGCGCGACGAGCCGGAGCGGGCGCCCAAACGCATGCACCGTCCCCGCCCCTGTCCGCCCGTCGCGGCGCGGCCGCGCGGTCTGTCGGTGACGGAGATCGAGACCTGGCTGCGCGATCCCTATGCGATCTATGCCAAGCACGTGCTGCGGCTCTATCCGCTCGATGCGCTGGATGCCGAGATCGGTCCGCTGGAGCGCGGCAGCGCCATCCACGCGGCGCTGGAGCGCTTCCTGCTCGAATTCGGCGGCGCGATTCCCCAGGGCGCGGATCTGCGCCTCATCGCCATCGCCGACGAGATCTTCGGCGAGGCCGGCATCCCCAAGGCGGCGATGGCTCTGTGGCGGCCGCGCTTCATCCGCGCCGCGCGCTGGTTCGTGAAGGAGGAGCGGGCGCGCCGCGCCGGCATCCGACACTCCTTCGTCGAGATCAAGGGCGAGCGGAAATTTCCGCGCAAGGGCGGCGAATTCACCTTGCGCGCGCGCGCCGACCGCATCGACGTGCTGACGCGCGGCGGCGCGGCCATCGTCGACTACAAGAGCGGCACGCCGCCGACGCCAAAGCAAATGAAGACCCTGCTCACGCCGCAGCTGCCGCTGGAAGGCGCCATCCTGGCGGCAGGCGGATTTGCCGAACCCGGCGCGCTGGCGCCCGCCGAATTGATCTACATCCGCTTCAGCGGCGGCGCCGAGCCAGGCAAGACCCAAACCTATCCGGGCGACGTGGCGGCGCTGGTGGCGGAAGCGGAAGCGAGGCTCATGCAGCGCATCCGCGACTTCGACGATCCGGCGACGCCCTATCTGCCGCGCCTCATTCCGTTCCGCGCCGACATGGCCGGCGACTACGACCATCTTTCGCGGGTTCGCGAATGGTCGCTCACCGGCTGGGAGGAGGACGAGGAATGAGCGCGGTGGACAACGTTCTGGCCGCCGCCGATCCGCGCCGCTCGGCCTGGGTCTCGGCCAATGCCGGCGCCGGCAAGACGCACACGCTGGCCAACCGGGTGACGCGGCTCTTGCTCGACGGCGCCAAGCCGGAGCGCATCCTCTGCCTCACCTACACCAAGGCGGCGGCGGCGGAGATGCAGGGACGGCTGTTCGACCGGCTGGGCGCCTGGGCGATGTTCGACGATGCCGAGCTGGCGAAGAGCATCGCGGAGATCGGCGCGCCGGCTTGCGATGCGGAAGGCTTGCGGCAGGCGCGGCGGCTGTTCGCGCTCGCGCTGGAGACGCCGGGCGGGCTGAAGATCCAGACCATTCATTCCTTCTGCCAATATCTGCTGTCGCGCTTTCCGCTGGAGGCGGGCATTCCGCCCTCCTTCCGCGTGCTGGACGAGCAGAGCGCGCGCGATCTGATCGGCGAGGCGCGCGCCAAGGTGCTGGAGCGGGCCGGCTCCGGCGATGAGCATCTCGCCGCGGCAGCAGCGCATCTTGTCACCGAGACCAGCGAATACCGGCTGAAGCAGATTCTCGACGCGGCGCTGGGCAACGAGCGCGGCAGGCTGGAACGGTTCTTCGAGACCCTGCCGCTGGACGAACGCGCGCTGCGGAGTGCGGCGGCTCGGGCGCATGGCATAGGCGAGGACGACACGGTCGAGCGCATCGCCAGCGCATTCTGCGAGGAGGCGAAGGCCGAGGCCGCAAAGCTCGGCGGCGTCATCGCCTGGCTGGCGCGCGGCGGCAAGACCGATCGTGCGCTCGCCGAGCAGATGCGCGTTTTCGCGGATGATGCGTTTTCCCTCGACGGATTCCTGGCCTTGCGCGGCGCCTTCTGCACGACGGAAGGAAAACCGCGCGAGAGGCTCGCCACCAACGCGCTCGCGGCGTCCGATCCCGCTGCGTTCGAAGTGCTGACGCGTTTTGCCTTCCGCTATCTCGACGCCGAGCATCGCTGCCGCGCGGCGCGCGCCGCGTCACTGGCTCATGCGGCGCTGGTGCTGGCCGACGCCGTCTGCGCGACTTATGCCAAGGAGAAGCGGGCGCGCGGCGTGCTCGACTATGACGACCTCATCGCCGAGACGCTGCGCCTGCTGGAGAAGAAGGAAGCCGCCGCCTGGGTGCTCTACAAGCTCGACGGCGGGCTGGATCACATCCTGATCGACGAGGCGCAGGATACCAGCCCCGCGCAATGGGCCATCGTGCGCAAGCTGACGGAGGAGTTCTTCGCCGGCGAAGGCATCGTGCTGCGCGCCCGCACGGTGTTCGCCGTGGGCGACGAGAAGCAATCCATCTTCAGCTTCCAGGGCGCCGATCCGCTGGAGTTCGAGATCAACAAGCGCCACTTCGCGGCGCGCACGGTCGAAAGCTTCGCCGACGTGCGGCTGGAGACGTCGCGCCGCTCGGCGCCGGAGATTCTCGCTTTCGTCGACGCGGTGTTTTCCGATGCGGCGGCGCGCGAGGGCCTGACCACGACGTCCGCGGCGATTGTCCATCATGCCTTGCGCGAGACTGCGAAAGGCCGGGTCGAGTTCTGGCCGGCGCTCAAGCCGGTCAAGGGACCGGAGCCCGATCCCTGGCGGCCGGTCGACGTGGAATCCGCCGAGAGTCCGGTGGTGCGGCTGGCGGAACGGATCGCGGCGCAGATCAAGTCCTGGCTCGACACCAAGGCGCGCCTGCCCGGCCACGAGGCGCCCATCCGTCCCGGCGATATCATGATCCTGATGCCGCGGCGCGAGCCGTTCGCCAGCGAGATCATCCGCCACCTGACGCAGGCCGGCGTGCCCGTGGCAGGCGCCGACCGCATCAAGCTCAAGGACCAGATCGCGGTGATGGATCTGATGGCACTGGGCCGTTTCGCCCTGCTGCCCGAAGACGATCTCAATCTCGCCGCGCTGCTGCGCTCGCCGCTGATCGATCTGAGCGAAGACGAGCTGTTCGCGCTGGCACATGGGCGAAAGGGGCCGCTGTGGCGCGCGCTGCGAGAGCGGCAGGACGAAACGCTCAGCTTCGCCTTCGCCTATCGCACCTTGGCAGAGGCCTTGGCGCGCGCCGATTTCGCGCCGCCTTATGAATACTACGCGCAAGGCTTGGCGGCCGGCGGCATGCGGGCGCGGCTGGTGGCGCGTCTCGGCGGCGAGGCCGGCGACGCCGTCGACGAATTCCTGTCGCTGGCGCTCGCCTACGAGCAGCTCAACACCCCGTCGCTGGAAGGTTTTCTTCATTGGATGGAGCGCGGCGAAGCGGAGATCAAGCGCGACATGGAGCGCGGCCGCGACGAAGTCCGGGTGATGACGGTGCACGGCGCCAAGGGGCTGGAGGCGGACATCGTGTTTCTTCCGGATACCACCACCCTGCCCGACCCGCCTGGTCGCCGCGGCGAGCTGCTGTTCGCGCGCGACGGCATCGTCTTCCCGCTGCGCAAGGAGGACGCCTCCGACTCCGTGAAGGCGGCCAAGGATGCGGCACAGATAGAGACGCTGAAGGAGCACCGGCGCCTGCTCTACGTCGCGCTGACCCGGGCCAAGGACCGGCTTTATGTCTGCGGCTTCGAGAATCTGAAAGGCGTGCGCGACGGCTCCTGGTACCAGCTGGCGGAGCGCGCCGCGAAGAAGATCGGCAAGGAGATCAAGCGCGGCGATGAGACCGTTCATGTCATCGGCGATGAGCACGACGAACTCGCCTCCGGCGCCGACGCGGCTCGGCGAGAGCGGGTTGCCATTCCCGCCTGGGTCCGCTCGCGGCCTGCGCCGGAGCGCGAGCGGCCGCGGCTGATTCGGCCATCGGACGAAATCGTGGCCGGAGAACCTGCGATGCTGTCGCCAGCGGGTCCTCGCGGGGCAAAGCGCTTCCGGCGGGGACTGCTGGTGCACACGCTGCTGGCGCGGTTGCCGGAACTGGAGCCGGCGCGGCGGCGCGATGTTGCGCTCGCCTTCCTCAAGGCGCGGGAGTTCGACTTGGCGGAAGCAGAGTCTCTGGCGAGCGAAGTGCTCGCCGTTCTCGATCATCCGGATTTTGCGGCGGCCTTTGCGCCGGGCTCGCGCGCGGAAACCGGCATCGTCGCCGATTTGCCGGAGTTGGGCGAAGCCGCGCGCATCAGCGGCCGGCTCGACCGGCTGGCGGTCGGCGCCGATGAGGTGCTGGCGGTCGACTTCAAGACCAACCGGCCGCCGCCCAAGCGGGTCGAGGACGTGCCGCCACTCTATATCCGCCAGATGGCGCTCTACCGGGCGGCCCTGGCGAAGATTTTTCCAGCCAGGCGAATCGCCTGCGCGCTGGTGTGGACCGAAGGCCCCCGACTGATGCGCCTGCCGGACGCGCTGATGGAGGCGGAAATCGCGGCAATCCGGACGCGGCTTGATTCCCCCTCTGCGCATTCCTAGATTCAAGGACGATCCCGACACTCTCTCAAAGGCTCTCCCATGTCCGCTCCGCTCAAGGTTTCCGATGCCTCCTTCCAGACCGACGTGCTCAACTCCAAGAAGCCGGTGGTGGTGGATTTCTGGGCGGAATGGTGCGGACCCTGCCGCATGATCGCGCCTGCGCTGGAAGAGCTGGCGGGCGAGTTGGGCGAGAAGGTCACCGTCGCCAAGATCAACATCGACGAGAACCCCGGCGTGCCGCAGAAATACGGGGTGCGTGGCGTGCCCACGCTGATGATCTTCAGCCAGGGCCAGGTGGCAGCCACCAAGGTCGGCGCCCTGCCCAAATCCAAGATCAAGGAATGGATCGAATCCTCGATCTCCGCGGACGTTATCACCGGACGTACCGGAGCGTAGACGCAGACAGACGAGGCGCCGCCAAGGCGGATTCATGTCGTTGCGAGCAGCGATCGGCGTTGTCAATCAACTGCAGCAGCAGAACGTCATCCGCAGCTATGCCATCGCCGGCGCGGTGGCGGCACTCAACTACATCCAGCCGACGCTCACCGAGGATCTCGATATCCTGATCTCGGTCGAGAATTTCAGCACGCGCAAATCGGGGCTACTTTTGCTGACGCCTATCGAGCAGGCCCTGGCAAAGATGGGCTACACCGAGCGGAGCGATGTCGGATACAGGATTGGCGACTGGCCGGTCCAGTTTCTCCCGGTGGCCTCGCCGCTGGATGAGGAAGGTCTCGACCAAGCGATCGAGGTCGATGTTGGAGGCCCGGGCGGCCCGGCAACCAAAGCCAAGTGTTTGCGAGCCGAGCACGTGGTCGCCACGGCGGTGAGGGTGGGACGGCTGAAGGATTTGGCGCGCATCGAGGCCTTTCTGTCGCAGAACGCCGTCGATCTTGTTGCCTTGAAGGGAGTTCTGGAGCGCCACGGCCTGATGGAATCGTGGAGGGCCTTCTGCATCAAGAGTGGAAAAAGCGATCCGTTGGCCTAGTATCCCATCATGGCAGACGGACCGAAGCAGTATCCAAACATTTCGGATATCCTGGCGCGCAAGGAGCGCGGCCGGAGGCAGCGCGCTGCGCTGACCTTCGCAGAAAAGCTGGATGCGCTCGACGCCCTGAGAGCCCGTGTCGAGCCTCTGGTCCGCGCGCGAAAGCGCCGGGCCGATGACCGATCTGGAAATCGCGGAGCAACCTGAACTGCGAAGCCGGGACCTCCCCGCGTTCCCGCAGCCATGAATCGAGACAGCGCCGCGCGGCATGGAGCGGTTTCGAAATCGATATGGGGTTCAACTAGTGCCTTGCGCGGTAGATTTCGCAGCCCCGCTTCAAGGAGACTGTCCTCATGTCCGCTTCCCGACTGCTGCTCCCGTTTACCGCCCTTGCAGCGCTGCTTGCCGCCGCGCCCGCCTGGAGCGGCACCGTTATCCCGGTTGGCGCCTTCGACTCCGTCGCGCTCAAGGACGGCGGACACGTCATCCTGCGCCACGGCGCCGTGCAGCGCGTGACCCTGCTGCAGGGCAGCACGCAATACACCAGCATCCGCATCGACGAGGACAATCCGCGCCAGCTGGTCATCGACAGCTGCCGGCACCGATGCCCGCGCGAATACCGCATCGAGGTCGAGATCGTCACGCCCGACATCCGCGGTGTCTCGGTGTCGGATGGCGGTTCGATTGAAAGCGCCGGCGGATTTCCCCAGCAAGGCAAGATTGCGGCGGCGGTTGAAGACGGCGGCAAGATTGACATCCGCTCCATCGCCGCGAGCGAGGCGAGCGCGGCCATCAACGATGGCGGCAAGATCCTGCTCAGGGCGCAGAGCCGTTTGGCGGCGGCCATCAACGACGGCGGCGAAATCGTCTATTGGGGCGATCCGCGTGTCTCTTCCGCCATCAACGACGGCGGGAGCGTGGAGAAAGGCGGCTAAAGCCTCGATCGTTTCCCGTCAGCCACGACCGCGGGATCCAGACGATGGGCAGTCGAGACCGTCAAGTCGGCGGGTACATCCGCGTGATCATCTTCTTGTCCAGGGGGGACATGTGCCCGTTCAGCGGGGTGCCGACGCCGCTCTTGAACAGCGAGCCGTCGAACTCGTAGAGCATGATGGAATCCTTGTCGAACACGGTCGCCGAAATCCCCTTACTGCCGTATTTCTGAAGGATGTTCTGGTCGATCTCGTCCTTCGACCAATTGTTGGGCGGTCCCGAGAACGTCTTGTAGACGGCATCCATGTTCCAATCGAGCTTTTCCTTGGGCGACTGATGCTCATGGATGCAGCCCAGCGCGTGGCCGAATTCGTGGACCACCACACGCTCATATTCCGCATCATCGGTATCGCCGCGCAGCCAGCCGAAATTCATCGTCGGGCCGTCCTTGGGGAAATAAGACTCCACCAGGCTGTCCTGTCCGACCGCCGACCAGGAACCGTCGTCGGCGAAGAACGAAATCCGGATCTCGGCGTCGCCGTCCTTCACGAAGTTCAGCTTGATGTTGGCGAAGCTCTCCCACATCTTCGCCTTGGCGGTGACCTTCTTTTGCCAGGCCGCATCGCCATCCAGGAACTTGCAGTTCAGCTTGTGCCCGTCCGGCCATTTGCTCTTGTCGATCACCGCCATGTAGGCGCGGACCACCGGATGGCTGGCGCTCAGCTTCGGCAGATCGGCCAGCGCTTTGCCGTGCTTCTTGGCCATGTTCTGGAAGTGGCTCACGGCAAGCTGTTTCGATCGGCTGCGCACAGGGTCATGCGCGTGCGGCACGACGCGGTCGAAGCAGATATGTTGCGCGGTCTTCTTCGCCATTGGGATGCTCCTCGAAGCAGAAAGGGAAATCGCGAACCGGGCGGAAATCCGCCACTCAGCTATGCCGGGCGAATGCCAATGCCAGACAACACTCGATCCCTACTTGGCGAATAGTTTGAGTTCCAAATGAAACCATTGTCAATCGGCCGGGCTGGTCTGGTGTAAAGGTTCTGCCAGACGCAACTGTCAGACTCGGACTGGATTGCTCCCTCAGCCGTTTTCCGCCAGCACGCGGCCGGCGAGATAGAGCGAGCCGCAGATGAGGATGCGCGGGCTGCCCTTGCCGGGACGGCCTTGCGCCCAGCCCGCCACCTGCATCATGGCATCCTCCAGATCGTCGGCAGGGCTGGCGTCGAGCCCCGCATTGCGCGCGGCGTCGTAGAGTTCGCCGGCGCCGCGGCTGGCGGCTTCCCCGGGTATGGTGACGGTGGTGACGTGGCGCGCGAGCCCGCGGAACGGGGCGAAGAAGCCTTCCGCATCCTTGGTCTTCAGCATGCCGCAGATGAGATAGAGCGGCTTCTCGGAGCGCTCCTCCAGATCGGCCAAGGCGTGCGCGATGGCATGCGCCGCGTGCGGATTGTGTCCGCCGTCGAGCCAGACTTCCGCGCCTTCGGGCGCCAGCGCCAGCAGCGGCCCGCGGGACAAGCGCTGCAGCCGCGCCGGCCATTCCACCGAGCGCAGCCCGCGCTCCAGGCCATGTTCGCTGGCCCAAGCCTGTTTCGCATGGCGGAGCGCCGCGACGGCGGTGGAGGCATTCTCGATCTGATGCGGTCCGGCGAGGCGAGGCAGCGGCAGATCGATGAGACCGTTATCGTCCTGATAGACCAGGCGGCCGTGCTCGGCATGGGCGAAGAAATCCTGGCCGTGAACGAAGGCCGGTGCGGAAAGCGCCTCGGCCGTGCGCAGCACCACGTCCAGCGCGCGGTCTTCCTGCGGGCCGACGATCAGCGGCACGCCCGACTTTATGATGCCGGCCTTCTCGCCCGCGATGCCGGCCAGATCGCTGCCGAGGAATTCCTGGTGGTCGAGACCAATAGGCGTGATCACCGTCATCGCCGGACGCCGGATGACGTTGGTAGCGTCGAGCCTTCCGCCAAGACCCACCTCCAGGATCACCGCATCGGCAGGATAGCGGGAGAAGGCGAGCAACGCGGCGGCGGTGGTGATTTCGAAGAAGGTGATCGGCGCGCCGGCATTTGCCTCCTCGCATTCCTCCAGCACCGCGGCGAGTTCGTCTTCCTCGATCAGGGAACCCGCGATGCGCATGCGCTCGTGAAAGTGCACCAGATGCGGCGAGATATAGACGTGTACCTTCAGGCCCTGCGCCTCCAGCATGGCGCGCGAGAAGGCGCAGACCGAGCCCTTGCCGTTGGTGCCGGCGACGTGAATGACCGGCGGCAGCCTGCTTTCCGGATGGCCCAGCGCGGCCAAGAGACGCTCGATGCGGTCGAGAACCAGATCGATCCGCTTGGGGTGTAGCGAGAGCAGCCGGTCGAGGATCGCGTCGCTTCTTGTGGCGACGTTCATGAGATCATGCCGCCATTGCCGCCCGGCCGCGGCGGATTGGGCTTGGTGGGATTGGCGGCGATCACGGGCGGCGGCACCTTCGCCATCGGCTTGGGCTCGCGCATCATCAGATGCACCAGCCGCGACAGCGTGGCGCGCAGATCGTGGCGGTGCACCACCATGTCCACCATGCCGTGATCGAGAAGGTATTCCGCGCGCTGGAAGCCTTCCGGCAGCCGCTCGCGGATGGTCTGCTCGATGACGCGCTGGCCGGTGAAGCCGATCAGGGCGCCCGGCTCGGCGATGTGCACGTCGCCCAGCATGGCATAGGAGGCGCTGACGCCCCCGGTGGTGGGATCGGTGAGCACCACGATATAGGGCAGACCCGCTTCGTGCAGCATGTCGACGCCGATGGTGACCCGCGGCATCTGCATCAGCGAGAGGATTCCCTCCTGCATGCGCGCGCCGCCCGAGGAGACGAACAGGATGAAAGGCCGGCGCTCGTCGCAGGCCGCCTGCATCGCCTGCACCAGGCCTTCGCCCACCCCCATGCCGAGCGATCCGCCGAGGAAGTCGAAAGGCTGCACCGCCATCATGATGGCGAGGCCGTCGAGCGTGCCGCGCGCCGCGGAGAAGGCTTCGTGACGGCCGGTCTTGCTGCGCGC
Organism: Rhizomicrobium sp.; assembly: GCA_036564785.1. Lineage (GTDB taxonomy): Bacteria > Pseudomonadota > Alphaproteobacteria > Micropepsales > Micropepsaceae > Rhizomicrobium. The sequence continues at coordinate 13,857 of DATCOJ010000096.1, read as the reverse complement.
GTCCTTGAGGCGGTCGGGGTATTTGCGCTCGTCGCGGAAGCGCAAGGGATCCTGCGGCACGGAAGGATACGGCAGCTCCTCGAAGATCCCGGAATCGAAGATGGCGGCGAAACGCTGCGCCGGACCGATGCGCAGGTGATGGCCGCATTGCGGGCAGACGTTCTGCGCCGCCTCCAGGTCGCGGTGGAAGATCATCTCGCCGCAGGAGGGGCATTTGCGCCAGAGATTCTCCGGCGTCTCGCTGGTGCGGCCCGCCATCAGGCTCTTGATGCGGGGGCGGACGAAATTCGAAATCCAGTTCATGGCCTCATCCTACCACGGCAGCTGCCCACGCCGCATGCACCGATTTGGCCAGGGTTTCGCAGAAATTCACCACGTCTTCCACCAGTTGGGACTTGCGTTGGCCCCGTTCAAGGCCTTCCGCGATGCGGCTGACGATGGAGGAGCCCACCACCGCGCCGTCGGCGAAGCGCGCGATGGCTTGCGCCTGCTCCGGCGTCCGGATGCCGAAGCCAACGGCGCAAGGAAGCCGGCCCGCCCGCTTGAGCCGCGCGACCGCTTCGCGGACGTCGTCTTCCGAGTAGCTCTTGGTGCCGGTCACCCCGGCGATGGAGACGTAATAGAGAAAACCGCTGGCGCCTTCGAGAATGGCGGCAATGCGCGCCTCATCCGTGGTGGGCGTGGCCAGGCGGATGATGTCGAGGCCGTGCGCCGAAGCCGGCGCGCGCAGCACCGCGTCCTCTTCCGGCGGCAGATCGACGGTGATGAGGCCGTCGACACCGGCGGCGGCCGCGTCCACCGCGAAGCGTGCAGCGCCGTAGGCATGGATCGGATTGAAGTAGCCCATCAGCACGACCGGCGTCCGCTTGTCGGATTTGCGGAAGCGGCGCACCAGCTCGAGCACTTTCGGCAGAGTCATTCCCGCCTTGATCGCGCGCAGGCTCGAGGCCTGAATGGCGGGACCGTCCGCCATCGGATCGGAGAACGGAACGCCGAGTTCGATCAGGTCGGCGCCGGCGGCCGGCAGCTTCTCCAGGATCGCAAACGACGTCTCCAGACTCGGATCGCCGGCGGTGAGGAAAGGAATGAACGCGGCGCGGCCCTGGCGCTGCAACTCGGCGAAGCGGGCTGCGATGCGGCTCATATCCGCTCCCCCAGCGCGGTGGCGACGGAGAACACGTCCTTGTCGCCGCGGCCGGAGAGCGTCAGCACGATGATTTGATCCTTGGCCATGCTGGGCGCCATGCGCATGACATGGGCGAGCGCATGCGCCGGTTCCAGCGCGGGGATGATGCCTTCGAGCTTGCTGAGCAATTGGAATGCCTCCAGCGCCTGCCTGTCGGTGGCGGAGAAATATTTCACCCGCCCTTGATCCTTGAGCCAGGAATGCTCCGGGCCGACGCCGGGATAATCGAGACCGGCGGAAATCGAGTGCGCCTCATTGATCTGCCCGTCCTTGTCCTGCAGCAGATAGGACCGCGCGCCGTGCAGCACGCCGGGTGCGCCGCGGGACAGAGTGGCGGCGTGGCGCGCGGTGTCGGCGCCCTCGCCCGCTGCTTCGACACCGTGAATCTCGACTTCGCGGTCGTCGAGGAAGGGATGGAACATGCCGATGGCGTTGGAGCCGCCACCGACGCAGGCCACCACCAGATCCGGCAAGCGTCCCTCCGCTTCCACAATCTGCGCCCGCGTCTCGTTGCCGATGATGCATTGGAAGTCGCGCACCATCGCCGGATAGGGATGCGGGCCCGCCGCAGAGCCGATGATGTAGAAGGTGTCGTGCACATTGGCGACCCAATCGCGCAGCGCCTCGTTCATGGCATCCTTCAAGGTCTGCGAGCCGGAGGTCACCGCGCGCACCTCCGCGCCCAGCAGCCGCATGCGGAAGACATTGGGCTTCTGCCGCTCGATATCGACGGCGCCCATATAGACGATGCAGGGCAGGCCGAAGCGGGCGGCGACGGTGGCGGTGGCGACGCCGTGCTGGCCGGCGCCCGTCTCGGCGATGATGCGGGTCTTGCCCATGCGGCGGGCGAGCAGTATCTGGCCCAGGCAGTTGTTGATCTTGTGCGCGCCGGTGTGATTGAGGTCCTCACGCTTGAGATAGATCTTCGCGCCGCCCAGATGCGCGGTGAGCCGCTCGGCGAAGTAGAGCGGATTGGGCCGGCCGACATAGTGCTTCAGCAATCCGTTCAGCTCGGCCTGGAAGGCGGGATCGTCCTTCGCCGCCTCGTAGGCGCGCTCGAGATCGAGCACCAGCGGCATCAAGGTCTCGGCGACGAACCGTCCCCCGTAGCCGCCGAAATGGCCGGCGGCATCGGGACCGATGCGATAGGAATTGGGCGGCAGCGGAGTCATGCGTCGACTTCCTTGACGAACTCCGCCTGGCGCGCCGCGGCGATGAAGTCGCGGATCAGTTGCGGCTCCTTGATGCCCGGCGCGGTTTCCACGCCGGAGGACACGTCCACGCCGGGCGCATCGGCCGCGCGGATGGCGCGCGCCACGTTGCCGGCATCGAGGCCGCCGGCGAGCAGCCAGGGCCGGGAGAACTTCCGTCCACGGAGCAACTGCCAGTCGAAGGCGGCGCCATGGCCGCCGGGACGGACCGCGCTCGAAGGCGCCTTGGCATCGAACAGCAGCATGTCTGCGACCTTCTCATAGGCGGCAACGCAGGCCAGATCGGCCGCTTCGGCGATGGCGATCGACTTGATCGCGGGAATTGCAAAGCGCGCCTTGACGGCGGCGACGCGCTCAGGAGTCTCGCGGCCGTGCAGCTGGAGGAAATCCGGCCGCGCCGCTTGCACCGCCGCCGCGATCTCCTCGTCGCGCGCATCGGCCAGCAACGCCACGATGCGAGAGCGTCCGCGCAGTCGCGCCGCCAGCGACGCCGCTTGCTCCGCCTTGAGGTAGCGCGGCGAAGCGGAAAAGAACACCAGCCCGGCGAAATCGGCGCCCGCGCCGGCCGCGGCGTCGGCCGCTTCGGCGCTGGTGATACCGCAGATTTTCACAGCCACACGCATGCGCCAAACTATCAGGCGGCCGAGACTTCCGCGATATCTTCCGCGATGGCGCGCGCCGCGGCGGCAGGATCGGCGGCGCCGGTGATGGGCCGACCGACGACGAGGATGTCGGCGCCGGCGCGCAGTGCCTGCCCGGGGCTCATCACGCGGCGCTGGTCGGCGAGGTCCGCGCCCGCCGGACGTACCCCGGGGGTGACGATCATGAAGCTCGCACCGCAAGCCTTGCGCACCAATTCGATCTCCTGCGGGCTGCAGACCACGCCGTCGAGGCCCGAGGCTTTTGCCAGCTGCGCGAGCCGCAGCACCTGATCGCGCGCGGGGCCTTGCTGGCCCACCTGCTCCAGATCGCCATCGTCGAGGCTGGTCAGCACGGTGACGCCGATCACCTTGACGCGGGGATCGACGGAGGCCGCGGCTTCCTTCGCCGCGCGCATCATCGCCGCGCCGCCGGAGGCATGGACGTTGAACACAGTGACGCCGAGGCGGGCGATTTCGCGCGAAGCCCCGGCCACGGTGTTGGGGATGTCGTGGAACTTCACGTCGGCGAACACCGGTAACCCCAGCGCCACGATCTCGCGCACGGCGGAGGGTCCCAGCGCGGTGATGAATTCCAGGCCTACTTTCAGGCCGCCGACATGGGGGCGGATGGCCTTGGCGAGTTCGAGCGCGCGGGACAAATCCGGCGTGTCGAGAGCGGCGAAGATGGGGTTCTCGGATCGCCTGACCATCATCCGGTCCGCCTCATAGGCCGGGCGACACCGCCGCGCAAGGCATCAACTCCGCCGCCGGCCGGCCAGCGCCACCAGCCAGCCCAGCAGGATCCCCGCGATCAGCGCCAGGAACAGGAGCAGCCACAGCGGCATCTCCACCGCGAGCGCAGGGTGGGTTGCGGAAAACGGATCGAGGCTGAAGCGCACCGCCCCGCGATTGGCGACCGCCAGCACCGCGGCCACCGCCACCACCGGAATGGCGATCAGATAAGTCGATAGCCTCACGGGCCGATATGGCTGTCGGCGCCGGCCTTGGGCCGCTCGCCGAAGATCAGGTTCAGGCGCTCGCGCAATTCCTTGCCGGTGCGGAAGAACGGCGCCCGCTTGGCCTCCACGGTGACCGGCTCGCCGGTGCGGGGATTGCGGCCCATGCGGGAGGGCCGGACTTTGACCGAAAAGGCTCCGAACCCTCGCAACTCCACCCGATGGCCTTCCGCCAGCGCCTTGGTGATTTCGTCCAGCACGGTCGAGACGATGCGCTCCACGTCGCGGTGATAAAGATGCGGATAGCGCTGGGCCAACCGCGCCACCAGTTCCGATTTGATCATTCCCATCCCCACAAGGGGAGAACCCCCGCTTGCCGGAACCCCCCGGCAGGCCATTAACCCTGTCAGAGTCGCCCCCATGAGGCAAGACCGTCAAGGGGAAGTCCCTGATAGCACAACGAATTTTCCCCGATGTGACAGAATCTCCGCAGTCCGGCGACGCCGCTGCCACAGGCCGAAAAGGAGCCAAGGCCGGCATCATTTGGAGACCCCCTGAGGCGCTCGGCGGCGAGCGCGGAGGCTCGCATCGACCATGGCGATGGCGGCATTGGCGCGGCGGATCAGGCCGGCGATGCGGCGGCGGATCGCTTGCTTGTCGGCGGTGTAGCGGCCGCTCTTGAGTGCGTTCTGGTTCCCCAATTGACCACCATGCCTGGGATGCCAGACATCCTCTGGACACAACATCTTGATCTTCGTTTTCACGGCGAGGCGCTACCCCTCCCCCCACCCTTTTTCTTCCCCGCCTTCCTGCCCGAGGGCTTGCCAGACGCCGCATTCGCCACCGCCGCCACCTGGCCGTGCTGGATCATCTGGGTGTGCTGGGTGTGGCGGATCTCCGGCCCGTTGAGCAGACGGGCCACCGAATCGCCGACCCTCGCCCCGGTCTCCGCCAGCTTCATGGAGGCGGTGAGCCAGGTCATGCGGTCCTCCAGCTCGGTGGCGCGGCAGAGCGAGCGGAATGTCACCTCGCGCATCAGGAAATGGCATTCGCCGATGATGGCGTTGAGCAGCAGGTGGGTTTCGCCATCCCGAGGCAGAACGTCCTCCCGGGAGAGCTTCAGCTCGGACGTGGGACGCGAGAAAGGATAGAGGCCCGGCGCGTCCGGCTGAAACAATTCGCCGCGCAAAGGAACCCGCTCCGGTCCGCGGGGTGGCCTGTCCTGCAACGGCGGCGGCACGCCGTCCGGCTGCAAAATGTTGGCTTCCTTTGACCCGGGCGCAGCATCCGGCAACAGAGCGGCGGAACCTTCGGGGTCACTCTCATGCCGCCCGGTTGCATCGCCTGCGTGCTCCTTGGCGAAGGCCGCTTTGAGCTTGCGCTCCACGCTCTGCCGCGCTTCCTCATCGGCGGGGCCCCTGCTGCTCCGAATGACTTCGACGCCCGAGGCGTTCACTTCCCTGATCAGCTGCGGGGCCGGCCCGTAGGGATACAGAGCCTCATCGCCGATCTCGTCGAGATCCCTCTCCCGATCGCTAACCTTTTCCGTATCGCCGACTTGGGCTTCCTCCGGCTCGCCCTCGACCCAACCCATGCTTTATTCTCTTTACGTTCTCAACCACAGGTAGAAAATAATCCATCCGTTGCGCCTGTCAAGTCTCAAGGGCCGGAATATTAGGGCCTTGAAATATCTTGCCTTTTGCTGCTTTTCCAAGGATTGGCGGCGTTTCGCCTCCAGCGCCCGGAAGACGTATGCTGGCCTGGGGCGCCGAACCGGAGGGAACGCCATGCCGCCCACAATCCGGCCGCGAGTCAAACGCCGCCTGCCGCTGAAACGTTTGGTACGTGTACTGACGATTGGCGGATGCGTCATGGCGATCGCGGCGATGACGCTCGCGGGCGGCGCACAGGCCTGGACATACAAGGTACTGCATGACTTCTGCGAGGGCGCGCAGTGCGAGTACAGCAGTTCTCGAGCCGGCGTGGCAATGGACGCGGCCGGAAATCTCTATGGCACCGCGGATCTGGATGGACAGAATCAGTCTGGAACCCTCTTCGAGCTGAGCTACGATGCCTCCAAGGACAAGTGGCAGTACACGATCCTCCACACTTTTTGCTCGCTCAAGAACTGCGCCGACGGCGCCGAGCCTGCGGACGGCGTGATTCTAGACGCCGATGGCAACTTGTATGGGATCGCACCCAACGGCGGCTCCACTGGCCATGGCGTCTTCTTCGAACTCACGCAGGCCGGCGACTTCCAGGTTCTCTTCAACTTCTGTCCCAACAACGATTCCTGTCCGGATGGCAGCAGCCCTTTCGGTCCGCTGACCTATGCGGGCGCCGATGACGGCGCGCTCTATGACGGAAGTTCGCCAATCTATGGGACAGCCGGCACAGGGGGCATGTTTAACGGCGGCACGGCCTTCCAGATTTCGCCACCTCGCAATCCAACCGGCAAATTCGCAAGTTGGACCGAGAGCGCCTTCTACAGCTTCGACATTTCCGCTGGGGCATTCGGGCTCACCATCGGCCCGCCCGGGACCTTCTATGGCGTCATGTCCGGACCCGGAGGCCCCAACGAGACGGGAACAGCTTATGAGCTCGTGCAAACCGAGAGCGGGTGGACAGAGAGCAACCTGCACTTTTTCTGCGAAGGAAAGTTGTTCCTTCCGTGCTGGGACGGAGCCATACCAATAGGCAAACTGACAATAGATCGTGCGACAGGAACGCTCTTTGGAATCGCCCAACTTGCCGCGCCAGGCGGCGGCCTGATTTACGAACTCACTCGGCGTGGCAGCGCATGGCGGTACACGATCTTGCACCACTTCTGTCACAGGAAGTGTCACGATGGTTCCTTTCCCTCGACGGGCCTCACCAGGGATGCCAACGGAAATCTGCTCGGCGTTACCTACCTTCAAGGAAAGGGCAACGGCGGCTCGGTCTTTGAGGTAAATCGGCGGCCGAGTGGGGAGTGCAAGCAGACAGCTTGCACGGCCTTTGGCGTGCTCCGGGAGTTCTGCCTGCAGACCGGCTGCAAGGATGGCGGCCGCTCGCAGGCGCCATTGCTGATCGACAGGCAAGGCAACATATGGGGCAAGACCAATCGCGGCGGCGCATACAATGGCGGCGTCGTGTTCGAGCTTTCGCCCTAGAATCTCAAGCGGCAAACGAAGGCGAAGATGAATTCGCGATCTGGAAACCGGCAGACAATTCGCAAAATGGCAATCGTGTTCGCCATCACCGTGGCTGCGGTTGCGCTCGACGTGGCGAGTGAGGCGCAGGCAGTGACGCTGTCGACGCTCTATGCCTTCTGCTCGCTGCCCAAATGCGCCGACGGACGATATCCCGCGGCCGGGCTGGTCATGGACGCGGCAGGCAACCTCTACGGCACCACCCAGGTGGGAGGCTCGAGCGACGACGGAGGCGTGGTGTTCGAGCTCATTCCAAACGCCGACAAGAGCGCCTGGCAGTATCAGCTGCTGCACAAGTTCTGCGCCAGGGATTGCCGCGCGGGCGCGCAACCGGCCGGCGGCGTCATCCTCGATGAAGCGGGCAATCTCTACGGCGTCACCACCAACGGCGGCGCCAACGGTTACGGCACGGTGTACGAGCTGGTGCGCGCCGGCAGCCGGTGGAAGGCCAAGGTGCTGCTCGATTTCTGCTTCGAATGCGCCGGCGGCCAGAACCCCGCTTCGGGGCTGACCTATGCCGGAGCGGCCAGCGGCGCCCCCTATGACGGCGCCTCGCCGCTCTACGGCACCACCGAGTTCGGCGGCGCCCACAGCGACGGCGCGACCTTCGGCGGCGTGGTCTACTCGCTTGCCCCCGTGGGCGGCGCCTGGCAGCAGACCGTGCTCTACGGTTTCTGCGCGCTCAAGAACTGCAAGGACGGCGCGCATCCGACCTCGCCGCTGATCGTGGACGCGGCCGGCGACCTCTACGGCACCACCCGCGCCGTCACCCGCGGCAAGAACGGCGGCACCATCTTCAAGCTCACGCAGAGCGGCGGCAATTGGAACGAGAGCGTGCTCTACACATTCTGCTCGCTCCCCAAATGCACCGACGGCAGCAACACGTATGAAAGCCAGCCGCTGATCCTCGACGCCGGCGGCAATCTCCTGGGCGTCACGGCCGAAGGCGGCAGTTGCGGCTATGGCGGCTGCGGCGGCCTCGTCTTCAAGCTCGACGCGGCCGGCGCTTACAGCGTGCTCTACGCCTTCTGCGCGCTCAGGCATTGCGCCGACGGACAATATCCGGGCGGCGCGCTGCTGCTCGACGATGCCGGCAATCTGTTGGGCACGACCTCGTCCGGCGGCAAGGCCGATCGCGGCAGCGTGTTCGAACTGAGCGGCTCCACGCTGAAGACGCTCTACAGTTTCTGCCGCGGCGGCTCGCCTTGCGCCGACGGCAGCTATCCCCAGGCCGGCGTGATCATGGACGCAGGCGGCGCGCTTTACGGCTCCACCAGCAGCGGCGGCTCGGGCGAGGATGGCGGAACGGTGTTCGCGCTGACGCCTTAAGAGACCGCGAGAGGAGAAAAACATGAGACATTCGCGAGTGACGGGTCCGCTGCCGGTGATGGCGCTTGCCGCACTGGTGGCCATTTTCACGGTCCTGGCGGACCGCGCTTTCGCCTATACCTACAAGGTGCTTTATTCGTTTTGCGCGCAGGAGAACTGTGCCGATGGCGATGGTCCGATGGGCAGTTTGTTGCTCGACTCGACCGGCGCTCTGTACGGTACAGCGTATGGCGGCGGAGGTCCGTTCAACCAAGGAACCGTCTTCGCGCTGGTACCCAACGGCGACGGCTATGACTATCGGGTTCTCCATCAGTTTTGCCTGGTGGACGGCTGTCCGGACGGCGCGCATCCCAGGAGCACGCTCATTGCCGACGTTGACGGCAATCTCTACGGCACCGCCGGCCTGGGCGGCGCGCAGGGCCGAGGATCCGCCTTCGAGCTGATGCCAAATGCAAAGCGAACGAAATGGAAATTCAAGACGCTCTACGACTTTTGTTCGGTGGATGCATGCGCCGACGGCGGGGGCCCCAGCGGCTTGACCTATCCGGGGGCCGGCAGCGGAACCCCCTATGACGGCACGTCGCCGCTCTATGGCAGCACCGGCTCGGGCGGGACGGCGAATCTGGGCGTCACGTTTCAGTTGAATTTCGTGCAGGGCAAGACCCAGCGAAGAGAGAGGGTGCTCTACAGCTTCTGCTCGCAAGCCAACTGCGCGGATGGCGGCAATCCATTTCCGCCCGTGGTGGATGCAATGGGGAATCTCTTCGGCACTGCCGGTTATGGCAACGGAGCCAGCGACGGTGTCGTGTTCGAACTTTCCGCGAAAAAGCGGAAATTTCGCGAAACGGTGCTCCACGCCTTCTGTACGCTTGCGATGTGCACGGACGGCAAGCAACCCATGGCGCCGGTCACGCTGGACGCTTCGGGCAACCTTTATGGCACCACCAATTTCGGCGGCGACGGCAATTCGGGCGAGGTGTTCAAGGTCGTGCCAAACGGCACGGATTCTCAGGAGTCGGTCCTCTACAGTTTCTGTCTTCAACCCGGTTGCCTGGACGGCGATCAGCCGCAATCGGGATTGTTGCTGGGCGCCGAGGGCGATCTCTATGGCACGACAGCGTTCGGTGGCGCCCAATTCGACGGCGGCACAGTGTTCCGGCTTCATGCAAACACCCTCGACGTACTCTACAATTTTTGCAGCGCCCAGAACTGCGCTGACGGCCGGCAACCATCCGGCGCTCTGATTGGCGATGCGTCCGGAGACCTTTTTGGAATGACGCAGAGTGGCGGCGCAAACGGCGGCGGAACGGTGTTCGCGCTGACGCCTTGACTGAAGACAGAGCGGCGCCTTTCGGCGCGAAGGAGACGAACGATGAGCGATTTGGGAGCCAAGCGACTGGGCCCGTTGGGTGAATTCCGGCTGGCGATCATCGGCCTCGCCATTGCGGGGTCGGCGGCGATCATGCCTTCGGGCGGCGCGGCCGCCTTCACCGAGCAGGTGCTGCATTCCTTCACCGGCCCCGATGGCGGAAGTCCGCAGGCAACGCTCACCCGCGATCAGGCCGGCAATCTGTTCGGCACCACCGAAAGGGGCGGCGTCAATAATGACGGCACCGTCTTCGAGCTGGTGCGTCAGCCGGGAGGGTCGTGGAAGTTCCGGCGCCTGTACAATTTCTGCGCTCTGGCGGCCTGCACCGACGGTCAGCTTCCCTTCACGTCGGGCGTGATCCTCGACACGGCGGGCCGCATTTACGGCACCACCACGCTCGGCGGCGCGGGTAATCAAGGTGTCGCCTACATGCTCACGCCGAATGCGAACCGCTCGAGCTGGACGGAGCAGGTCCTCTACAATTTCTGCACGCGCGACAGCAATTGCGGCGACGGCCAGAATCCCTCCGGCGGCTTGACCTATCAGGGCGCCGAGGACGGCGCGCTCTATGACGGAGTCTCGCCGCTCTACGGCGTGACCAGCCGCGGCGGCTGGCGCAACCAGGGCGTCGCCTACACCTTGATCAACCCGAGAGGAAACTGGATCGAGCGGGTCATCCATGTGTTCTGCACGCTCGGCAATTGCGCGGATGGCACCCAGCCGAACGGCGATCTCACCATGGACACCGCGGGCAACCTCTACGGCGCCGCCTCGGCCGGCGGCAATGGCGGGGGCACCATCTTCAAACTGTCGCCGCCCGCCAGCGGGCACCTGTGGAACCACTCCGTTCTCTACACCTTCTGCCAGCTCGCGAATTGCGCGGACGGATCGGGGCCGAACGGGGCTCTGGTGTTCGACGGTTCGGGCAACGCCTTCGGGACGACCGAGGAAGGCGGCGCGCACGCGGTAGGAACCATCTTCGAACTGGCGCCGGGCGGCGCGGAGACCGTGCTGCGCAGCTTCTGCGCCCAGGCGAATTGCACCGACGGAAGCACGCCGCATGCAGGCCTGGTCCTGGACGGCGCGGGACGGCTCTTCGGCACGACCAATCTCGGCGGCGCGGCGAACGCCGGGACGGTCTTCCGATGGACAAGCACGTTCTTCAGCGTCCTGCATTCCTTCTGCAGCGAGCCCTCCTGCGCGGATGGCACCGGCGCCATTGGCGGACTGCTTCGGGAAGGGACCGGCAGCCTGTTCGGCACAACCGAGTCCGGCGGCGCCGTATCGCCCCGGGAAGGGACGGTGTACGAGCTGACGCCGTAGCGGAGCGCGGGCACTCCGGATTACAAGCGGGACCGCAAGGCGGCGGATCGAAAGCATGCGCGTCCCCAAAGTGTTCGGCATCGGCTTCCAGAAGACGGGCACCAGCTCGCTTCACCGCGCCTTCGAGATTCTGGGCTATTGCGCGCAGAAGGGCTTCTTCATCAACCATCCCAAGGGCGTGATCATCCCGCCGCCGCTGAGCAACGAAAAGGTGCTGGCGGTGGCGCTGGGCTACGCGCGCGAGCACGACGCCTTCTCCGACAATCCCTGGCCGCTGCTCTATCGCGAGCTGGACGCGGCGTTCCCGGGATCGAAATTCGTTCTGACCACGCGCGATGCGGAGCGCTGGGTCGAAAGCCTGGTGCGGCATTTCGGCGAACGACCGAGCGACGTGTCGCAATGGATCTATGGCGTGCCGTACCCGCGCGGACACGAGGCGCGCTGCCGCGACATCTATCTCGCGCACAATGAAAGCGTGCGGGCGCATTTTGCGGCGCGGCCGGACGCTCTGCTGGAAATCGATCTCGAGCGCGAGCCGCGCTGGGAGCGGCTGTGCGCGTTTCTAGGTCTGCCAATTCCCGCGCAACCATTTCCGCACGAGAACCGGGCCGAGGATCGCGAGCAGGGACTCGCCTGGCGGAGGCTCAAGAATCGGCTCCGTGGCCGAGGGCGGTGAAGCAGCGGTGATCAGGCACTGGCACCAGCGGCTCAGCCAACTGGCCCGGTCCACAGGAATTGGCTATGTTGTCCGTGATGAGATGCAAGCAGATCTTGGAAGATGGGCACTCCCGCTTGCGTATGGGCTTGGCCGTGGGCGTTGTCATTGCGTCCGCACTGGTGCCATGGACCGGTGCGGCGGCGTTCAAATTCAGGGTCATTCATTCGTTTTGCGGGAATCAGAATTGCAGCTTCGACATATCCAGCGATTTGTCCATGGATGCTTTGGGGAACCTCTACGGTACGACGACCCAGGGTGGCACCCACGAACGAGGGACTGCGTTCAAGCTCTCCAAGCGGCTAGACGGGCCGGGGTGGGCGTACTCGTTGCTCTATAGTTTTTGTCGCAGAGTTGCTTGCACTGACGGTGCATATCCTTCGGGATATTTGGTCGTTGATACCTCGGGAAATCTGTACGGCGTGGCGCCCTCAGTTGGATTCGGCCACGGCATCGCCTTCAGACTGGCGGCCAATCCCGGGCATCCAAAATGGAGACTGGAGGTTCTTCACACCTTTTGCTCCCGGGCGCAGTGCATCGATGGCGATAGACCTTTGGCGGGATTGACATATGCAGGAGCAACGAGCGGCGCGCCCTATGACGGCGTATCGCCGTTATATGGCGTGACCTACTTGGGCGGCACGCAGGACGACGGAGTCGTGTTCGAACTCTCGCCGTCTGGCGGCGCCTCGAGATGGAGCGAACGCGTTCTCTACGATTTTTGCTCGGTCAAGGCCAGCACTTGTCTCGACGGCATGTTGCCAGGACCAGACGACCGACTTGTGATGGACCCGGCCGGCAACCTCTACGGCATGACCGAGAACGGCGGCAGTGGTGGAGGCTCGGCCGGCGGAGGAACGATTTTCGAACTGCAGCCGAACGGTGCCGGCTGGAGTGAAACCGTTCTGTACAATTTCTGCAGCGTCCGCGACTGCAGGGACGGCGCATGGCCCTATGGGGGACTGTTGATGGATTCCGCCGGGACAATCTACGGCGCGACCACCTGGGGCGGCGGCCATGAGGGCGCCGGAGTTGTCTTCAAGCTCGTTCCGAACGGATCGCAGTCTCAATACACGGTTCTATATACCTTCTGCCGAGATGGTGGTGACTGCGGGGATGGCCGCGGACCCTGGGGCGGGCTGGTCATGGATGGCAATGGAAATCTATTCGGGACGACAGCTGCGGGGGGAGGATTTGACTGGGATTTGAACGGATCTGGCGGCGGCACACTCTTCAAAATCAGCGGCTCGTCACTCCAAAAAATTCACAGCTTCTGCTCCCAGGGAAGGACGGCCTGCCTCGACGGAGAGTATCCACACGGCACACTGCTGAGGGGAAGCGACGGAACTCTCTTCGGAACGGGCGAGTTGGGCGGTCAGTATCAGGGTGGAGTCGTCTTCGAACTGAAGCCCTAGAGTCCGCTACTTCCCTCCCATTGTCAGTGGCGTTTCTCGAGCTGCCAAACTGGGCTATTCCTGCGTCCAGGCGGCGATTTCGTAGCCGTCGGGATCCTTGAACTGGAATCTGCGGCCGCCGGGAAACGAGAAGATCGGCTTGACCATGGCAGCGCCGGCCGCGTGCGCGCGCGCCTGCGTTCCTTCCAGATCGTCGACGTGAAAAACCATCAGCGGTCCGCCCGGCTTGGGCGTGCCGTCGGTGGTGAAGCCGCCGCCCAATCCGTTGTCGGTGAAGCTGGTGTAGCCCGGGCCGTAATCGGTGAATTGCCAGCCGAACACGGCGCCATAGAAGGCCTTGCTGCGCGCGATGTCGCGCACCACGAATTCCACATAATCCATCGGCGTCGGCTTGGTCATGGTGGGCTCCCGTGTCGGCGGAGTGTAGCGCAGAATTGGGCTGCGTACGATGCAGAGACAAGATCTTACCTCCCCCAACGCGGGGAGGTCGCTCCATCTGAGCGTAGCGAAGATGGAGCGGG
>DATCOJ010000095.1:0-6951 GCA_036564785.1 Rhizomicrobium sp. | reverse complement strand
GCGGCACTGCGCGTCCAACTGGGCACCGCGCCATTCTGCGCCAAGGTCTCGAAATGGTTGGCGGCCACGTCGAACTTGCCCATGCGGTAGGCGGCGAGGCCGGTGTCCCAATCGAGCAGCGGGGCCGAGGAGCGGTCGTAGCTGGTGACGCGCGAGGCGACGTCGAAGGCTTCGAAATCCTGTCCTTCGGCAAGGTAGGAAGCTGCGACGCGATGCGACAGTCGCGCGATATCGGAACCCGGCACGCTCCCGCCGGACACCAGCCCCTGCAGCGTGGCATCGGCCTGCGCCGGCTGATCGGCTCGGATCGAAGCGGAAATCTGGCTCAACGCCGCGCGGCCGGCCTCCGACGAAATCGTCTGCTCGGCCTGATCGACGTCCTCATAGCCGCCGCCGCGCAGTCGCGGCGATGGAGCGGGCGTGGGGATCGTGGCCGTCACTTCCACCGCAACGACGCGATGATGGCGCTTGATGGTCTTGGTCGCGCGCTTGACGGCGAGGGTGTAGATGCGGTCGGCGATGGGAAGGTCGCGATACTGCTGCAGCCAACTCACCAGCTCATCGACGCTGGCACGGTCGCTGTAGGCCGACAGATAGTGCTCGGCCTGCGCATAGCCGACCAGCGAGCGGTCGCCGAGCTGGGCTACGAGCGCCTGCGCCTCGGTGAAATTGCCGGTGCGCTCGTCCTCGAAGATTTGGCGATAGCGCTGCGCGTCATCGGTTGAGAGCACGCCGACCGGCTGGTCCGCCCAGGCCGGCACAACGACGAAGGCGGCCGCAGCCGCCAGCAAAAAGCCACGCAATCCGGCCACCCAGCCACTCCGTACGCTGAAATTTCGCGAATTCGGACGGGAGGTTAGCCGCTTTGGGCGCGCCGCTCAAGAACGCCCAGCGAAATTGCTTTCTCCTCGATCGCCTGAAGATCGCGCCAGGCCAGTTTCTTGTGCCCCGGTTGCCGCAAAAGATAAGCCGGATGCAGGGTCGGCATCACGGGAACCATACGACCGGCCACGTGGTATTCGAGCCAGCGGCCGCGCAGTTTCATGATTCCATCGCTCTGGCCCATGACGTGCCGCGCCGATACGGCGCCCAGCAGAACGATGATCTCCGGATTGAGGAGTTCCACGTGGCGGCGCAGGAACGGCCGGCAGATGGCGGCTTCCTCCGGCGACGGCTCGCGATTGTCCGGCGGGCGCCAATTGATCACATTGGTGATGTAGGCGTTGGTGCGGCGGTCCAGTCCGATGGCGGCCAGCATCTTGTCGAGCAGCTTGCCGGCGCGGCCGACGAAAGGCAGCCCCTGCAGATCCTCGTCGCGGCCCGGCGCTTCGCCGATGAACATGATGCGCGCTTCCGGATGACCGTCGGCGAAGACGGTGTTGGTGGCCAGCTTCTTCAGCGCGCAGCCTTCGAAGGCTTCGAGCGCCGATTTGAGTTCGGCGAGCGAGCCGCAGGCCGCCGCGATCTCGATGGCGCGGCCAATGTGATCGGTGTCGCTGGCCAGCGGGTTGAGGACGGCGGTTGGCGTAAGCGCCCGAGAATTCCGCCCCTCCCCTCGCGGGAGGGGGGAGGGGAGTGTTTTGGGCTTCGCCACCAGCCGGTTGACCGGCGCCTCGCCGACGGCCTCGTCCGCGCCGGTTTCGACCAGCCAGGCCAGTGCGGCGAGTGAATTCAGCTCCGGCGCCATGTGAGCTCCCATGGGTCCGGTTTAGGCGGCGGGCCGGGCGGCGTCCAGCCTCGTTGACCCGGCAAAAGCCCGCCTCCATAACCGACTCGGGAACTGGTCCGGGACAGCCCGATGGCCGAGGCGGTCGAGCGCGAAAGCATGGAATACGACGTCGTCGTCGTGGGCGCCGGCCCGGCCGGGCTGGCGGCGGCGATCCGGCTCAAGCAGCTGGCGGCGGAGGCGGGCCGGGAGGTCTCGGTCTGCGTGTTGGAGAAGGGCTCGGAGGTCGGCGCCCATATCCTCTCCGGCGCGGTGATCGATCCCAGCGGGCTCGACGCGCTCATTCCCGATTGGCGGAAGACGGGCGCGCCGATCGACACGGCAGTGACCGAGGACCGCTTCTACTTTCTCGGCCCGGCGGGAAGCCTGCGCATTCCCAATTTCATCATGCCGCCGCTGATGAGCAATCACGGCAACTACATCGCGAGCCTGGGCAGCGTTTGCCGCTGGCTGGCGACGCAGGCCGAAGCCTTGGGTGTCGAAATTTACCCCGGCTTCCCCGCCGCGGACGTCGTCTATGGCGACAAGGGCGAAGTGCGGGGCGTGATCACCGGCGATCTGGGCGTGGCCAAGGACGGCCATCACAAGGACTCCTATACGCCGGGCATGAAGCTGCTCGGCAAATACACGCTGTTCGCGGAAGGCGCGCGTGGCTCGTTGTCGAAAATCCTCATTCACAAACTCGGACTGCATGAGAGTTGCGAGCCGCAGAAATACGGCATCGGCCTGAAGGAGCTGTGGGAGCTGTCGCCGGACAAGTTTCGGCGTGGGCTCGTCCTGCACACCATGGGCTGGCCGCTGGACGACAAGACCGGCGGCGGCCTCTTCATGTATCATTTCGGGGATAATCTCTGCGCCCTCGGCTTCGTCGTTCACCTCAACTATTCCAATCCCTATCTGTCGCCGTTCGATGAATTTCAGCGGGTCAAGCATCATCCCCGCATCCGTCCGTTTCTCGAGGGCGGCAAGCGCCTGTGCTACGGCGCGCGCGCCATCACCGAGGGTGGCTTCCAGTCGGTGCCGAAGCTGGCCTTTCCGGGCGGGGCGCTGGTCGGCTGTGCGGCGGGCTTTGTGAACGTGCCCCGCATCAAGGGCAGCCACAACGCCATCCTGACCGGGATGATGGCCGCGGAGGCCGCCTTCGCGGCGCTCGGCCAGGGCCGTGCCAATGACGAGTTGGCGGCCTATCAGGAGGCCTATGCGCACTCTTCCGTCCACCGCGATTTGAAACGTGTACGAAACGTTAAGCCGCTGTGGTCCAAGCTCGGCACCGTGCTTGGGGTGATGGCGGGCGGCATCGACATGTGGACCAACCAGCTGTTCGGGTTCAGTCTTCTCGGCACGCTGCGGCACGGCAAAGCCGACTACGCGACCCTGAAGCCGGCGGCGGAGTGCAAGCCGATCGCCTATCCCAAGCCGGACGGGGTGATCAGCTTCGACAAGCTGTCGTCAGTCTTCCTCTCCAACACCAACCATGAGGAAGACCAACCCGTTCACCTTGTCTTGAAGGATCCGACGATCCCTATCCGCGTCAATCTGCCGGAATATGATGAGCCGGCGCAGCGCTATTGTCCGGCGGGCGTCTACGAAATCGTCCAGGAAGCGTCCGGCCCGCGCTTCCAGATCAACGCGCAAAACTGCGTGCACTGCAAAACTTGCGATATAAAGGACCCGGAGCAGAATATTGTCTGGGTGACGCCCGAGGGGGGCGGCGGCCCGAACTATCCCAATATGTGAGGCATTCGTGCGTAACCATTGGTCCAAGTGTATTTTAGCCGCCGTGGCAATCGCCGCGACCCTGATGCCATCCATTGCAGCTGGAGCGCTCGCCAACGATTCCGAAGCGGCGGCCTATGGCAGCTACTTGTCGGCGCGGCTCGCCGCCAGCGAGCACGACATGGCCAATGCAGCCAAGCTCTATCGCGACAGTCTCGACAGCGATCCCGACAACAGCGACCTGCTGGGCCGCGCCTTTCTCTATACGGCAGCGGCCGGAGATGTGGACGGCGCCGTGAGCCTGGCCAAGCGCGTGGTCGCGGGCGAGAACGACAACCGCGCGGCGCGGCTGGCGCTGGCCGTGGTGGCGCTGAAGCGCGGCAATTTCGCCGAGGCGCGCAAGGAGATCCATCAATCGGGCAAGGGGCCGTTCACCGCGCTGACGCTGTCGCTGCTCGACGGCTGGGCGGCGCTGGGCGCGGGAGACGCCGATGCCGCTCTCAACGATCTCAAGGATTTGACCTCCGAAGGCGGCACGGCCGCATTGGTGGCCTACCACAAGGCGCTGATGCTGGATCTCGCCGGCCGCGCGGCAGATGCCGATATCGCCTACCAGGAAGCGCTGGCGCAGGCGCCTTCCAGCCCGCGCATGGTGGAGGCCTATGGCCGCTATCTCGAGCGCGCCGGCCGGACCGACGAAGCGCGCGCCTTCTACGCCAAGTACACGCACGACACCGGCGTCCAGCCCGTGGTCGAGGCGGGGCTGGCGCGGTTGGCAGCCGGCAGCAAGCCGGAGCGGCTGATCCCGCTGGCGCAGGACGGCGCGGCCGAGTCCCTGTTCGGGATCGCAGCCTCGCTGACCGATGAGACCAGCGCCGACGTGGCGATCCTGTATCTCAGGCTCGCTCTCTATCTGTCGCCCGATTTCGACCTCGCCAAGATCGTGCTGGCCGATCGCTTCGAGGCCCTGAGAAAATATGACGATGCCATCGCGGTTTATCGCAGCATCGACAAGGATTCGCCCTATCACTTCGCCGCCGCGGTGCAGGTCGCCGTGGATGAGACGCGGCTCGATCAGGACGACAAGGCCATCGCCGATCTCGCCGCGCTCACCCGCGAACGGCCGGACGAATTGACGGCGTGGACGGCGCTGGGCGATGCCTATCGCGATTCGCAGCGCTATGCGGACGCGGCACAGGCCTACGACCACGCGGTCAAGCTGCTCAGTCCGGTCACCTCCAAGGACTGGCCGCTCTACTATGCGCGCGGGGTCTCCGAAGAACGCGCTCACCGCTGGACCGACGCCGAACTCGATCTGCAGCAGGCGCTGAAGCTCAGCCCCGATCAGCCGCAGGTGCTGAACTATCTCGGCTACAGTTGGGTCGACCAGGGCCGCAACTATCCGGCCGCGCTCGTCATGCTGGAGAAGGCGCGCGCGCTCAGCCCCTATGACGGCTACATCGTCGACAGCGTCGGCTGGGCCTATTTCCGCGTCGGCCGCTATCAGGACGCTGCCAAGACTTTGGAGGATGCGGTGTTGCTCGTCCCCGGCGATCCCACCATCAACGAGCACCTCGGCGACGCCTATTGGATGGTGGGCAAGAAGCTCGACGCGCATTTTCAATGGAGCCACGCGCTCGCCTTCGGCGCCGAAGACAAGCAGAAAAGCGAGATCGAGAAGAAGCTGCAGTCGGGCCTGAATGCGGCCCAGCGCAAGGGCGTGTGAGCGCGCCGATGCTTCACGAGTTCGCACCGGCCAAGATCAATCTGTTCCTGCATGCCGGCGAGAAGCGGCCGGACGGCTTCCACGAGCTGGAGAGTCTCGTCGTCTTTGCCGATGTCGGCGATGATCTGGCCCTCGAGGAAGCCGGCGGGTTGTCGCTTGCGGTCGACGGGCCGTTTTCTGCAGCCCTCCCGGGGGAAGCCCACAATCTGGCTCTCAAGGCGGCGCGCGAGTTCACCACACGGGTGGGCTGCGAGGCGCGCGCGAAAATCACCCTGACCAAGAATTTGCCTGTCGCCTCGGGCATGGGCGGCGGTTCCAGCGATGCGGCCGCGGCGATGCGCGGGCTGTGCCGGCTATGGCCGGGGCAGGCGGGATTGACGCAGCTCTGGGGCATCGCGCCCAACATCGGCTCGGACGTCGCGGTTTGCGTGCTGCCGGGAGCCTGGTGGATGACCGGCCGCGGCGAGCGCTTCTCGACCGTGCGCGGCATCGGCACCATCGACGCGGTGCTGGTCAACCCGGGCGTGCCGCTCGCAACTGCTGCGGTGTTCGAAAAGCTTGAAGGACGAAGCGGTGTGAGGCAAACGGCGCGCCCCGCCAATTGCGCCAACGCCCAAGCGCTCGCCGACTATCTGAAGGCGATGAAAAACGACCTCGAAGAACCGGCCACGAAACTCTGCCCGGCGATCGGGGAAGAGCTGCGTGCGCTGTCCAAATATGGCGCGCGTCTTGCCCGCATGACCGGCAGCGGCGCCACCTGTTTCGGCCTGTTCGACAATGAAGGCGTGGCCCGCTTTGCCGCCGAATCGATCGAACGCGAGCAGCCCGGCTGGTGGGTGCGGGCGGCCAAGCTCAACGCCCCCCGCGAGTGGAAATTTCAGTAGAAGCGTCCGACGCAGAACTCTGCCACCGCCATCAATGCGTCGCGGATTTCCAGCGGCGGCATGGTTGAGAGCTGCCGCACCGCCTGTTGCGCATGCCGCTTGGCCATCGCGCGTGTCTCTTCGATGGCTCCGGTTTCGCCGACAAAGGCGATGGCGCGCTTGAGGTCGCCTTCGTGCTGGGCGCCGTCCTCTATGGTGCGGCGCCAGAATTCGCGCGCCTCGTCGTCCGCCCGCTCATAGGCAAGGATGACCGGAAGCGTGACCTTGGCCTCGCGGAAATCGTCGCCCACCGACTTGCCCATCTGTGCCTGGCGGCCGGAATAATCGAGCGCGTCGTCCACCAACTGGAAGGCGATACCGAGGTCATGCCCATAGCCGCGCAGCGCGCCGGCATAGTCGCGGCTGGCATCCGAAATCATCGCGCCGGCTTCGGCCGCCGCGGAGAACAGCGCCGCCGTTTTGGCGGTGATGACGCGAAGATAGTCTTCCGTCGTGGTGGCGAGATTGTTGGCTGAGCGCAGCTGCAGCACTTCGCCCTCGGCAATCACCGCCGAGGCATTGGCGAGCACGCCCAGCACGTCCACCCGCTCCGCTTCCACCATCAGCTGGAAAGCGCGGCTGAAGAGGAAGTCCCCCACCAGCACGCTCGACTTGTTGCCCCACACCACATTGGCGGCGATTTTGCCGCGCCGGAGCGCGCTCACATCGACCACGTCGTCGTGCAGGAGCGTCGCAGTGTGGATGAACTCGACCGCGGCGGCGAGCTTGACGTGCTCGGCGCCGGCATAGCCGTTCAGACGCGCCGCGGCGATGGTCAGCAGCGGCCGCAGGCGCTTGCCGCCGGAATCGACCAGATGGCGCGCGAGGTCGGGGATCAGCGGCACCGCGCTCCCCAGCCG
>DATCOJ010000094.1:0-2368 GCA_036564785.1 Rhizomicrobium sp. | reverse complement strand
CAGCTTGGCTCAATGCAATGTGTCGCTTAGCATTGGCCCAAACGGTGCTGTCCTTTACCTGAAACGGAGGAGACCCAAGTGACCTTCCTCAACGATCTTAAAATCGCCCTGCGCTCCTTCGAACGCACCAAAGGGCTGGCCATCACCGTGGTCCTGACGCTGGCCCTGGGCATCGGCGCCAACGCCGCCATCTTTACGCTCGTCCGCGGCGTACTTCTCCGCCCGCTGGTCAATCGCGACGAAGGCCGCCTCATCTACATCCGCCAGAGCGCCCCCGGCCTAAACGACGACAACACCGCCTTCTCGGTCCCCGAACTTCAGGACCTTCGCGCCAGCGTCAAAACCGTCACTGAATTCGGCGACTTCTCCAACTTCGGCTTCACCATGGTCGGCCTCGGCGAGCCCCGCGAAGTCCGCGGCGGAGTGGTTGGGGGCAATTATTTCGAGGTCATGGGCCTGCACCCGGTCCTCGGCCGCCTCATCGATGCTCGCGACGACGGCCCTAGCGCTGCCGGAGTCGTGGTCCTCACGCATCGCTTCTGGACCACCGTACTGAAGAAAGATCCCTCGGTCATCGGCAAGACCGTTCGCCTGGAAAGCTTTCTCGGCGCCCGCATCGCTACCGTCATCGGCGTACTCGAGCCTTCCGTGCCCTATCCCGGCGAAACGGAAATCATGTCCAACGTGGTCACCAGCCCACATCACCTCTCCGCCACCATGGTCACCGGGCGCGTCCATCGCATGACCGAACTGTTCGGCCGCCTCGCTCCCGGCATCACGCTGGAACAGGCCCGCGCCGAACTGACCGCCGCGCACTCCACCATCGTGAAAGATCATCCCGACGCCTACTCTCCGAACGCCAGGTTCACCATCGAAGCGCGCCTCTTGCGCGATCAGATCACCTCGCGCGCCCGCACGGTTCTGCTCGTGCTCCTGGCCGCCTCCGCTCTGGTCTTCATCATCGCTTGTTCCAACGTCGCCAATTTAATTCTGGCCCGCAGCGTTCGCCGCGAAGGCGAACTCGCCGTTCGCGCCGCACTGGGTGCCACCACCGCCGCGCTCCGCCGCACTCTGCTCGCCGAAAGTATCCTGCTCTGCGGCACCGGCGCGCTGGTCGGCGTACTCATCGCCCGGCCGATGGTCTCCGTCCTGGCACGTTATGCCTCGCGCTTCTCGGTGCGCGCGCTGGATCTTTCCGTCGATAACAGCATGCTCTGGGTTGGCGCCGGCCTCGCGCTCATTGCCGCCTTCCTCTTAGCCTATGTGCCACGGCTTCCTTCTACCAACGCTGCCAATGGTCTTGGCGTCGCCAACAGCCGCACCGGTATCAGCGGCAGCACCAGCCGGCGGCTGCGGATCTTTGCAGTCACCCAGATCGCCGCCTCCTTCTTGCTGCTGGCGGGCGCCAGCGTGCTGGTGAAAACCCTGCTGGCGCTGCAAGCCGTGCAGACCGGCATCGACACCGATCACGTTCTCGCCTTCAACGTGCCGGTCATGTCCTACGGCAAATCCAACGAACAGATCGCCGCCTTCTACCGCGAGATGGTTCGTCGCATCTCGGAGGTGCGCGGCGTGGACAAAGTTGCCGTCGGCACGGTCGTTCCCTGGCGGGATGCCGGCGCCTTCGGGCCAGGCCTGCAGTTCAACGTGGAAGGCCATGACCGGGTACCAGGTGAAGAAGATAATCGCGCCCAATTCCGTGCCATCTCGCCGGGATTTTTCGATGTTCTCGGCGTGCCCATCGTCGCTGGCCGAGACTTCAACGACTCCGACCGTCGCAGCGCGGAACCTGTCGTAATCATCAGTCAGAGCGTGGCCCGGCGCATGTTTCCCAATCAAGACGCCGTCAACCGCCATCTCATCTGGACCGACCCCGTCGTCAAGTTCATCCCCGACTTTGGCACTGAGCCTCGCCGAATCGTTGGTGTAGCCGCGGACCTCGATGACGAGCACCTCGTTCCCGGCCCGTTGCTCACCGTCTATCATCCGTTCGAACAATTGATGCTCGGCGGCCACCTGTTCGTGCACACCGGTGCGAATCCCTACGCTCTAGTCTCCCCCATCACCCGCGCCATTCACGATATGTCCGCCGACCAGCCGGTCGAGCGCGCCGCCATCCTCACCGACGTCCGCGCTGAAGTGCTGTCGTCCGACCGCCTAAATTCCATCGTCTTCGGAGGCTTCGCGATCGTCGCACTCGCCATCGCCGTAGTTGGCGTAGCCGGCGTGCTGGCTTTCTCCGTGAGCACCCGCACCCGCGAATTCGGCATCCGCCTCGCAGTTGGTTCTCAACCTCGCGACTTATTAGGCGGCGTGATTTTTCAAGGCGTACTCATGGCCGGTGCAGGCATCATCACCGGCGCGATAT
>DATCOJ010000093.1:0-27972 GCA_036564785.1 Rhizomicrobium sp. | reverse complement strand
CCGCGGCCGCCGCCGAGCCGGCCAGCCCGATGAGGATTCCGATCACTCCGCCCAGCGCGCTCATCACCACCGCCTCGATGAGGAACTGCAAGAGCACGTCGCGCTCGCGCGCGCCGATCGCGAGACGGATGCCGATCTCGCGGGTGCGCTCGGTCACGCTCACCAGCATGATGTTCATGATGCCGATGCCGCCGACGAGCAGACTCACCGCGGCGACCGCCGAGAGGAAGGCGGTGAGGATGGCGGTGGTGGATTCCACCATGCGGGTGACTTCCTGCATGTCGTTGACCTGGAAATCGTCGGCGGCGCCTGTGGCGATGTGGCGGCGCTCACGTATCAGCCGCTCGATATCGGCCTTGGCATGCGCGGTTTCGGAGGCGCGCGCCACCGAAATCCAGATCATGTTGACGTCGGTGTTGCCGGCGAGCCGGCGCTGCACCGACTTGAGCGGCATGACGACGTAGTCGTCCTGGTCCTGGCCGAAGGTCGATTGGCCCTTGGCGGCCAGCACGCCGATCACGTCGCAGGAGATCTTGCCGAGACGCAGGCGCTGGCCCACCGGGTCCTGCGTGCCGAAAAGATCGTGGCGCACCGTCTCACCCAGGACGCAGACGGATTTGCCGGCGCGATCTTCGGCCAGCGTGAAGCCGCGCCCCAGAACCACCGACCAGTCGCGCGCGGTGAAGAAATCGTTGGTGGTGCCGGTGACCTGCGTGGTGCGGTTGTGGTTGCCGACCACGGCCACGGCCGAGCGCGAGATGGCCGGCGCCACCGCGGCGAGGCCGCTCACGTCGCGGGCCACCGCGTTGGCATCTTCCAGGTCGAATGCGGTGGCCGCCACCAGGGTGCCGGGCTTCCTCTGACCCGGGGTGACGATCAGCAGATTGCGGCCCATCGAGGCGATGTCGGCGGTGACGCTCTTGGTGGCGCCGGAGCCCAGGGTCACCATGGCGATGACGGCGGCGACGCCGATGACGATGCCGAGGGTCGTGAGCCCTGCGCGCAGCAGGTTGTTGCGGATCTCGCGCAGAGCGAGCAGCAGCGCGTTGGCGATCATGCCGCCTTCCTCAAGCTATCGGAAGCGATGCGGCCGTCGCGGAAGCGCACCTGGCGCTTGGCATAGGCCGCGATGTCCTCTTCATGGGTCACGAGCACGATGGTGAGGCCGCGAGTTTCGTTCAGCGATTTCAGCAGCGCCATGATCTCGTGGCTCTTGGCGCTGTCGAGATTGCCGGTGGGCTCATCGGCGAAGATGACGGAAGGATCGGTGACGAGGGCCCGCGCGATGGCGACGCGCTGCTGCTGGCCGCCGGAAAGCTCCGACGCGGTGTGATGGCCGCGGTCTTCGAGTCCCACTTGCGCCAGCGCCTCCAGCGCGCGGGCCCGGCGCTGCGCCTTGGCGACGCCGCGATAGACCAGCGGCAGCTCGAGGTTCTCCAGCGCCGTGGTGCGCTTCAGCAGATTGAAGCCCTGGAAGACGAAGCCGATATAGTAGCGGCGCAACAGCGCGCGCTGGTCGCGGCTGAGCGTGCCCACATCGGCCCCGCGGAAGAAATATTTGCCGCTGGTCGGCGTGTCGAGGCAGCCGAGAATGTTCATCGCCGTCGACTTGCCGGAGCCCGACGGTCCCATCACCGCCACGAACTCGCCGTCGGCGATGGAAAGATCGATGCCGGCCAGCGCCGCCACCGCCGCCTCGCCCGTACCGTAAATCTTGGTAACGTGCGTGAGCGCGATGAGCAGGGGCTGGGTCATCCCCCATCGCCTTGCGGCGGCGCCTTCAAGTCGGTGACCACGGCGTCGCCCGGCGCCACGTCTCCCGACAGCACTTGCGTGCGATGGCCGTCGCTGGCGCCGAGCTTGAGATCGCGGGGGATGAGCTCGCCGTCGCGCTCGAGCCAGACGCGGCCGCGGTTGGGACCCACCGGCGCCGGCGGTGCCGCGGCGCTGGCCTTGGCCGGCGGCACGAAACGCAAGCTCGCATTGGGAACCAGGATGGCGCTGGCAAGGCGCGCGGCGGTGATTTCCGCCGTGGCCGTCATGCCGGGCTTCAAGAGTCCGTTGGGATTGGAGACCAGCAGCACGCCCTGATAGGTGACCACGCCCTGCACCGTCTTGGGCGCGCTGTGGATGGAGACGAGCTGGGCGGCGAATTCGCGGCCCGGATAGGCGTCGACCGTGAAGCTCGCATGCTGCCCTGCATGCACCTGGCCGACATCGGCCTCGTCGATATCGACGTCGAGCTCCATCTGCGACAGGTCGCTCGCCAGGGTGAACAGCACCGGCGTCGTCATGGCCGCGACCACGGTCTGGCCGCGCGAGACCTTTCGGTCGAGCACCACGCCGTCGATGGGCGAGAAGATGGTGGCCTTGGACATCAAGGTGAGATCGGCCTTCACCTGCGCCGAGGCGAGATCGACATTGGCGCGGGCCCGCGCGAGATCGGCGCGCGCGTTGTCCAGCTCCTGCTTGGACATGGCGTTGCTTTTGGCCAGCGCCACGTCGCGCGGATAGGTCTGCTTCATCTGGGTGAGCGTGGCTTGCGCCTGCGCCTGCGAGGCGCGGGCCTGCGCCAGCTGCGCCTCGATCTGCTCGGTGTTGAGATGGGCGAGGCGCTGGCCCTTCTTCACCCGGTCGTTGTAGTCGACATAGAGGCCGTCGATGCGGCCGGAGATTTCGGCGCCGACATCGACCTGGTCGCGCGGCGCCAGCGTGCCGGTGGCGCTGACCGTGACGGAGAGCCCGCCGCGCGTGACCGGCTGGGTGAGGTATTGCGGGCCCGGCCCGCGGGTCAGCAAAAACAGCGCGAGGGCGATCAGGATGGCCGCGCCGATGCCGCCGGCGATCCAGGCGCGGCGGGACAGCCGCCCCAGGCGGGCGCCGAGCCCCAGGCGCTCGGTCATCTCGGCGTCGGGATCGAGGCGATTTGCCGTGTCGTTCAAAGGAAGCGTCCAGCCCTGGCAGGCTCTATCTCTGTATCCCGCGACCGCCCGTCAAGGCCGCGTGCGCGGATGATCGCAGGAACCCTCCGGCAGGATGATGAAATTCATCCGCTCGCGGCGGCTGCTCGAGGTCAGGAGCTTGGCTTCGACGTCGCCCTGGACGGCGCGGTTCTCGAGCCTGGCGCCATAGGTGGCGGTGACATAGTCGCGAACGGAGCGCGGCACGTCGCCGTCGCCGCGCCAGACCAGCAGGCATTCGCCCTTGACCGGCGGACCGAAGATGGAGACGGGATAGCCCGGCGTCACCACGCGGGACTCGGGGAACTGGGCGCGCAAGTTTCCGGCGAGGTCGTAACTCGGCGCCACCACGGTGCCGCGCACGAAGCCGGCGCGGCGGAAGGTGTCGGCATAGCGCGGCATCGGCCAGTACTCGCGGCAGATCTTGCAGTGCTCCGCTTCGGTCTCGTAAATCCAGATGCGCGCGGCGACGGCGATGAGCGCGAAGGCGAGCGCGGTCAGCGCGAAGAGCTTGTGCACGCGCTCCTCGGCGCCATAGGCGAGCTTGACCCGCAGGAACAGATAGATCGGCAGCGGCATCAGCACCTGATGCATCCAGCGCGGCTTGAAGGCTTCGGTGCCGATGAAAAAGACGGCGGCCAGCATCATCAGCGCCGCCGCGATCATGGTGATCTCGAGCATGCGCAGCCAGGCCCGCTCTTCCTCGTCGCCGGCGTGGAGCGGCCAGCAGGCGCGCCAATAGAACAGCGGAAAGATCGCGATGAACGGAATCCCGAAGCCGATCAGCGCCACCACGAGGTCGCCCGCGCCCTTGAGCCAGCCGACAGGATCGAACGACGGGCCGGCGCTCTTGGTAATGGTCTTGGCGAGTGTGAACAGCGAATATTCGTGGGTGGCGGCCCAGATGGCGTAGGGCGCCACGATGATCGCCGCGACGACTGCGGCAAGCAGCAGCGGCGCGAGGCGCAACCGTCGCCGGAAGCGCGGCGTCAGCGCCACGCCGATCGCCATGCTGAGCGGCAGCACGATGAAGACATATTTCGAAAGCACGCCCAGGCCGGTGACCACGCCGAGCAGGATGTAGTCGCCGAGCGTGCCGCGGGTGAGCGTGCGCGCGTCCGCCCACAGATAGGCCGCCAGCATGGTGGCCAGCAGCACCGTGTGCATGAGATCGACATGGGGCAGCCAGCCCATCACGAAGGTGGTGAGCAGCCCGAAAGTGGCAAGCGCCGCCAGTCGCACGTCGCGCAGAATGGTACGCGCGGCGGCGAAATAGGCGACCAGGCCCAGCGCCATCAGCGCATATTTCAGGAGGAAGAAGGCGGCGCGGCTGTTGTTGGTGAGGTCGAGCGTCGCCCAGGACAGCCAGGTGATCAGCGGCGGATGGCGGAAGCGGTAGCCCCATTGCAGGCTCTGCCCGAACAGCACCTGCTCGGATTCGTCCAGCGTGAAGTTCGGGCTGAGCAGGAAGCGCACCAGGAAATGCACGACGCAGTAGAGAATGAGAAGGACGATGACCGTCTGCGGCGCGGCGAGCGCGGCCCACAATCCTTGCGGCTTCTTCGCGGGCGAACTCACGGGCGGAGAATCTCGTGGGCGCGCGCCTGCGTGCTGCGGCGCATCAGCCAGAACACGCCGAGCAGATCGGCCGTGCCGGCGCCAAGCCGGCCGAAGAAGCCGTATTTGGAGATTCCGGCGACGCGCGGCCGGTCTTCGATGACGATCTGCAAAATGTCAAAGCCCTGGCGCCGCACCAGCGCCGGAAGGAACCGGTGCATGCCGTCGAAATAAGGAAGGCGCAGCGCGATCTCGCGGCGCATCAGCTTGAAGCCGCAGCCGGTGTCGCGCGTATCGTCGCGCAGCAGCGAGCGGCGCACCAGGTTGGCGATGCGCGAGGAGAGCCATTTGACGGCGCCGTCGTTGCGCCGCTTGCGGATGCCGGCGACGATGCCGAGGGTTTGTGCCGGCTGCGGCGCGTGGATCATCTTCCACACCCGCGCCACGTCGGCAGGATCGTTCTGGCGGTCGCCGTCCAGGGTTTGAATCCATGGGGCCCGCGCGGCCCAGAATCCGGTGACCAGCGCCGCGCTCTTGCCCGAGCGCTTTTCATGGCGCAGCACGCGCACCCGAGCGTCGGCCTGCGCGGTCCGTAGTTCAGCAGCCGTGGCGTCGGAGGAGCCATCGTCCACGAAGATCAGCTCATAGGTGCAGACGCCGTCGAGCGCGGCGCGCACCTCTTCGGCCAGCGGCAGAATATTGCCGGCCTCGTTGAACACGGGCACCAGCACGGAAAGCGCGAGCGAAGCGTCGGACAAACCGGCCCCTCAGTCAGGACTCCCGCGTCTCTAACGCGGATATCCGCGGGTCCACAAGGCGCAGCGCTGCCTGGGTTTGGTAGGAGCGGCCAGCCGCGCTGTCGGATACGGAGCTGTGACGATTAAAATATTCCCTCTCCCCCACGGATGTGGCGTGAGTGACGAGAGAAATTCCCTCGCCCCCGCGAAGCGGGGGAGAGGGATAAAGGGTGAGGGGGTTGTCAGAGCACAGAATGCAGGAGTCAGGGCTCAGAGGCGCTGTATCCGTATCCGTTCCGATCGCTGATTTCCGTGTCTGACTTCTAACAACCCCCTCACCCTGCCCTCTCCCCCGCTTCGCGGGGGCGAGGGTGGTTCATTGGATGTTTAACGCCCGTTAACGCTTGGCTTCTAGAACCCTTTCCAGAAGGTTAGCGCAGGGCTCGCATGGCCAAGCCGAAGCCCAAAATCGAGCCGCAATTCCGGAAGCGCATGGCAGCGGTCGCTGCTGGCCCGCCGCCGCCGCCGCGCAAGCCCAAGCCTAGACCTAAGCGGACCTGGCCTTATGCCTTGGCGCTGCTGCTCGCCTGGGGCGCCATCGTGGGCGGGTTGTTCGCCTCCCGCTGGATTTCCGACCTGCCGGACATCAACAACCTGCAGCTCAAGGGTCAGTCGCACGACGTCACCATTCTCGACGTGCATGGCCGCCTGATCGCGCGGCGCGGGCTGACGCAGGGCGCCATGGTGGCCGCCAACCAGCTACCGCCTTACGTGCCCGAGGCCTTCATCGCCATCGAGGACCGCCGCTTCCGTGCCCATATCGGGCTCGATCCCATCGGGTTGGGACGCGCGCTGCTGGAGGACCTGGCGGCGGGCCACGTGGTGCAGGGCGGCTCGACCATCACCCAGCAGCTCGCCAAGAACCTGTTTCTGGAATCCAAGCGCACCTTCGACCGCAAGGCGCAGGAGGCCCTGCTCGCGCTCTATCTTGAGTCGCGCTATTCCAAAGAACAGATCCTCACGCTCTATCTGAACCGGGTCTATTTCGGCGCCGGCGTGTACGGCATCGAGGCGGCCGCGGAGCGCTTCTTCGGCAAGCCCGCCATCGCGCTCAGCCTGCCGGAAGCGGCGATGCTGGCGGGCAGCGTCAAGGCGCCGGCGCGGTTCAATCCCTTGTCGGATGTGGATGCTTCGGTGGCGCGCGGCGCCACCGTGCTGCGCGCCATGGCCGACGCGGGCTACATCGACTCCAAGACCGCGGCCGACGCCACCGCGACGCGGCCGCGCATCGTGCATGTGACGGGCACGCCGGGCTCCGGCTATTTCGCCGATTGGGTGGTCAGCCGCATCCCGGGCTATGCCGGCGATTTCAACGAGCCGATCGTCGTCGAGACGAGCTTCGATCTCTCGATGCAGGCCAAGGCCGAGCATGCGGTGTCGCTGGGGCTGGCGCGCGACGGCCGCAAGCTCAACGCGAGCGAAGCCGCGCTGATTGCGCTGGCGCCGGACGGCGCGGTCAAGGCCATGGTCGGCGGCCGCTCCTACAGCCAAAGCCCCTACAACCGCGCCACCGACGCGCTGCGCCAGCCGGGCTCCGCCTTCAAACCCTTCGTCTATCTCACCGCCTTCGAGCACGGCCGAAAGCCGGACGACACGATGAACGACGGCCCGGTCGACATAAGCGGCTGGAAGCCCAACAATTACGAAGGCAAATACGAAGGCGAGATCACCCTGACGCGCGCCTTCGCCAAATCCTCCAATGCGGTGGCCGCGCAGCTGACCCAACAAGTGGGAGCGGCGGCCGTCGCCGGCACCGCGCACCGGCTGGGGATCGGTTCCGAATTGTCCGCCGTGCCGTCGCTGGCGCTGGGTTCTTCCAGCGTGACGCCGCTGGAATTGACCGCCGCCTATGCGCCCTTCGCCAATGGCGGCGACGGCGTCATTCCCTATGCGATCATTCGCATCCGGACGAAATCGGGCCGCCTGCTCTACGCCCGGCATGGCTCGGGCGTGGGCGAGGTGATGAACGCGGCCAATGCCGCCGCACTCACCGGATTGATGGTAGAGGCCGTGACCAGCGGCACCGGCAAGGCGGCGCGGCTGGACGAGCGGCCCAGCGCCGGCAAGACCGGCACCACGCAGGATTTCCACGATGCCTGGTTCGTGGGCTTCACTGCCGATCTCGTTTGCGGCGTGTGGATCGGCAATGACGGCAACGCCCCCATGCGGCACGCCACGGGCGGCACGCTGCCGGCGCGGATGTTCAAGAGCTTCATGGAAGCCGCCGAGAAGGACATGCCGATCCGCCCGCTGAAATCGCTGACCTTGGTTCCCTTCGCCGCCCTGGTGGCCGCCACGCCGGTGGCTTCGGAAACCGCGAGCTCCGTGCCGCCGCAGCAGCAGGAAAAGCCGTCGACCTTCGACGACATCCTCAACAGTCTGTTCGGCGGACATTGAGTCATCGGTGAATACCGGAGCGTTGCGCGGCGTGAAATGCGCTATAGCTGCGCCATGTCCGCCAATTCCCCAATGACCTTCAGCCATCGCCTGGCGATCGAGCGCGACATTGCGGCGCTGACCTCTCTGATGGAGGGCGCAATCCGCGAACTGCTGAAGCCGCATCTGACGCCGGACCAGCTCGAGGCTTCGTTCGAGATCATGGGACTCGACAGCCAGCTGATCGAGGACCGGACCTATTTCGTCGTCGAGGAGCAGGGGCGCATCGCCGGCTGCGGCGGCTGGAGCCGGCGCGCCACCCATTTCGGCAGCGACCATTCACCCGGCCGCGACGCGCGTCCGCTCGATCCGGCGAGCGAAGCCGCGCGGGTGCGCGCCATGTACACCCATCCCGATTTCGCGCGCCGCGGCGTGGGCCGGCTGATCCTGTCGCTGTGCGAAGCGCGCGCGGCGGAGGCCGGATTCGCGAGCGTCGAGCTGGTCGCCACCATGGCGGGCCTGCCACTCTATCGCGCCTGCGGCTATGCAGACGTCGAAGCTTTGGAAGAGAGAAGCTCGAAGGGCGTCACGGTGCCGCTGATGCGGATGCGGAAAGCGCTGTGAGAATCAGCATTTCAGGACGCTGAGATAGCCCTGCCTGCCATAATCCAGCAGCGCATCGTCGCGGGTGACGAGCGTGAAGCCATACTCCCGCGCCGTCGCCGCGAGGATGCGATCGGCGGGATCGCGATGAAGCTTTCCAGGCAGAGAGGATGAGGCCAGCAAGATGTCCGGCGTAAGATCGCACAGCTGGATTCCGGGCGTCGATCTCAGCCGCTCGAACCACCGCTGCGGCGTCAACGACGACTTGAAGCGGCCCTTCGCTCCGAGCATCCCGACTTCCCATGCCGTGATGGGCGAAACCTGGAGCGGCAGGGCAATGTCGGAAGATTCGTCCATCGCCTCAATCGCCGCCCGCGCCATCGGCTCTCCGCCGGTCAGATAGATGGCGGCGCAGGTGTCCAGCAGAAGAGGAGTCATTTCTTCTCGCCAACCATGCCTTGCTCGATCTCATCCCAATCCTTTGCCATCTCCTCTTCGATTTCCTGCCATTCCTCGTCCGTATACATGGGGCGTGTGAGGTCGTATCCCGGTTCGATCCAGAATGTGCCCTTCATGGCGCCGATCGCGGGATGGCGGCCAAGCTTCTTTTCGTCCGGCGCAAACTCGCGGCCTGTCTCCGACATTCCGGAAGGCGTGCCCGCAGAGACACGACGAAAGACCAGGTTTTTCCCCTGCATGTCGACTTGCTCCGTCTGGTAACCCGCGCTCAGCCAAGCCTTGGCGTGAGAATGACCACGCCCCTCATTCGCCCACCAGGGCCGATGCGCATAGGCGGACCGCGGAAGCTTATGGCCGGCCGCGGCTTCGACCTGCGCAAAGCTCATGGGGATCAGGTTCCCCCCATGGCGGCTTAGATAGGCCCGCAAAGGATCGTAGACACTCATTTAGGACCTCCATAGTAACTCAGTTACTATGGTTAGTAACTCCCGGTGTCAAGTCGAAAGTTGCAGCCCCACCTGCGCCCATGCACAACCACGCCCGATGCGGCGGCTTTCCGACATTCTCTACAATTTTCACTGGATCGTGCCGGGCGAGGCGGCGCGCTCGGCGCAGGCCTATGCGGGATTCCTGGGGCCGTTCCTGAAATCGCGCGGCATCGCCGCGGTGATCAATCTGCGCGGCGCCAATCCGAAATTCTCCTGGTGGCACTATGAGACGCGCGTGTGTGCCAAGGCCGGCGTCGCCCATCGCGACGTGAAGCTCAACTCGCGGCGCCTGCCCACGCGGGCGATGCTGCTCGATCTGCTGGATGCTTTCGATGCCGCCGCGCGGCCGTTCCTGCTCAAGTGCTCCGGCGGGCAGGACCGCACCAGCTTCGCCGCTGCGCTCTATCTGATCCACACGCGCGGCTGGAGCGCGCGAGGGGACGCGGACGCGCAGTTCGCCGGCTGGCCCTACCTGCACTGGCCCAAGCGCCACCAGCGCTGGCTCAAGGCTTTTCTCGACTTCGCGGAGGAGCGCGCGCAAGGCCGGTCCCTGCGCGATTGGATCGCGAGCGACTACGCGCCGGAGTCATTCAAGGCCTGGCTCGAGCAGCGCGGCCTCGGCGGTTCCTTCCGCGGTTTGTACAAAAGTCAAACGCCTCGCGCTGAAGATGCTTCACATCCCCAGACTTGAGATCGGTCCCGGCATATCGTTGTGGCGCGAGGCGCTCGATCGCGCGGCGCAGCAATCGCTTGTGGCCGATATTCTGGCCCGCGCCGAGCAGGCGCCGTTCTACAAGCCGCGCATGCCGATATCCGGCAAGCCGTTCTCCGTCGAGGAAACCAATTTCGGTCCGCTCGGCTGGGTTTCGGATGAGAGCGGCTATCGCTATGCGAAAACCCATCCCGTGACCGGCGCGCCATGGCCGTCCATTCCGCAGGCGCTGCTCGACATCTGGAACGACACGACGCGCTACGGCGCGCTGCCGGAATGCTGCCTGGTCAATCTCTATCGCGGCGGCGCGCGCATGGGACTGCACCAGGACCGCGACGAGCAGGCGCTGGATGCGCCGGTGCTGTCGGTCTCGCTGGGCGACGAAGCGCTGTTCCGTATCGGGGGCACCAGCCGGCGCGATCCGACCAAATCGCTGCGGCTCAAATCCGGCGACGTGCTTACCTTCGGTGGGCCGGCGCGACTGGCCTATCACGGCATCGACCGGGTGCTGGAGGGAAGCTCGGACCTCATCCCCCGCGGAGGACGGATCAATCTGACGCTTCGGCGCGTTACGGCATCAAAGGATAAAAAAGACGCCCGACCAGGGGGCTGATCGGGCGTCGCCTGCGCCGTTACGCGCTGGTGCCGGGAGGGGATGACCGGCACCTGGAAGGACGCCATCCAGCGTGCGAGCGGGGGGGCAGTGCCTGCTGGACGTTTCACGTCCTTCCAAGGGCTAAGCTATGCATCCCTGCCACAGTTTGCAAGAATTTTTTTCGGACTGGGGAAAACGTCATTTTTCACTTGACACAAGACATTTTTGCGACTTGCAAATTCGATTCGCGTGAAAACGGAATCCCCGAATTCCTCGGTTTTTCTCCGCCCTCGCGAGGCGTCCTGCCCACTGCGGCGTACCTGTTGATAGTTAACTTCGATCACATTTTGCGGAAGTCGCGCGCCGTGCGATCGATGGCGTCCTTCAGTAGCCCGAGAATTTCCTCGATCTCCGCTTCACTGACGATCAAGGGCGGCGCCAGCACCATGGTGTCGCGAATGGCGCGCGAGATGAGCCCGTTGTTGAAGCAGTAGTTGCGGCAATGCGTGCCGACGCGGCCGATATCGGGAAAGAAGGCGCGCTCGTTGTTGTCGGGCACAAGTTCGATCGCCGCCAGCAATCCGAAGCCGCGCACTTCGCCGACGATAGGATGGTTGTCGAAGGTCTCGCGCAAGCGGCGTTGGAAATAAGGCCCGATGGAATCCTTCACCCGCGCCACCAGTCCCAGCTTCTCGATGGTCTCCAAGTTCTTCAGCGCCACCGCGCTCGCCACCGGATGCCCGGAATAGGTGTAGCCATGCACCAGCTCCTCGTTGGCGTTGAGGATGGTCTCGGCCATGCGCGATCCCAGTGAGATGGCGCTGATCGGCTGATAGCCGGAGGACAGACCCTTGGCCATGGTCATGATGTCGGGCTGAAGCGCATAGGCCTCAGCGCCGAACCATTCGCCGAGCCGTCCGAATCCGGTGATCACTTCGTCGAGATGCAGCAGCACCTCGTAGCGCCGGCAGATCTCCTGCACCTCCGGCCAATAGCTCGCTGGCGGGAAGATCACGCCGCCCGCCCCCTGCACCGGCTCGGCGGAGAACGAGGCGACGCGCTCCGGCCCGATCTCCAGAATCTTCGCTTCCAGCTTGCGGGCGATGAGCACGCCAAATTCTTCCGGATCCATGTCGCCATAGCCCGCCGCCTTGGAGGCGAACCAGTACGGCGTGGGCACCTTGGCGAAACCCGGCAGCGGAAGGTCCCATTGCGGATGCATGGGCGTGAGGCCGGACAGCGACGCGGCCGCGAAGGTGACGCCGTGATAGGCGTAGTCGCGGCTGATGTGGATCTTCTTCTTGGGCTTGCCGCGGAGATTCCAATAGTAGCGGATCAGTTTCAGCGCAGAGTCGTTCGCCTCGGAGCCGGAATTGGCGAACAGCACGCGGTCGTGGCCTTCGGGCAGGAGCGTCGCCAGCTTCGCCGCCAGCTCGACGGTGTAGGGATTGGTCGTCTTGAAGAAGTGGTTGTAGTAGGGAAGCGTCTTCAACGCCTCGCAGCCCGCTTCGGCCAGTTCGCGGTTGCCATAGCCCACCTGCACGCACCACAGCCCCGCCATGCCGTCGAGGATCTTCTTGCCCTCGGAATCCCACAGATAGACGCCGTCGGCCTTGGTGATGATGCGCACGCCCTCGCGGTTGAGCGCGGCGGTGTCGCTGAAGGGATGCACGTGATGGGCGGCGTCGAGCGCCTGCCAATGCTTGGTGAGATTGTGGGTTTCGCTGGGCATGATGGGACTCGAGAGTCAGGTGGGGATTGAAGATCGAGAGAAGCGGAACGCTCAGGCGTTCACGGCCGCTAAGAGGCGGGGGCAACCGGCTACGGGTTGTAGCCGATGCGGGCGCAGAGAATGAGAAGCGCGCTCTTGCTCGTCATGGCGGCAATCTAACACGGCAAGGGATCGGCGTCACGCGGGCTCAGAGCCAGCGGCGGACCCTGGCCGTGTAGCCGTCGAAACCCGGGCCGAACTGGCGGCGCATCTTGGCTTCCTCGAACGGGATATGGACGAAATTGGCGGTGAGGAAGACGAGGAGCGGCACGGCGAACATCGGCAGTGCGCCCACCCAGAAGGCGATGCCCAGCGTGACGATGGTCAGTCCCAGATACATGGGATTGCGGGTGAAGCGGTATGGCCCCTCGATCACCAAGAGCTTGTTGGCTTCCGAAGTGGGATTGATTTCGGTGCCCTTGCGCCGGAACAGCATGGCGGCCGAAAACGCGATGAGGAATCCGATCACCACGAGTGCTACGCCGAGCCAGACGATCTGCAAATCGACGATGGCGCGCCACGGGTAGTACCAGCTGACCACGGCGGCGATCAGGACATAGATGAAAGCCCAGACAGGCGGTGGAAGTTTCAGCATCGCAGGTCTCCCCGCCCGGAACCTACGCCGGGCCGTGCCCTTGCGTCACCTGCTCTTCATCTCTCACTTAGTTTTGAACCTCCCTCTCCCCCACGAATGTGGGGGAGAGGGTTGGGGTGAGGGGGTGGCGACACCATCACAGTGTTCAATTCGACATGTCATGCGAGCGCAATATCTGCCTCGCTCTGGAAACTCAGAGATGCGGATGCCGAGACACGTCGCATCTGAGCGTCGACGCCAGCACACTCGATCAACAACCCCCTCACCCTAACCCTCTCCCCCTGCTATCGCGGGGGAGAGGGAATCTGAGTTCCAAGTCACCTGCCTTGCATAGCGATGGTTTTCTGCCAGGCGGGCAGCGCTTTCATCTCCGCCTGCCAGCGCTGGATGCCGCGATAAGGTTCCAGCGGCAACCGCGCCGGCTCCGCCATGGTGAGCGAAGACGCAATGCAGAGATCGGCGAGGCTGAGCGTATCGCCGGCGATGTAGCGATGCCTGGCGAGCTCGCCGTCCAGCACCGGGCCGAGCCGTCCGAGCGCCTCGGTGCCGCGGGCTTCTTCCGACGGCGTCGGTCCGCCGCGGCCGAAGAAGGCCTTGACGAAGCGCTCATAGACCAGCACCGCGCAGGCGGGGTCCCAGTGATTGCTCTCCCAGAACAGCCATTTCTCGATCGCCATGCGGCCTTTGAGATCGGCGGGCAGCAATCCGGCTTCCGGCTTCTGCGCGGCGAGATAGAGCGCGATGGCGTTCGACTCCCAGAGAATGAATCCGTCATCGTCGAGCGTCGGCATGCGCTTGTTGGGATTGAGCGCGGCATAGGCGGGCGCATTCTGTTCGCCCTTGGTCAGATCGACCAGCTTGAGCTCGTAATCGAGACCGAGATGGTTGGCCACGAACAGAACCTTGAAGGCGCGTGGGGACGGCGGGAAGGCGTAGAGCTTGAGAGTCATTTCAGAGTTCTCCTTATGGGGAAATGGGACTCAGGCAGTAGGCAGTAGGCATTAGGCAGTAGGGCGACGAGAGCGCTCTCAATTTCGCGCGCCGTATCATTCCGTTCCCCGTCCAGTCCTGGATTCACGACCACCCACTGCCTACTGCCTACTGCCTACTGCCTACTGCCCATTGCCTATTCGCTGCTTGCCGGCCGCATGTCGGGCGAGCCGGTTTCGATGAAGAGCTTGAGCCGCGCCAGCTGCTGGGCCAGCACTTCGTCGGCGCCCTTGGAAATGTCGTCGAAGCCGTCGCGCAGATAGCCGTTGATGGCGTAGCTCATCGTCAGATCGGTGCCGTCGGCCGCGGGCGTCAGCGTGAACGTCATCACCCCGTCGCCGGGCATGGACTGGAACGGCCCCAAGGTGCCGCGCAGGCGCAGCATCTTTCCCGGCGCGGCATAGACGACGGTCAGATGCTGCACCGAGCCGCCGCCGGGCAGCGTCTCGCAGAAGCAGCCTCCCGCCTTGGCGTCGAGCGAAAGATTGGCGGCGTTCTGCGAGAAGGTGTGATCGCCGCTCCACCATTGCGCCGGCGCGATCAGCGCGGCGTAGACCTTGTCGGGCGGCGCCAGGATGTGCGCGACTTCCTTCAGCTCGAAGCCTTCACCGCCGACGGAGACCACCTCGGCATGCGCGGCGATCGCCTGCGCCAGCACCAGCGCCACGGCGACGGCGCCGCCTGGAAACAACGACTTGCGCGTCAAGGATGGCATGTCACGTTCCCTCCGTAGCCTTGGCGTAAAGATCGAGCAGGCCGGTCCAGCCATTGGGCGCGTCGACGGCGGCGCGGATGATCTCCGCGTCAGGTGCGGCGATGCGATGCTCCAGCTCGACGCGCGTGGCGCCTTCGCTTTCGGCGATGAAGCGGACGTCCACTTCGCTTTCCACGTTATCGTCGAGCTGAAATTTGCCGTTCAGATGCCAGGAGAGGACCAGGCGCTGCGGCGGCTCCCACGCCAGCACCTTGCCCCAATCGCATTCGGCGCCGTCGACACCGATTTCGTACCAGCGCCCGCCCAGGCGCGGCTCGATCACCACGGTCTGCATCTCGGCGGCCGCGATGTGGTGGGACTTCGGCCACCAGCTGCCGAAGCGCGCGGTGAACACTTCGAAGGCGCGCTCGCGCGGCACGTTCACCCGGATGGTCTTGCGCACCGGCGC
The DNA here is from genome assembly GCA_036564785.1 of Rhizomicrobium sp. Lineage (GTDB taxonomy): Bacteria > Pseudomonadota > Alphaproteobacteria > Micropepsales > Micropepsaceae > Rhizomicrobium. The sequence continues at coordinate 12,906 of DATCOJ010000093.1, read as the reverse complement.
GGGCGCAATCTTCAAAGGCGCGGCCATTCGGGCGTCTCCTCGCTTTCACGTTCGGCTTCCGCCTTGAAGGCGTCGAGCGCATCGTCCCAGAATTGATCGAGCCAGGCACGCAAGGGGCCGAGCCCCTTGGGGTCGATCCGGTAGATGTGCTGCGTGCCGCGGCGTTCTTCGCGCACGAGTCCCGCCTCCTTCAGCACCTTCAGATGCTGCGAAACCGCCGGCCGGCTGACCGGCAGGGTGCGGGCAATCTCGCCCACCGGCTTGCCCCCGCCGCGCAGCCGCTCCAGCACCCGCCTGCGGGTGGGATCGGCCAGGGCTGCCAAGGCTGTTTCGTAAGCCATGGCTAACAGTAAGCTACTGCTTACGCCATGTCAACCCCGGGAGCGAGCGGGTTATAAGTTAAGGGGCGCCATGCAGAAGGAGCAGTCGCTGCCAACGTCTGAGCAAGCTGTAGCAAGCTGCAGACTGACTCACTCAAACCTTTTCCGTCATGGCCGACCGAGCCGCACCCCGGACTTGTTCCGGGGGAGGCGAGTTGTCGGCTACCCATGAACACGCTCCCGGCGGGCTGTGCTTCGCCGTCAAACATGGTGTTCATGGGTCCCCGGGATCCGCTCCACTTCGCTCCGCGGACCCGGGGATGACGGACTATGGAGAGCCAGCAACAGACTGCAATCAGTCTGAGGTCTGCTTCAAATTGAGATTGGTGGCGATGGTGCCCTTGGCGGTCAGCAGCGCCAGGAACCCATCCCTGGTCCAGGCCAGCGAGGGCGGCCCGAAGGACTCGATCCGGCCGCTGATCTGCACGCCGCGGCCCTGCGGCTTGGCGAAAGCCGTCTTGATGTTGTTCTCGAGCTTGGCGATTTCGCGCGACTCGTCGAAGACGAAATCGCGCTCCAGCGCTTTGCCCAGCGCGTCGCCCGCCAGCGCCCGCATGAGGGCCAGCATGAGGTTCTCGCTGGCCACATCGTAGTGCATGTGGCCGATGCGGATGACGCTCGTCTTGGCATCGAAGGCGGGCACGCCGCGCAGATAGACGTCGCCGCAGGAATCGAACAGGCCGGTGAAATCCCAGGGCTGTGCGGCGCAGAAATGCGCCTCCACCACCACGTCCTGGCCCGAGGGCAGGACCTGCAGGCGATCGATCTTGGCCTGCATGTTGCCGGCGCGGATGGGATGCTTCTGCAGGCGCGCCATGGCGAGCTTGGCGGCGTCGCCGTAGGACAGGCTCACCGGCACCGCGGCGGTGAAGGTGTCGGAGACGGTGGCCAGCGGCTGCGGCGCCGGCAGCTTGGGCGGCGTGGCCGGCGCGGGCGGCGGATCGCCCACCACCACGCGGGCGCGCACGTCGGCGGCCAGCGCGATCACCAAGGTGCCGTTCTCGCTCTTGAGCGGCGCGATGCGCAGGCGCTGCGGCGACAGCAGCAGCCAGGATTGCGGATCCTTGCCGACGCGGATCGGCTTCAGCATTTTCTGCCACAGCCGCTCGGCCTGCGCGCGGATCTTGATCGCCGAGACCAGATGCTTGTCCAGCGCCTTGAACAGCGGCTTGGAGAGATGCTCCTGATTGTGGTTCCACAATTCGGCGATGCTCATCTTGAGCGGCCCGAGCTTGAGCTTCGCATCGGAGAGTTGCACGTCGCCGTCGGTCGTCGCCTCCACGTGCCAGTCGGGCCTGAGCGCGAGTTGGGTCACGCCGTTGGCGAGCCCCTTGGCGTGGGCCTCGCCGCCGGTGGAGAACAGGCTCGATTTCATGTCCAGATGAGCATCGACGTCGAAAGGCAGCGTCAGCCGCATGCCGGAGCCTTCCGCGCTGCCGGTGATCGGCCCGGTTCGCGTCGCCACCAGATCGAGCCGGCATTTGGTGATCAGGCAATCGACCATCGCGTTCTTGATATGCGCGAGCTGGGCTTTGGTCTTCTCGTTGAGCGCAGCGATGATCTCGGCAGCTGGGATGCGCAGGCTGGCGGCAAGCGTCGAGACCGGCGGCGCAGGCGTGGGCGGCGGCGGCGTGCGCTTGGGCGCGGGCGCTTCGAAGCCGCAGGCGCCGAGCGAAAGCAGGCAAACCAGAACCGGCAGGCGGAGCTTGGCCATCGCATCTGTCCTGAGGAGCCGCGCTTGTTTAGCGGATGCGCCGAGGCGCGCCAACGCGGGGCTTGCTTGCTTCGGCAACATCGCGCGGACAGAAACCCGAAAGCTTCAGCGTCTGGAACGCGCGTAGGCCCCGATGGCTTCCGCAAAGGCCGCGAAGATGGCGCGGCTCTCGGGATTCTCCGACCAGCGCCATTCCGGATGCCACTGCACGCCGAGCAGGAAGCCCTCGCCTGACGGCCGCGACACCGCCTCGATGGTTCCATCCGGCGCCACCGCATCGGCATGGAGCGGCGGCGCCAGCCGGTCGATGCCTTGCGAGTGCAGCGAGTTCACCTGGAAGGATTTCTCGCCAAGAATCCTGTCGAGCAGTCCGCCTTGGGTCACGCGCACCTCGTGCGCCGGACCGTACTGCTCCTCCAGGCTTGCGCCGTCGCTTTCGCGGTGATCGAGCCGACCTTCAAGTTCGTGCACGTGCTGATGCAGGCTGCCGCCCAGCGCCACGTTCAATTCCTGGAAGCCGCGGCACAGGCATAGCGTCGGCACGCCGCGCGCGATGGCAGTTTCCAGCAGCGGCAGAGTGGTCGTGTCGCGGTGCTCATCCTGCAGCACGCCCACGCGCGGCGCCGGACCGCCATAGTGCTTCGGCGCCACGTTGGAGGGCGAGCCGGTGAACAATAGGCCGTCGACGGTGGCGAGCAGCTCTTCCGTGGCGATTGCGTCGGGCAGCACCGGAATGAGCAGGGTCACCGCGCCGGTGCTCTCGCGCACGGCGGCGATGTATTTCTCGCCCGCCATGTGGAACGGGTGCTTGCCCACCATGCGGCGGTCGCAGGGAATTCCGACGATGGGGGGACGCGACGTCATGTGGCTAGTCCAAAGCGCCCCTGCCCGTAACATTTGAAAGCCCACGCAGCAAGGCCTTGCATTGGCACCATTATGGTGCCATAGACGAGAAGTGGAGAAGCGCAAGCCTGCCTTCGAATTGACCGCCTTTAAGGCCGTTTGCGGCGATCCGGAAAGGTTGGCGATCACCACGACGGCGCTGCGAACGGCGGCAGAGCTTGGCTTCGGGCGCAACGAAATCGCAGCGGCAATCCGCAGCATGCAGCGTGCGAATTTTGTTAAGTCGATGACGAGCTATTGGGATCACCGGCGCTGGCAGGATGTCTACCATGTGCCTTGGGCGGAGGTGGTTCTGTACGTCAAATTTACCGACGACGTCGTGACCGGGTTCACGGTCCTGTCGTTCAAGGAGCGATGAATGGCGGAGTTCAGAACTCACCCTGAGACCGGCGAAAAACTGAAGCGAGACGTTCGGCCCTTCGTCGTGCGGTTTCGAGACCGGCAGCGCATCGTTCAGCTTCCTGGCTGGTATCCCGCCCGAAAGAGCGGTGACGGGGTGTTGGAAGGGGATGACATGGCGGTGGTCGACCGCGCGCTGGTCGAGCTCAAAGCGGAGACGCAGGACGTGCTCAAGCCCAACCAGGTGCGCGCGATCCGGCTTCGCCTGAAGCTTTCCCAACGCAAAGCCGGAGAGGTCCTGGGCGGTGGGCCTCGTGCGTTCCAGAAATACGAATCCGGCGAGGTGCTGGTGAGCCGGCCGATGACCCAACTGCTACGCCTTCTCGACCGCGATCCGAAGCGGCTGCGGGAGCTTGCGGACTCCTCCAGTCGTAGATCGCCAACTAGCCGTGAGTAAGAAATAGTTCCGGCGGCAGGCTCACGCCCGTCTGCACGTTCTTGAGCGAGACGGTGGTCGCCAGTCCTTGGGCGTCCACCACGGTCCACTGGCGCAGCTCGTAGCCTGGATCGGAAAACACGATGGTGATGTTGCCGCTCACCCGCCGGTCGTTGGAGCGCGCATCGACCACCAGCGTACCCTGCTGCCGCTCCAGCCCGACCACGTTCTTGTTGCGCTTCAGATTGACATGGTTGGAAAGGAGAATGTTGAGCGGCGTGGTGGACAGCGGATAGCGGTCCACCGTGTTGAGCTTCTTGTTGAACACGGCGATGTCGAGGCCGTCGCTCACCACCAAGGTGGCGCTGGGCGGTTGGTATTCGAAGCGCATCCTGCCGGGCTTTTCGATATAGACCTGGCCCTGCTCGACCTGGCCATCGGGGCCGATCTGCACGAAGTCGGCCTTGAGGGTTTGGATGGCATTCAATGCCGCGCTGACGCGGTCGAGCGCTTCACTGTCGGAGGGGTTGAACACGGCCGGCCAGCCCGCCGCGGGCAGCGCCAAAGCCGCCGCCAGGCTCAAGAGGAAAATTCTGCGTCGCATGTCTGCCAGCTATTGGACCATTGCGGCGAATGTCAGGCGGCGGTCTCGTGCTGCTGCTGCGGCATCGCCGCGAACTGGCTGCGCAAGGGGCAGAGACCCTCGATGATCAACTTCAGGACGCCGTCCAGCTCGCGCTCCAGCTTGGGCAGGGTCAGCTTGGACCACAGTTGCGGGTAGCGGAACTTCATGGTGGCAGACTGGATCATCTCGGCGATGGTTTCCCGATCGCCGGACGGAACGAATTCACCGCGGCGCTCGGACTCATCCATCAGCTCGACCAGGATCTTGCGCTCGTTGGCCAGCATCCAGTTGGCGAACTCAGGCCGCTCGCGGGAGATCACCTGCGCCATCTCCAGCGCGCGCGGATCCTTCTCCAGCTTGTGATAGGTGCGGCGCAGTTCCTCGAACAGCATGTCGCGCAAGCGCTCGGGCCCATTGCGGCCCGGGGTCACCGCCAGCTTGCGCATATGTGTCAGATGCTTCTCATAATCGGTGGTGGCGATGGCTTCCGCGATGTCGAGCTTGCCGGGAAAGAAGCGATAGAGATTGCCCGGCGACATATCGCAATCGCCGGCGACTTCGGCCATCGTGGTCTTGCCATAGCCGAAATGCGAAAACCGGCACTTGGCGGCATCGATGATTTTGTCGCGGATGGCGTCCTTGCTCATGGCCGTTTCCTTCCCCCCGGATGTTGTTGTTCTGTCACGAAACAAGATAGTCGTTTTTTCTGAATAATCAACAAATCGTTCAATCTTCGCAGTGCAGCAGAGGCGACAGGAATTGAGTGAAAAAGACAATACATCAGATACTTACGGTCATATCGGCGTGATCGGAGCTGGCGCTTGGGGAACCGCTCTGGCCGTCATCTCCGCCCAAGCCGGCCGCCGGGTCACCCTTTGGGCCCGGGAAGCCGAGGTCATCGAGTCCATTGAAAGCCGCAGGGAGAACCTCCGGTTCCTTCCCGGCGTCACGCTTCCCTCGTCGATTTTCGGGACCGGCGATCTGGCGACCGTGGCCGCGGCCGACGCCCTGTTGCTCGCGGTGCCGGCGCAGCATCTGCGCGGAATCCTGGCGAACTTACGCACGGCACCGGGAACGCCGCTGGTGCTGTGCGCCAAGGGGATCGAGCGCGACACCGGCAAGCTGTTGCCGGAGCTGCTTGCCGAATGCGCGCCGGAGGCAGAGCCCGCGATTCTGTCAGGACCATCGTTTGCAATCGACGTCGCACGCGGACTTCCCACCGCCGTGACGGTCGCCGCACGCCTGCCGGTGGCGCAGCGGCTGCAGCGGTCGCTCGGCTCGGCCGGGTTCCGCCCTTATGCCAGCGACGACATTGCCGGCGTGGCCTTGGGTGGCGCGGCGAAGAATGTCTATGCCATTGCTTGCGGCATCGTCGCGGGCATGGGTCTGGGCGAGAGCGCGCGCGCCGCGTTGTTGTCGCGCAGCTTCGCGGAACTGTGCCGCTTGGGCGAGGCGCTGGGCGCACGCTCGGAGACGCTGATGGGACTCTCCGGCCTGGGCGACCTGGTATTGACCGCCACCAGCCCGACCTCGCGCAACTATGCTTTCGGCCTGGCGCTGGGCAAGGGAACGCCGCGCGCCGAATTGTTCGCGCCGGACCGGCCGCTGGCGGAAGGCGTTGCGACTGCGCCGGCGCTCGTCGCCCGCGCCGCGCGGCACGGTGTCGAATTGCCCATTGCGGCGGCGACAGCGGATATTCTCGCGGGAACGCTCGCGCTCGATGCCGCGATCCCGCGCCTGATGAGCCGCCCATTCAAGACCGAATGATGCCAGGAGGAGCCATGCTGTTCGCCGTCATCGCCTTCGACAAGGAGAATTCGCTCGAATTGCGTCTTGCCACGCGCCAGGCGCATTTCGACTACGCCAAGCAGACGAACTGCATCAAAATCGGCGGGCCGTTCCTCGATGCCAAGGGCGACATGGCGGGGAGCCTGATCATCTTTGACGCGGCGGATATCGACGCGGCGAAGGCGTGGCATGCCAGCGATCCCTATGTGAAGGCGGGGCTGTTCGCGCATTCCGAAGTGCGGCCGTGGAAGCCGACCTTCAACCCGATCAACGCCGCCTTCTGAGGAGCGCGCGATGGCATACTGGCTGTTCAAGACCGAAGCCGAGACGTTCTCCTGGGACATGCAGAAGCAGCGCGGCGCCAAGGGCGAGCCGTGGAGCGGCGTGCGCAACTGGCAGGCCGCACGCAACATGAAGCAGATGAAGAAGGGCGACCGCGGTTTCTTCTATCACACCGGCGAGGAGAAGCGGATCGTCGGCATCGTGGAGGTGATCGGCGAATACCGTCCGGATCCCACCGACGAGTCGGGCCGCTTCGGCCTGGTGGACGTGAAGGCGGTGGCGGACGTGCCGAAGCCCGTGACCTTGGCCGCGGCCAAAGCCGATCCCAAGCTCAAGGACATGGTGCTGGTGAAATATTCCCGCCTTTCCGTCCAGCCGGTGACGGAGGCCGAGTGGAAGCACATCTGCAAGCTCGGCGGGGTGACGTGATCAGGCGCGCAGGAACATGAGACTCTGGTAGCGCCTGAAGACATCGTCGCTGGAAATCAGCGTAAGGCCTTCCAGTTGCGCCTGCGCGATCAGCATGCGGTCGAACGGGTCGGAATGATGGTGCGGAAGGCGTGCCGTCGCCATGACATGCCGAAGTTCGATCGGCAGAAGAGCGAAGTTCGATTCATCCAAACTTCGCTTCAGGTCCGCCGCAAACAAGCTGTCATATTCCTTGAGCCGGCCCGCGGACGCCTTGTTCGAAAGCTCCCACAGGCTCGCCAGACTCACGAACAATACGTTCCGGCCGTCCTCTATTTCCTGCCGCGCTTGCGGCCGGAGGAGGTGCGGCTTGATTTTCGCCCAGAGGAAGGCGTTGGAATCGACGAGGTATCGCGCCATGGCCTGCCTTCTTCACCATAGTTCTTCGGGAACGGCCGATCGATGCTCTCCTGGAACTCGCGCGCGATTTCCGCGTCGGCTTCCTTCCAGCGCCGCCACCAATCTTCCGAACCGAAATCGGCAAGCTGCTCGGGCGTGAGATACTTCGCCCACTGGCCGAGCTGGCGCTTCTTCGGCATCTCTTCAGCCGGAACGGCCGTCAGGCGCGCCTTGGCCTTGCCGTTCTTGGCGATGACGATCTCCTCGCCCCTGGCCGCGTCCTCGACCAATTGCGAGAGGTTCGTCTTGGCTTCGTAAAGATTGACCTGCCGGACCATGGCGGCAGCCTAGCCCAGGTTGGTCAAGTTGGTCAAGCCGAGTTGGTCAAGTTGACCAACTCCTCGAGCTAGCTGTGCCGCTGGTAGAGCACGCTGCCGTCGTCGCGCGTCACGCTGAAGACATTGACGCAGCGCTTGCTGCGCAGATCGCGGCAGAGCAGATCGGCCGCCACCGTGTACTTTGCCGCACCGGTGGTGACGAGACAGACATAGCGCCCCTGCACGTCGGTGGTCTGCAGACCGGTGCTGGCGAGCTTGGTGTAACTGGGAATGATGCCGAAGCTCTTGGCGGTCTCCAACGCCGAAGTGCAAAGCGCGATCGTGGCCATCGTGTCGGCTTGCTGGCGCTCTTCCGGCGTGCGCTGGCGCGCCACCCGCGCGGGCTCTCCCGAGAGAAAGCCCGCCGGCGCCCAGGTGAAATAGGCCGCGACCAACGCCGCGACGATGAATCCGCCGACGATGATGGCGATTGCCGCCTGCCATTCGCGCCTGAGGCGCGCCTGCGAAGCCGCGTCCGGTCCCTGCTGCGACATTGGACTCCCCTTTACTCTATTGGCGTTGTCTCATTTCATCGTCGGAATGACGAAATCGGGATGCTCGCGCACCCCGCCCTTGGGCCAGCGCTGCGTCACCGTCTTGACCCGCGTATAGAAGCGCACGCCTTCGGGCCCATGCTGGTTGATGTCGCCGAACGCCGAGCGCTTCCAGCCGCCGAAGGTATGATAGGCGAGCGGCACCGGAATTGGGATGTTGATGCCCACCATGCCGACCTTCACTTTGCTGGCGAATTCGCGCGCGGCATCGCCGTCGCGGGTGAAGATGGCGACGCCGTTGCCGTATTGATGGGTGGAGGGCAGCGCGATCGCCGCGTCGAAATCCTCCGCCCGGGCGATCTGCAGCACGGGCCCGAAGATCTCTTCCTGATAGGTCTTCATCTCCGGCGTGACCCGATCGAACAGCGAGCCGCCCAGATAGAATCCCTTTTCATAGCCTTGCATCTTGAAGCCGCGGCCGTCGACCACAAGCTCGGCCCCTTCCTTCACACCGAGATCGATGTAGTCGAGCACCTTCTTGCGGTGTGCGTCCGTGACCAGCGGCCCGTACGCGGCCTCCGGATCGGTGGGCGTGGAAATCTTCAGCGCCTCGACCCGCGGCTTCAGGCGCTCGACCAGCGCATCGGCCAGCTTGTCGGTGACGGGAACCGCGACCGAGATCGCCATGCAGCGCTCGCCGGCCGAGCCGTAGCCGGCGCCGATCAGTTCGTTGGTGACCTGGTCGAGATCGGCGTCGGGCATGATGATGGCGTGGTTCTTGGCGCCGCCCATCGCCTGCACGCGCTTTCCATGCGCGGTGCCCTGCGAATAGATGTATTCGGCGACGGCGGAAGAACCGACGAAGCTGACCGCCTGGATGTCGGGATCGGTGAGGATGGCGTCCACGGCCTCCTTGTCGCCGTTGACGACGTTGAGGACGCCGGCGGGCGCGCCCGCTTCCATCATCAGCTCGGCGAGCCGCAAGGGAACGCTCGGATCCTTCTCGGAGGGTTTGCAGATGAACGTGTTGCCGCAGGCGATGGCGACGCCGAACATCCACATCGGAATCATGGCGGGGAAATTGAACGGGGTGATTCCCGCGACCACGCCCAGCGGCTGGCGCATGGAATAGATATCGATCGAAGGCCCGGCGCCTTCGGTGTATTCGCCCTTCATCAGGTGCGGGATGCCGCAGGCGAACTCGATCACCTCGATACCGCGCTGGATGTCGCCCTTGGAATCGGCGATCACCTTGCCGTGCTCGGAGGAGAGCATGCGAGCCAGCTCGTCCATGTTCTTTTCGACGAGCGCCTTGAAGTTGAACATCACGCGGGCGCGGCGCTGCGGGTTGACGCTCGACCATTCCGGAAAGGCCTTGAGCGCGGCCTCGACGGCTTTGCGCACTTCGCCCTTGCTGGCGAACGCGACCCTGCCCTGCACTTCGCCGGTCGCCGGATTGAACACATCGCCGAAGCGGCCGCTGGTGCCTTTCACGGACTTGCCGGCGATGAAATGATCGAATTCCTTCATGAGCTAACGCCTTCCCTTGCCAGCGGGCCGGCCCCAGGGTCCGCGCTGGTTCCATAGCGAAGCAGAAGCAGCGCGGCAACGCGCTTGTTGGCGCAAAACAAAAGGGCCGCGCGGGATGGCGCGGCCCCTCTGCGACGGGATGGCGGAATTAACGGTTGAGCGCCACGGCCCGGCCGTCGGAGACGCGCTTGCCTTCATAGGCGCCGCCTTCCGGCTTCAGCCAGGCCACCAAGGAGCCGTTGCCGGAAAGCAGCTGCAGGCTGGAGCCTACGGTCTTCCAGTGGCCCACATAGACGCCATTGCAGTCGCCATTGGAGGTGGCGGAGCCAGCGTTGTCCTGGTCGGCGTTGAGGGTGATCGTGCAGGGGTCGTCCTGGGTTCCCACGCTGAGCTTCCAGGCGCCGGTGACGGCGGAATCGGCATGGGCCAAGGAGATGGAGGCAAGGGCAAGGCCGGCGCCGAGGGCGATAGCGGATAGTCTGTTCATGTGAATATCTCCTTCATCATTCAGTGTTCAGAACAATAGGTATTGGACCCTTCGTTGAGAAGTGCAATTTGTGCATGGGCCCTGCGTCACAGCGGCACCCCAGTTTCCTCGCTTCCGCGGGCGATAAACGTATTGATTTCAATTGGTTAAATCGTACGCGAACTATTATTGCGATTGAGTTCACCCTGTCCCGCAAGCTCTTGAAACGCCAGGATCTGTTCCCATGGGCCGAGTGGATTGAGAAATTGTGTGCGGCGCAGCATGCGATTTGGAGCGCCGCCTCGGACGATGGATTGTCACCTCGGCCGCTGCGATAGTGAGACTGCGGACGTAGGGAAGACTGCATGGGCAAGATCCGGACGCAAACGCTCACCCCGACCATCGGGGCGGTTATCGAAGGCGTCGATTTGTCGAAGGCGCTGGACGACGAAATCATCGCCGGCATCCGCGCCGCGCTTCTGGCCCACCGCGTGATCTTCTTCGTCGACCAGCACATCACGCCTCTGCAGCAGCGCGATTTCGCCGCCCGCTTCGGTGCGTTGCACACCCATCCGCTCTATCCCGGCGTGGCCGAAGCGCCGGAACTGTTCGTACTCGACAATCACGCCGGCAATCCCACCGACAACGACGCCTGGCACACCGACGTCACTTTCATCGAGACCCCTCCGCTCGGCGCCATCCTCTACGCCAAGCAGCTGCCGGCCGAAGGCGGCGACACGCTGTGGTCCAACATGCGCGCCGCTTACGAGGCGCTGAGTCCGTCGTTCCGCGATTTTCTTTCGCAGCTCGACGCGGTGCACGATTTCGCGCGCGGCTTTCCGGCCAGGCGCACGGTGGCGCAGGCCGCCGGCGAGGACAAATACGCCCGCGCCGTGGAAGAGCATCCGCCCGTGGTGCATCCCGTGATCCGCACCCATCCCGAAACCGGCGAGGATTCGCTGTTCGTCAATTACGGCTTCACCGAGCGCATCAAGGGCCTGAGGCGCAGCGAAAGCGACGCCATCCTCGCCATGCTGTTCGCCCACATCCAGAAGCCGGAATTCCAGGTGCGCTGGCGCTGGAAGGAGAACGCCATCGCTTTCTGGGACAATCGCATCACCCAGCACTATGCGGTGAACGACTACCTGCCCAACCGACGCGTGATGCACCGCGCCACCATTCTCGGCGACCGGCCGTTCCATCGCTCGCGGCTCCCGCGCGATCTCAAGGTGGCGGCGGAATAGCTCGTCAGCGCTTCCCGCCTCAAAACTGTTTCAGCAGGCGGTCGAAATAGTCGAGCTCTTCCTTGGGGCGGCCGCGCTCCTCGGCGCGCCTGCGCAGCTCTTTCAGGATCGAGCGCGCCCGCTGCAATTGCGACTGATCGGGAATCTTGACGTCGCTGCCGAGGCTCGGCCCGCGGCCGCCGCTCTGCCGGCCCAGGGGATCCTCGCTGCCCATGGGCCCCTGCTGGCCGTTGCGATCCATCAGGTTCTTGGCGAGCGAGGCCGCGCCCTTGCGGAGCGCGTCGAGCGCGTTGCGCTGAGCTTCGGTCGCGTTGTCGAGCGCGCGATTGCCGAGATCGCCTTGCGCTTCGCCCATCTGCTTGCCGGCGTTGCTGAGATCCTTCGAGGCCGAGCCGCCCTCTTTGCCCAGGCCCTGCATCAGCTTGTCGAGCTGCTGGCGCAACTGGCCCTGCTGCTGCGCCAGGCCCTGCGTGCCGCCGGATTTGGGATCGGGATTGCCCTGCTGCTCGCGGAAGGTCTTGTCGAGCAATTCGCGCTGCTTGCCGGTCAGATCGCCCAGCCCCTGAATGGCGTCGCTCAGCGCCTTGTCTTCCGGCGAGTTGCCGCCCGGCCCCGCCGTCATATGAAGGTTCTCGAGCAGGTTTTGCAGCATGGCGAGCAATTGCTGCGCCTGCTCGCGCGCGCCCGTCTGGGCGAGCTGCTGGATGGCATTGAGCAGGGTCTGCAGATCCTCCGGCTTCAGCACCTTGGCGCCGGGCGGTGCGGCTTGATTGGCCGATGGCGGATTTTGCGCCAGCATCTGCAGATAGCGGTTGAGCGCCATCTGGTAGCGCTGAAGCAGCGCGTCGATCACTTCCTGCGGCGCGCCCTGGGCCAAGGCCTGCGAGATCAGCTGCTGTAGGCGGCGCAGTTCTTCCGCCGCCGAGGACAGGCCGCCCCGCTCCAGCGCCTGCGCGGTCTGCCACAGCAGATCCTGCACGCGGGCAATGTCCTGGCCGCTGCGTGCACCCTTCAGCGCCCAGAAGGCGCTGCGCAGAGCCAGATAGACACTCTTGTTGTTTTCGTAGAACCGATCCGGCGCCAGGGTGAGCGCATCCAGCGCCCGCATGGCGGTGTTGCGCGCCACTCTGGCGTCCAGCGCCAGAGCCTGCCGCTGCTCCACCAGCGCGCGCGCCAGCGGATTGGTGAAAACATGCGCCGGCAATTTGAAGCGAACGGACTTGCTCCGCGCCACATGGCCGGCGCCGTCTTTCGCTTCGAGCGTGATTTCGACGTCGAGGCCGGCGTAGGGATGACCGGTGAGATCGCGATAAACGGTCTGATTGATGGTCTTGGCAGACGAAGCCAGCGGCAGATCGACTGCCAGCGCCTTGCGGTTCTTCGCCTTGGCGACGGGGCGGATCAGCGCGCGCGCCGAGGTCACGCCGTAATCGTCGCCGGCGGTGAAAGCGAGCTTCAGCGCATCGTGTTCGGTCTTGGCGGGCGGCGACGCGAAGGCGATCGCGGGCGGCTCATCGGGGA